>VBDS01000230.1 GCA_005889085.1 Chloroflexota bacterium | reverse complement strand
GATCAACACAATCAACATCTCGCACGTTTTCGTCTTCGACCAGGAGAAGGCTCTCGACTTCTACGTCGGCAAGCTCGGCCTCGAGGTCAGCAATGACACCAACCTGGGGTTCATGCGCTGGCTCACCGTCCGCGCTGCAGGGGATCCCTCGCATGACATCCTGCTCGAGGTCCCCGCTCCGCCCGGGATGGATGAGAAATCGGCGGAGAAGGTCCGCGAGCTCATTGCCAAAGGCGCGTCAGGATTCGCCGTCGGCTTCTCGACGTCGGACATCAAGAAAACCGCCGCAGAGCTCAAAGCCAAGGGCGTGGAGTTCACCTCGGAGCTGACCGAAAACGAATACGGCTCCGACATCGGCATCCGCGACCCGTTCGGCAACCACATCCGGATCGTCCAGTTCGCCCCGACCTCGCACCAGCTCGGACCCAAGCAGGCGACGAAGCGGTAATGCGATTTCGGACCAGGGTCCTCCGCGCCGGCAAGACCGCGACCGGCGTGGAGGTCCCGGCCAAGGTTGTAGACGCGCTCGGGTCGACCAGGCGGCCGCTCGTGAAGGTCACCATCAATGGCTACACCTATCGCAGCGCGATCGCGCCGATGGGCGGGGTCTTCATGCTCGGCATAAGCGAGGAGGTCCGCAGCAAAGCAGGCGTGGCAGGCGGAGACACGGTCGACGTCGACGTCGAGCTCGACACGCAGCCTCGCGAAGTCGATGTGCCGCCGGAGCTCGCGAAGGCACTCGCCAAGGATGCGAAGGCGAAGAAGTTTTTCGAAAGCCTGTCCTACAGCGGAAAGATCCGGCTCGTGGCGCCGATCGCAAACGGCAAGACGCCTGAAACGCGCGAGCGGAACCTCGACAAAGCGATGGCGGCGCTGCGGGCCGGAACAGCTTAGAAAGGCTCCTCCCCATTCATGGGGAGGTGGCGGCGGAGCCGCCGGAGGGGCTGGTGGAGCTGGCAGCGCGGATCAACGCCTGCAACGACTCTTCAGGTCCGCGCCGCAGCTCCCTTCCGACAAGTACGCCGACGATGCGGCCCCGCCACCCGGGCGGGAGGTGGAAGTCTCAATTGAGCCGGACGAGCGTCCCACCTTTCTTCGTCTCGGTCAGCGTCACGTGCTCATGGTTGGTGACGCCGAGCGGCAGGTGGACGACCAGGTCGACCCAGCGGTGCTGCGGGTCCAGGTCGCGCACGTCGATCCTCACCGGCCACTCTCGGCCGAAGCCGCGCGCCGCCAGGTCGATCACCTGTCCACCCTTCATCGGTCCAGCCGGCACTGCAGACACAAAGCGCGCGTCCTGCCACTCACCGATCCGCTCGACTGTGGTCAGGACGCTCCATATCCGCTCAGGCGATGCAGCGCTCACCGCCGCCGGACAGACGTTGACGATCACGCGTCGAGCTTAAACAGCCACAACGAGCAGGTCAGCCGGTCTCGCTCCGGCGCGTGAACAGCGCGAGTCCAACGACCAGGAAAGCGACCGCCCACACCAGCAGCACCGACAGGCTCAGGCCCGCGGACGAGTAGCCGAGGCCCATGGTCGGTTGGCTCGTCAGCTCAGTCGAAGGGCTCAGGTACGGCCAGAACGTGAAGTGCAGCCAGGCGGGGTCCTTTAACGCGAGCCTCAACACCGCGGCCAAGGGCTGCAGCACCAGCAGGGCGCAAAGCGTGGAACCGATGGCGAGGCCCGGCCCCCTGGCGAGGATCGAAACCAAAAGACCGAGGGCCTGGGCCACCAGGACCGCCGCCAGCGACAGGACCATTGCGGCGAGCACGTAGAACCATGCCGGCAGCAGCTCGATATTGCCGGCCAGCACGCCCTTCACCGGATCGTCAAGCACCATGATCCTGGTCGTCAAAGCCGCCCATCCTCCGTGCTGGAGTCCCGTGATGACGTAAACCGGCAGCATCGCCGCCAGCAAAACCACCGTGGCGACCACCTGGAGGGCGATCGCCTTCCCGAGGAGCACCTCGCGACGCGACACCGGCCGGCTCAGCAGCAGGCCCAACGTGCGATCGGCCCGCTCCTGCGCGATCGACTCCGCGGCCAGCCATCCGAAGAGCAAGAGCAGGAATCCAAAACCGGTCTTCAGGATCGTGCCGATCGCGCGGCCCGCCGGGTACCAGTCCGAGGGCGCGATGTCGTGGTCCAGCAGGTACTGCTCGGCCGCGAGCTGCTGATCGATGGCTGCATTCAGCGACGCCTGGAATCCGGCCGGGACTCCTTCGGGCGCGCTTTGCAGCTGATCCTTTGCCGCGCGCAGCTGGGCGATCTGCTCGCGCGTCTGCGACTTCCAATCAGCGGGCTGTGGTGAGGCGAGCTCGATCGCGATGCCCAGTCCCACCACCGCCGCGGTCACCAGCACGATCAAGAGCCAGCGCCGCCGCACCAGCTTCTCCAGCTCGTTCCAGACGACGGCGCGCAGCATCAGCTTGCCGCGGCCGCCGGTTCGACGCTGCGCAGCGTGACTTCGCGGAAATAGTCCTCGAGGTTGCCTGGGCAGCGGCGAAGCTCGCGCACTCCCACCCCCTGCTGGACGAGGATCGCCGTCACCAGCTCGCTCACATCGCGATTCGCGTGGAGCTCGAGTCGCGTGGGCGCCGTTCCCTCGATCACCTCGAGACCTGGAATCAGCTCGAGCAGGGTTCGCGCGCGCGCCGGGTCGCCGGCCCAGAGCTCGAACCGGTATCCGTCGCGGTTCACCAGCTCGACGAGGTTTCCCTGCGC
The DNA here is from genome assembly GCA_005889085.1 of Chloroflexota bacterium. Classification (GTDB taxonomy): domain Bacteria; phylum Chloroflexota; class Dormibacteria; order Dormibacterales; family Dormibacteraceae; genus 40CM-4-65-16. The sequence continues at coordinate 3,839 of VBDS01000230.1, read as the reverse complement.
CCGCACGAAGCCGTGGCTCATGATCGCGATCCGGTCGCACAGTTCCTCCGGCTCGCCGAGCATGTGGCTGGACAGCACGATGGCGATGCCCTGCTCGTCGGCGAGCCCGCGCAGCAGCTCGCGGAGATCGCGGATCCCCAGCGGGTCGAGGCCGTTGGTCGGCTCGTCGAGCACGAGCAGCTGCGGGTTGCCCAGCAGCGCCTGGGCCACGGCCAATCGCTGCCGCATGCCGAGCGAGAATCCGCGCACCGGCTCATCCGCCCTGCCCTCCAACCCCACCTCCCTGAGGAGTCGCGATTGCTCTTGCTTCGTCACTCCGCCCAGCAGGCGCGCGAACTGGCGCAGGTTCTCGCGCGCGGTGAGAGCCGTGTACATCCCGGGCGACTCGAGCACGGCGCCAAAATGGCGCGCCGCCTGCACGTGCTGGCGCCAGCAGTCGAAGCCCGCGACGCGTGCGCTTCCCGAATCCGGTCGCAGCAGCCCCAACAACATGCGGATCGCGGTCGTCTTGCCGGCGCCGTTGGGCCCGAGGAAACCGAAGATCTCCCCCGCCTCGACGCGGAGGTTGACGTCCTGCACGGCCGTCCGCGCGCCAAACCGCCTGGTGAGGTGTTCGACTTCCAGGATCACAGGGCGGCCGCCAGCGCGAGGCGCGCGTCGTCGAGCAGACGTCCGTCGCGCATGCGAAACGTGCGGCTTGCGTAGCGGGACGCCTCGGCGTCGTGCGTCACCAGGACGACCGTCTGGCGTCTCCGCTCGCTGAACAGCGCGATGAGCTCGATGATCTCGGCCCCGATCTTCGAATCGAGGTTGCCTGTCGGCTCGTCGGCGAGCAGCACCCGCGGGTTCTTGGCGAGCGCGCGAGCGATCGCGACGCGCTGCTGCTCGCCTCCCGACAGCTGAGACGGCAGGTGGCGCACGCGGCCGTCGAGCCCGACCTCTTCGAGGAGCTGGCGAGCGCCTTCCCGCCGGGAGCGCGATCTCATCCCGAGCGGGGCCATTCCCGCCTCGACGTTCTCGAGCGCGTCCAGCGTCGGGATCAGGTTGAACTGCTGGAAGATGAACCCGAACGCGTGGCGCCGCAGCAGGGTCAGCTTGCGGTCGCTCTGGCGAGCAAGGTCGACCCCATCAAAGATGACCTGGCCGCCAGTCGGCCTGTCGAGGCCGCCAAGCAGAGTCAGCAGCGTCGACTTGCCGGAACCGCTCGGGCCCGTGATGGCCACGAATTCGCCTTCGTCGATGCGCAGGTCGACGTCATCCACCGCTGCGATGACGCTCGGGCCCTGCCGATAGCGGCGTGTCACCCCGCACAGCTCGTACATCTAACCGAGGTCCCGCAGCGCGTCCGCCGGGCGCAGCCTCGCCGCTCGCATCGCTCCGCCGCCGCCGGCCAGCAAGCCGCCCGCCACCGCCAGCAGGATGGCGAGCCCCGCCACCGACGGGCTTGCGGACGCCTGGAGACGGACCGTTTCCGCGATGGGATGGGTGACCACGCCCATTCCGAACAGCGTCGGCGCGCTGCTCGTTGCGGGGGCGACGGCCTGCAGCGGGGGCAGCAGCTGCACGATGGCGTCAAGCACCCCGACGCCGAGTGCCACGCCGACCACGCCGCCCATCAGCCCGATGACCAGCGACTCGCCCAGGACCTGGCGCACGATCAGGAGCGAAGACCATCCGATCGCGCGGAGGGTCCCCAGCTCCCTCACGCGCCTGCCGACCGCGGACAGCATGAGCATGCAGGCGATCGCGCAGGTCGCGACGAGGACCATCAGCGCCAGCCAGCGACCGGTTCGATCGATGAGGTTGCGGGCGTCGACGAGAGATCCCGAAACCTGACCGGCGAGGTCGCTCGACGCCGTGACCTGGACGCCGGGGTAAGCAGCCTGTATCTCGGACGTGATGCGCGACACGTCGCCGGCGTTCGCGGCGCGCACCAGCAGCACGTTCACGCGCGCGGTGCGCTCCGAGATGCCCTGCAGGTCTTGCAGCGGGACGTAGACATCGGCGGCCTGCCCAGCCAGCGGCGGCTTGATCAGGCCCACGATCGTGAAATGCGTGCTGTTGAGGACGACGTCCTGGCCGACCGTCAGGCCATGGCGCTGCGCGTAGCCCTCCGCCAGCAGCGCCTCCGGCTGACCGGCGACCACAAAGCGGCCAGACGTGACCTGGGCCGGGGTCACGATCCCGATCGACTGCTGGGCCGTGTCGACTCCACCGATCGTGAAGGACGAGCTGCGGATGTCGGTCTGCGGCGGATTCACGACCTGCTGGATCGTCTGGGCGGGGATCGTCACGGTGAGCTTGCTGCTGCGAAATCTCTCGGGCAGGCACTTGTTGAACGCCGCGTCGTCGAGGTGGCCGGCCTGCTGCGCCGCCTGCACGCACGCCTGGATCTGGCTTTGCTCGGCTGCGGTCAGCGGTGCAGTGGACTGGTTGACGGTGATCGACTGGGCGGCCAGCTTCAGCTCGGCGACGATCTTGGGCACGGTTCCTTCCTGGTGCACGACCTGCAGGGTCAGGCCGGTGGACACGTGGGCGACGCCCGGCATGAGCCTCACCTGGTCCGCCATCCCGGCCGGAAGGGCCGCCTCGCCCGAGGGCAGGAAGAAGTCGTGCACGAAGTGATCGCCCGGATTGCCGAGCTTCGAGAGGTCGGTGATCACGGACTGCATCTCGTTGCTGACCTCGGAAGATGACGCGGTCGATGACTGCGCCGACGTGGTCACCAGCAGGTCGGAACCCAATCCGCCGAGCGGGTCGAGGATGCGCGTCTGCCCCGTGTGGAGCGCCGCGCCCAACGCCGCGACGTCGATGACCAGGGCGACGCCCACGGCGAGGGCGAGCACCGCGAGGAAGGTGCGCGCTCCGCGCCGCGTGAGCTCCTCGCGGAGGTAGCTCAGGTAGAACACCTCAGTCGCCCGCCACCGCATTCCGTGCGGCTGAGCGCCTGGTCAACCGAACGGCGCCCACGCCGATGGCAGCGGCAAGCGGTCCGATCACCATGAGCTCGACGACGTTCCCCGCGATGATCAGCCCGGGCGTCGTCGCAACATGAGGAGCGGCCGAGGCGATGGTTGGGATGCCAACGGCCATCGCCACGGCGGCACTCCGGACGGCGTCCACCGCTGCCGCGATGAAAGCGGCACCGGCTGCAGCGCGGAGCGAACCGGTTCGCCCTGCGAACATGCCGGCCGCAACCACGCCTCCCAACCACGCAGCCACGCTGAGCAGACCGATGAGCTGCCACGGGAGGAAGGGCGTCAGGGCGAACTGAAGAACCAGGTTTGCGAGCGCGATCCCAGAGCCGAACAGCAAACCCCAGCGCATCACTAGAGCAGCCTCAACGACAGTGTGAGGAGAAACTGGCTCGCAAACACCAACACGAGGGCACGGCGCGCGGCCAGACGGTGGCCGGGGGCCAGCAGCAGCGCGCCGGCCATCGCGAGGACAAGTGTCAGGCCCGGAAACATCGCGGTGGCCACGGTCGTGAGCCCTGGCTGAATCCGCACGGCGGCCAGCACGAGGCCCGCGGACACGGCGGTCCCGGCGGCGAGCAGCGCGAGGATCGTGACTGGCTCCACGCCCTCGAGCAACATGGCGCCGCGGCGGCGCAGCACGCGGATGAGCAAACGAAGACACACAAACTGAAATGCCAGGTTGGCCGCGATGGCGACGGTGCCCACCGCATAGGCCGCACCTGTGGCCCAATGGATCTGATGGTCGGTGCGCATCAGTGTTGCGCCGACGAAAATCCCTGCCAGGGGCACGGCCATGAATACGATCCGGATGGGCCGCTGCGCGGGTCGAATCATTGGAGGAGCCATGCCTCCAGCTGGGCC
>VBDS01000229.1 GCA_005889085.1 Chloroflexota bacterium | reverse complement strand
ATGTCCGCGGCGAGGGACTGCATCGGGAAGTTGATCGCCATCCGCTCTGCCGCGCCACGCAGTTGGAAGTTCGGCGACCGAAGGTCGGGGATCGCGCGGCGCCGGCCGGTGTCGCTGACTACGAATCCCTCCTCGCGCGCCTTCTTCCTTACATCATCGAGGTACTCGCGCAGGCGCGAGTACGTCGACCAGTACTGGCCGAGAAACTCGCGCGCGACGTCACCCGTGATGCCCAGCTGCTGCGACAGCCCATATTCACCCTGGCCGTAGATCGAGCCGAAGTTCGCCACCTTCGCCAGGCGGCGCTGGTTCGGGTCGACGGTTTCGATCGGGATCTTGAACACCGCAGCCGCTGTCGCAGTGTGGATGTCCTGGCCGGCGGCGAACGCGCCGAGCAGCTTCGGGTCGCCGCTCAGGTGCGCGGCGATGCGCAGCTCGATCTGCGAGTAGTCCGCCGAAACCATGATGTGGTCTGGGCGGCCGGCCTTGAACGCGCGGCGGATCCGCTGGCCGAGCTCGGTGCGGATCGGGATGTTCATCAGGTTCGGGTTCGAAGAAGCGAGACGTCCGGTCGCGGTGCTCGCCTGCCCGAACGATGTGTGCACGCGGCCGCTCAGCGGATCCACCAGCTGCGGCAGCGCGTCGACGTAGGTCGATTTCAACTTCGACAGCTGGCGGTGCTCGAGGATCAGGCCGATGATCGGGTGCTTTTCACGCAGAGCCTCGAGCGTGTCCGCGTCAGTCGAATAGCCGGTCTTCGTGCGCTTGCCGACAGGAAGCCTGAGGTCTTCGAAGAGAACCTTCGCGAGCTGCTGAGGCGCGTTGAGGTTGAACTTCTGACCCGCGACCTGCTCGACCTCGGATTCCAGCGCGCCGAGCTGCGCGCCGAGCTCGTCCTGCATCTCCTTCAGGTAAGGCACGTCGATTGCCACGCCCTCCGACTCCATGTCGGCGAGCACGCCCGCAAGCGGCAGCTCGATCTCGTGGAAGAGGTAGTCGACGCCCAGGTTGCTCATCTCCGCTTCCAGCCGCGGCCTCAGGTTGAGGATCGCCTCCGCGCGGCGCGCCGCAAACTCCGCCGCCTCCTCCTCGGCAATCGCCGAGGGCTTGCGCGCGGCGCGGCCGGTGCCGAGCAGCTGCTCGGTGCTTACCAGCTCCATGCCGAGGAACTCGCGGGCGAGGTCCTCGAGCCGAGGGTCGCGCGATCCCGCGCCGAGGAGGTAGGCGGCAAGAAACGTGCTGAACGCCCACTCGCGCTTGCCGCCGCCCAGAGAGCGCAGCGCCAGCTCCGTCTCCTTCGCGTCGTGACCCGAGATCGGACGGCCCGAAAGAGTGCTCGCGACCGCGTCCATCGCGTCCGGCCGCGCGACGTAGAACGTCCTGCCCGCGGTCGAGACTCCAAGACCGCAGACCCGGCAGCCGCGGCCCGAACCCTCGGTGAAGGTGAACACGCCAACGTCCTGCGAACCGTTGAGCAGGCTCGCGGCCTCCGCAGGATCTTCGACGATCTGCAGCCCAGCCGCACGAGGCGCCGGCTCGAACGTCAGGCTCGGCTGCACGGGCACCTGGTCGGGCGGAGGAAAACGGGTGAGCAGCTGCCGGAACTCGAGGTGGTCGAAGACGCGTCTCGCGCGGTCGTAGTCGTATCGCGTCCAGCGCGCCTTCTCGAGCTCGAGCTCGATCGGGACTTCGCGCACGATCGTCACCATCCGCTTGCCAAGCCGCACCCTGTCGGCGTTTTCCTTCAGCGCCTTCTTCAGCCGGCCCTCGGGCAGCTCATCGACCTTTTCCAGCAGCGACTCGACGGTCCCGTAGTCCTGCACGAGCCTGGCCGCGGTCTTGTCCCCCACACCCGGCACGCCGGGGATGTTGTCCGACGTATCGCCACGGAGCGCCTTGAAGTCGACGAGCTGCGGCGGCTCGAATCCATAGCGCTGGCGCACCTGGTCGGGTCCGTAGACGAACGTGTCAGTGATGCCACGACGCGGCACGAGGGCCTCCACCGATTCGGTGACGAGCTGCAAGCAATCGAGATCGCCCGAGACGATGGTTACGGCGTGACCGCGTTCTTCGGCGATCCGCGCCAGCGTCCCGATGACGTCGTCCGCTTCGAAGCCTTCGACCCCGTAGATCGGGATCGAAAACGACTCGAGCACGTCGCGGACCATGTCGATCTGGGCTCGCAGGTCGTCCGGCATGGCGCGCCGCCCGGCCTTGTACTCCACGTATTCCTGGGAGCGAAATGTGGGTTTGCCAAGATCGAACGCGGCGATTGCGTACTCCGGGCGTGACGCGAGCACGATCGCCAGCATCGAGGTGAAGCCGTATACGGCGTTCGTCACCCGGCCGTCGGAGGTGCTCATGGGCGGCAGGGCGAAAAAAGCCCGGTAAATGAGGCTGTGGGCGTCGATCAGGATCAGGCGCCCACGTCGTCCCTTCGCCACGTTCGAAGTTTACGTACGTATAGGCGACACCCTGAGGGGGCCTGGAGCGTTCAAATAGCAGGGATGCGGAGGACCGAAGGGTAATATGGAGCCGAGGATGAAAAACCTCATCGAGGTGTCGGTAGACAGCATCCGGATCCACATGCCGACGGCTCAGCATCTGGTGATCCTCAAAGAGAAGGAAGCGGACCGCTACCTTCCGATCTGGATCGGCTCGTTCGAGGCGCAGGCCATCGCGACCAAGATTTCTGGCAACACGCTTGGCCGTCCGCTCACGCACGACCTGATGGCGACCGCGTTCGGCGACCTCGGGATCAGCATCAAGCGAATCGTCGTCACGCGCCTGGCCGACCAGGTCTTCTACGCCCGGCTCTACGTGAAGCAGAACGGCCGCGACCTCGACTTCGACGCCAGGCCTTCCGACGCCATCGCTCTCGCGGTCCGCGTCGAGTGCCCGATCTTCGTCGCGTCTGAGGTGATGGAGACCGCCGGCATCATCCCCGAGGCGGACGAGCTCGAGGGCGGCGATAAGGAAAAGACGAACCCCGTCGTCGACGAAGAGCGCCTCGCCGTGTTCCGCGACTTCGTGAACAGCCTGGACCTCCCCGAGCTTCCTGACGAGCCGGGCGCCAAGGACGAACCCGGCGCGCAGGACAGGCCCGGAGGACGTCCCGGCCGGGGCTGACCCTACGCCACTCTCCGGCGAGTTCGACCTCGCCGTCCGCGTCATGATCGCCCTCGCCCTCGGACTCCTCATCGGCGCCGAGCGAGAGTTCCGAGGTCACCCGGCCGGCCTGCGCACGATGGCCTTGATCAGCGCGGGGTCGTGCATGTTCACGGGCCTTGGCCTCATCCCCGACTTCGGGAAAACAGTGGATCCGACGCGGATCGCGGCTCAGATCGTGACCGGTGTCGGCTTCCTGGGCGCGGGCAGCATCCTGCGCCAGGGCGAGCTGGTTCGCGGCCTGACCACCGCAGCGTCGATCTGGGTTGCGGCGTCACTGGGCATGGCCGTCGGCTTCCGTTATTACGGCGTGGCCGTGTTCGTGACAGTGGTCGTGGTCCTCGTCCTGTTGGGGCTCAAGCCCCTGGAGGACCGAGTCTTTCCGTTGCGCAGAACCAGGCGCCGCGACGATCCCAAACCGGTGGTACCTCCAGAGTGACCGATCGCAAGGTGGCGATCGTCACGGACTCGACCGCCGACCTTCCGGCGCAGCTCGTCAAGTCTCGCGGGATTACAGTCGTGCCCCTCACGCTGCATTTCGAAGGCAGGTCGCTGCTCGACGGCGTGGAGATCCGGCCGTCGGAGTTCTACCGCACGCTGCCCAAGGCGACGACGCACCCGACCACATCGCAGCCGTCGCCCGGACGTTTTGCGGAGACATACGCGGAGCTCCTCGCCGATCATTCCGCGGTCGTCTCGATTCACATCTCCGAAAAGTTGAGCGGGACGTACGCGTCCGCGGTGCAGGGCGCGGAGATGACCGACGCGAAACGTGTCCACGTCATCGACTCCCAGCTCGTATCGATGTCGCTGGGGCTGATCACTCTGGCGGCAGCCGAAATCGCATCCCAGCCCGACGCGACGGCCGGGTCCGTGACGGAACGTGTGAACGCCATGCGTGACCAGGTCCAGACCTACTTCTCGGTGGCGACGCTCGAGTTCTTGCGCCGGGGCGGCCGCATCGGGCGCGCGAGCGCGCTGCTGGGATCGGTGCTGCAGGTGAAACCGGTCCTGTGCATCCGCGATGGTCTGGTGACTCCTCTCGAACGCGTGCGCACTTTTGATCGCGCTCTAAACCGGATCGTCGAGCTGACGCGCGAGGTCGACAGCGGCAAGGGGCTGTGCGTCATCGTCGGACACGCAGACGCCGAGGCCGACGCGGAGCGCGTCGCGCGCGAGCTCGAGCCTGTCGCAGAAACGCTGATGATCCAGCCGCTCGGTCCGGTGGTCGGCGCGCATGCAGGTCCCGGCGTGGTCGGGGTCGGCTGCTACTCCGCGGACATTCTTCCGCTTGGCATCAAGCCCGCCGCCACCGCACGGACTCCGGCGTGACCGTCTTCAGGACAAGACCCTCGACGGCGAGAGCCTGCAGGTGGGCCAATCCTTCCTGGAGGGCAAGCCGCTTCTCGTAGAGGTTCTCGCGCGGACCCCACAGCTCCACCGCAACCTCCCAGCCGGACTTTTCATCTCGTCCGACGATCTCGAGGATCTGGTCGAGCCGGCGCTGATGGTGCGAGGTCAGCGCTTCGACACGACCGGCCACATCGGCGAACGGACGCCCGTGCGCCGGCAGGACCAGGGCCGGCTGCCGCTCGGCCATCCGCCTGAGCCCGGCGAGATAGTCGTGCAGGGGGTCAGGCGTGCTCTGCGGGTGCAGACCGATGTTCGGCGACAGCTCAGGCAGGATGTGGTCGCCGGCGAACAGCAGCCCGCCCGCCGTCTCGTAAAGGCAGATGTGACCCGGCGAGTGGCCGGGAGTCCACTCGACGCGCAGCGAGTGGCGACCCATCTCGATCAGCTCCGCGCCGTCGAGCTGGACCGACGGCTCAGCGGTCTTCACCACCTGGCTCAGCGCGCGCTGCGAGTTGCTCAGCACTTCGGCGTCGCCCGCCGGCACGCCGTTGACGAGCACGTGATGCTGCACCTCGCTCACGAGGTGCTCGAGCTCGACGTAACGCGGATGCACAAGCGGGACTTCGAGGCGGTGGATGTAGAGGTCGGCGAGACCAGGGCCGGCGAACACACCCGCCGCACCGTAGTGGTCCGGGTGGATGTGCGTCACGACCAGCCGGCGGATCCGCGGGGTGCCGAGCTGTTGGAGTGCGCGGTGAATCGCATCGAGCGACTCCTCTGCGTTCATCCCGCAGTCGAGCAGGTCCACATCGTTGCCGTCGGTGAAGAGAAAGACGTTGACCAGGCCGTCCTCGAATGGAATCGGCAGGCGAAGTTCGAAGACGCCTTCCGCGACCTCGCTCAGCGCCAACTCGACGGCCATCACGGAATTGTCCCCGACCTGATTAAGATGAGTAGTTGTTCGTACTCGAACGTACTAAAAATGCAAGCGATTCATCCAGGGAGGAGCCGATGTCCGAAGTCCAGATGACCCCCGACCAGATCGTGGAGGCCATGCCCGAATACCTGATCCCCGAAAAGGCAGGGACGACCAAGGCCACGATTCAGTTCGACCTCAGCGGCGAGCCGGCCGGCAAGTGGTGGGTCAGGATCCACGACGGCAAGGCCGAGTCCGGTAAGGGCGACCCTGGTGAGCCGGCCAACCTGACGCTGATCGCCGACTCCAACGACTGGGTCAAGATCATGACCGGCCAGCTGGACGGCACGGCCGCGTTCATGCAGGGCAAGCTGAAGATCAAGGGCGACATGGGCCTGGCGATCAAGATGCAGTCCCTGTTCCGAAGGCCGAGCTAAGACCTCAGAAGCTGAATTTCCAGGTGCCGAGCCTGGCCGACATCTCAGTCTCGAGATCCAGGAGCCCAGGGTGGAGATCCATGATCACGACGTGGTGCGCGGTCAGAGCGACCCGCCTGCCGTCGCCGAGCTTTTGAGCCTGGAGCGCGTTGCCCCACCTGATCGAATCTCCGTGCTGGGCGTTGGTCAGGTTGGCCTGTAGCCAGGTGGCCAGGTCGGGTGCGCTGCCCCGCTCATAGGTTGAGATGATCATGTTGGCGAAGTCGCCCGGACACGGGCTGGAAGCCGGACGCGCCGGGCTGGCAGCCGACACGGTTGGATTGGCGCACGGCAGCGGGGTAGGAGGCACGTACGTGATATCGAAGGTCAGGTCGAGGCCCGCCGGGCTGGCGATCGACTGGGACCGCTCCAGGTACCTCCAGTTCGCCGGGTAGCAGAATCCCCAACCGGCCTGCGGATCCTCGAAAGCATGGTCGGTCTTTGGACAGTTGAGATCCGTGCCCAACTGCGCTACGCTCGGCACGGCGCGCGGGCTCGAGCCGAACTGGCAGCCGGCCAGGGCGAGCGCCATACACAGCGCGGCAATCAACTTCCGGGGGGATGGCAGCGGGGACGGCATTCGGCGCCTAATTGTGCGGGAGCGGGTACGCCTGCCGGTGCAGGCGTTGTGAGAGTCGGAATCCAAACGACGCCGAGTCCGGTAATGAGTTTGGAGGGGGGTTTAGCAAATGGCGATTCGGAAGAGGACCGGAGACGCTCCAGCGGTGAGGCTGGAGGCTGACAGGAAGCTCCTCGAGCTCCTGGCCGCGCAGTGCGGCGAAGAGGCGGGCCTGCATCGCCCGCTGAACGATGTCGTCGGCGGCGTGATCACGGGGATTCCTGAGGACACCGACCTGGCGCAGGCACTGTCCGACCGAGAGACGAGTGACCTGCTCGTCCACCTCCTCGACCAGAACCGCGAGCAGGTCGAGAGGGCGCTCGAGCGCCTCCGCGAGGGCTCCTACGGGATCTGCGAGGGCTGCGGCCGGCGCATCCCGGAGGCCCGGCTGCAGTACCAGCCGGCCGCCACGCGCTGCGTCGAGTGCCAGGCCCACTGGGACAGGCTCAACGGCCGCACGGCGTAACTCTTGTTGAGTCGTCTCTTCACCTCCCCGCTTGCCGGGGAGGTCGGCGCCGGAGGCGCCGGGTGGGGAGTAACGAACCCGGATTAACGAGCTGAGTTGATTCCGTCTCAGGAGAGTCGCAATGGTTCTGTCATGCACTCACCCGAGACACAGCGAGCCCGCGACCTGCGAAATCACATGAGCGGCACCGAGCGGCGTGTCTGGTACAGGTTGTGCGGGAGGCGGCTCGCCGGCTTCAAGTTCCGGCGCCAGCTCCCGATCGGACCGTATTTCGCCGATTTCGCATGCCTTTCGGCCCGGCTTGTGGTTGAGATCGACGGTGAGTTTCATAACGAGGTATCAGATCAACGGAAGACCTCATACCTCGAATCACAGGGATTCCGCGTCATGCGGTTTCCAGCGTCTGCCACTGATCAAGGCCTTGACGACGTGATCGAAAGCATCTTTTGGAAACTCGACGAAGCCCAAACAACGCTCCCATCTGCCCCACCCGGCCCTGCGGGCCGACCTCCCCGGCTAGCGGGGAGGTGAAGCTTTTTCTCCTATTCATGGGAGGTGGCCTTGTCCTCCCCATTTATGGGGAGGTGGCCTTGTCCTCCCCATTTATGGGGAGGTGGCCTTGTCCTCCCCATTTATGGGGAGGTGGCCTTGTCCTCCCCATTTATGGGGAGGTGGCCCGAAGGGCCGGAGGGGCTCGTGAACCTACGCTTTCCGCGCTGGACGGACTAGCCCGGCGCCGCCCAGCACGACGCCCACCACGACCATCGCCGACCCGATCCAGAACCACTTCATGTCCCCGGTCATGATGCTCCCCGGAATGTAGCCGAGCCCCTGCCCGGCGAACACCGCCCCGGTCAGCAGGACCAGCGCTCCGACCACGACCAGGGCAACCCTCACGCCACCTCAGTACCGGAGGCGGTTACTTCAAATTCCGCCGTAGACGACCGACTTCTCTTCGGTGTAGTGCAGGTACGCCTCCACGCCGTGCTCCTTGCCAAAGCCCGACTGCTTGGTGCCGCCGAACGGAAGCTCGTCGTGCGCGATCTGCAGCGCGTTCACCCACGTGTAGCCGGCCTCGATCTCCTGCACCGCCCGGTAGGCGGCCGCCATGTTCGTGGTCCAGACCGAAGAGCCCAGCCCGTACTGCGAGTCATTGGCCAGCTGAAGACCCTCGTCGAGGTCCTTGATCCGCCGCACAGGCAGCGCCGGACCGAACACTTCCTCGGTCCACATGCGCGCGCCATCGGGCACGTTCTCAACAATGGTCGGCTCGATGAACCAACCCTTGTCGTAGTCGCCGCCACTGGGCCTCCCGCCGCCGTACACGACCTTCGCGCCGCGGTCGACAGCGTCCTTCAGCTGGGCCTCGACCTCGGCGCGCTGCGTCTCGGTGTGCATCGGTCCCATCCGGCTGTCCTTGTCGAGGCCGTTGCCCGGCTTGAGCTTCGACGCCCGGGCGACGAGCTTCTCGAGCAGGGCATCGTAAACGCCCTCCTGGACATAGAGGCGCTTCACGGCGAGGCACGCCTGCCCGCAGTTGAAGAAACGTCCGATCGAGATCGCACGCGCCGCGCCCTCGAGGTCAGCGTCGTCCAGCACGATGCAGGGATCGCTGCCGCCCAGCTCGAGCGTGATCTTCTTCAGCTGCTCGGCCGCGCGGGCCATCACCTTCTTGCCCGTCGGAGTGGAACCTGTGAGCGCGACCTTGCGGATGATCGGATGCGCGACGATCGCGTCGCCGGTGGCCTGGCCGAGAACTACGTTGACGACGCCGTCCGGGAGGCCGCCTTCGATGAGCGCCTCGATGCAGGCCAGTGTCGACAGCGGCGTCGTGCTCGCAGGCTTCAACACCACTGTGTTGCCGGCCGCGATCGCGGGTGCGACCTTGTTGGCCGCAAGCGTGAGCGGGAAGTTCCAGGGCACGATCGCTCCGCACACCCCGATCGGCTTGCGCACGACGAGGCCGTAGGTCGTCAGGTCCGGCAGCCTTACGTGTGCGCCGTGGATCTTGTCTGCCAGGTCGGCGAACCATGCGATGTTCTCGCCGAAGCGCTGTGCCTCGATGCGCGATTCGAGCAGAGTCTTGCCCTGCTCCTTGGTGAGGATGGTCGCGATCTGCTCGACCTTCTCCAGCATGTGATGCGCGGCCTTGTGCAGGATCTCGGCGCGCTTGTTCGCAGGAAGCCTCGACCAGGTGGTGAAGGCCTTCGCCGCCGCCTGTGCCGCCTTGTCGACATCCGCGGCTCCGCCGGCGGGAACCTCGTCGACGACTTCGCCGGTGGCCGGGTTGCGGACCTCGTACGTTTTGCCCGATGCGGCCTTGGTCCTGTCGCCTTCGATGATCATCGTCGCCATGCGGCACCCCCCTGAGTTCGTACTTGCGTTACTTCGATAATTATCGGTGTCGCCGTCGGCTCACCGTTTGGAGGGTCTGTGGTGGGTGTAAATCTCGAAAAGGAAGGCCAGGTCGGAATCCTCGTCCTGGACCGCCCCCCGGCGAACAGCTACGACTACAAATTCCTGCGTTCGCTTGCCGGGGCGATCGACGACGCGCGCAGTGATGCTGACATCAACGCCGTCGTGGTCACGAGCGCGTCCGAGAAGTTCTTCTCCGCCGGAGCTGACGTCGGCGGGTTCGCCGCCGGCACGGGCCGTTCGCGCTTCATGACCGCGCTGATGGCGCACGAGGCCTTCCGCAAGATGGAGAACACGCCGCTGGTCTTCATCGCCGCGATCGCGGGCCACTGCCTCGGCGGAGGATTCGAGCTGGCGCTGGCCTGCGACCTCCGATTCGCCGCCGACGGTGGCTATCAGATTGGCCTGCCGGAGGTGAACCTCGGCCTCTTTCCAGGCTCGGGTGGAACCCAGCGCCTGCCCAGGCTCGTTGGCCTGTCGAAAGGAATCGACCTCATCGCCAACGCAACGACCATGAATCCGACACAGGCCAAGGAGCTAGGGCTGGTCGACCGGCTGTTTCCGGACGCCGCGGCGTGCCGAGCAGGCGCGATCGAATACGCCGCCAAGCTGGCCGCCGGGCCGAGCGTCGCGATCGGCCACGCCAAGCTTGCGATCACCCAGGGCTACGGCGCCCCGCTCGACGTCGGGCTTGCGATCGAGCGCGAGGCGATCAGCCGCGTATTCGTGTCGCAGGACGCGGACGAAGGCATCAAAGCATTCGGCGAAAAGCGAAAGGCGGAGTTCAAAGGCGAATAGATATGTGTCTTCCCCACGTAGTGGGGAAGTACCGCCGCTTGCGGCGGGGATGGGGCAGCGCCTGAGGAGCCCGTGCCGGAGGGAATCAAACGCGCTATTCTTCGCGCACCAAAATACCAAGGAGGTGGCGTTCGAATGACTGAGCTTGCGATGACCGCGTCCCGGCCGTCGGCCGCCTCCGGAGCCTCGATCTAGGCAGTCCTCCGCGGGCGGACCGATACCGCCCACCTGTTTTCACCGGAGGATTTTGAGTTGTCTGACTTTGATTCCCGGCTCGCCCTGTTGGGCTGGGATCCCTACTTCGAGGAAAAGTTCAAATCGGTCGCGGAACCCAGTGCCGTGCCCGCGCGCATCATCGCGGACTTCGCCGCCGAATACGTCATCCATGACGGCGCCATAGCCAGGCGATCGACTGCGCGCCGGGTCGACCCGGTCGTCGGCGACTGGGTGGCCGTGAACGGCGATGTCATTGACGCCATCGTCGATCGCCGCACGGTGTTCTCGCGCAAGTCCGCCGGCGTGGAGACGCGCGAACAGGTCCTGGCCGCGAATGTCGACGTCGCTCTCGTGGTCGCCGCGGCGACGGACGTCAACGCGCGACGAATCGAACGCTATCTCGTTATCGCCTGGCAGAGCGGAGCGGCGCCGGTTGTCGTCCTGACCAAGGCCGACATTGCGAACGCGCCCGACTCAATGCGCATCGAGATCGAGTCGGTCGCGGCCGGCACGCCGGTGATCGTCACCAGCGCCGTGACGGGTGAGGGCATCGACGAGGTCACGACCATGCTTCAGCCCGCACGCACCGGCGTGCTGCTAGGTCCGTCAGGCGCCGGCAAGTCGACGCTCATCAACGCGATCCTCGGGTCAGAGGTCATGAAGACCCGAGAGATCCACCGTTCTGGCGAGGGACGCCACATGACCAGCCACCGCCAGCTGGTCCAGCTGCCCGGCGGCGGCATGATCATCGACACCCCTGGCCTGCGGGAGGCCCAGCTCTGGGAGGGCGAGGATGCATTGGGCGGTGTCTTCGAAGACATCGAGGCGCTCGCGCTGCAGTGCCGGTTCTACGACTGCTCGCACGTCACCGAGCCGGGCTGCGCGATCAAGGCGGCACTGGCGGATGGGACGCTCGATCGCAGGCGATTCGACAGCTACCGCAAGCTGCAGCGCGAGCTCCGAGCGGTGGCCGCCAAGACCGACGCCCGCATCCGAAACGAGGACCGCAAGAGGTGGAAGCTCATCGCCAAAGCGAACCGGTCCGGTGTCCGTCCGTAAACAAGACAGGGCCCGGCTTTCGCCAGGCCCCTAACGGGAGGCACGAGTGTTGTGAGTTACTTCTTGTGGTGGATGCCGTCCCAGAACGGTACGTAGCCCTTCGCGATCCGGTCGAGCGCTTTGTCGGCCTGCGCCTGGGTGATGACCTTGTGCCCGACGAGCGTCTCGAGCCGCGGCTTGAGGTTGGCGGCCAGCCTGGTCTCGAACTGCTCCTTCGTCATTCCTTTGTCTTGCGCGAGGTCGGACACCTTCTGGCCGGCCCTGAGGTCCGCGATCAGCGTTTTGGGCGTGACGCCGAGTATGTCGGCCTCCGACTCGACCTCGGCGCGGCGGATGGCCCGCCGGTCGGCGTGCCGATCCGTCGACGGCTGTGTGGTACCCGAAGTCGGTGCGGGTTTGGGCGACGGGCTCGCCGCCAGTGCGCCGATCGCACCCACACTCAGGAGCGCGGCGACGCCCGCGGCTCCAACTGTCTTGACGGCGACTGCTGCAAACGAATTCATGTCGTTCTCACCTCAGGGTTGTGTTGGTCGACCCGATTGGATCAACGATGAGATTGAGGTGGCGCTGTAAGCGCGCGGTTGGAACGCCGTCAGGTTTGTGCAAACAGCTCCAACCTGGTCGCGCAGCGCTAACTAGGCGCGGGTCCAGAAGCCTTGCGGATCGAAATGTCTGATCGCTGTTAGTTCCGAGTCGGTCGGCGCTGATGTTTCGCTTACATGATCAGCGACCTGTAAGGGCCATCCGGTCTCGGCGAGAACGTCCTCCACGGTGTGCCCGGGATGGACCGTCGCCAGGAAGGCTTCTCCGCCGTCATCGGG
>VBDS01000179.1 GCA_005889085.1 Chloroflexota bacterium | reverse complement strand
GAAGCACTGCTCGAGGACGCACCGAATCCGTCCTAAAGCGCCACTCCAAAGCGCGTCTCCAAGGCGGCGTGCACCGCTGCAACGGCGTACAACACGAGAACAGTAGATCCGATCGACATCGGCACGACGTATAGACCTCGAGATACTCGGCGCGCTGGATACGCTGCCATCGTGGCGAGGGCTCCTGAGATGGGCAGCAGTGGTGTCAGACCTCCGATCTCATACACCCAGGGCGGCGTCCAGAAGAATGGATACGGTCCGCCGTTAAACCGATGGATCATGGCCAAGAAGTAATCTGTGGCTACCCAATCCCAGGCAAACGGATGCAGGCGAGTCACCGGCACCGTCACCTGGATGGCGGTGACAGTCAATGCAACTCCGGCGGCCAGGACGCACACAACAAGTGAAGCCTTTGGATGGCGCACAAGTCCGAACGGCGGCGTGAAAACGACAACACCCGCCGCCACCACGCTCAGCCAGAGAACCGAGGCGGCGACCGGCACAACCAGCATTCGTGAGGGGCTAGGCACCCCGCGATCGGCGTCGCGGAGCCTTGAGTTGTCGATCTTGCCGGGCGCGAGCGGCTTTCGCCGCCTTCACGCTCGCTTCGAGCGCCGCCATCAGGTCGACGATCCGTGTCGGAGACGGCGCGGCTGGCGACTCCGCGATGCTGGCAGTCTTGGCCGCGATCGCGTCCAGCAGACGCTGGCGGTGCTCGTCGGGGTATCGCTCGGGCTCGAACGGTCCGGACAGCGTGTCGATCAAGAGGCGCGCCATCTTCAACTCTTTGTCAGTCGGCGTCGAGTCAGCGTCGGGGATGAAGAAATCGGCCGCGGCGATCTCGTCCGCGTGAACCATCGTCGTGAGCAGCATCACGTCGCCGTACGGACGGATCGCGCCCAGGTAGCGCCGCGAGCGCAGCGTGAACCAGGCGATCGCCATCCGGTCCGCCGCAGCCAGCGCTTGCCGGAGGATCCGAAATGGCGAGGCCGACTCGCGGTCTGGCACCACGTAGTAGCGCGACTCGAAGTAGATAGGATCGACGGCGGACACGTCGACAAACTGCTGGACGTCGATGACGCGGCTCCGCTCGGGCGCGAGCGAGGCGACTTCCTCGCGGGTCATGCTCACGTACTCTCCGGGAGCCACCTCGTACCCCTTTTGGATCTCTTCATAGGTGACCTCGGCCGTGGGGATGGGCTCTTCGGGCAAGCGGCGTTCCTGAGTTGCGGTGATGGCGACGTGGGATTCCGGCTCGGGCACTGGCAGGTAGATATCCGGGTCTGGAACGCGCACGTGACGGACGCGCCTTCCGGCCCGGTCGAGCTCGTGGAAGCGCACGTTCTTCTTGCGTACGGCCGGGTAAAGGCGCACGGGCACGACCACCAGGCCGAGGGACAACGATCCGGTCCAGACCGAATTCGGCATCTATCGAGTGAAATCCTAAGTGGCATTACCCTCCGATCAGCGCTACGATGCTCTGGGGCCAAACGCATGTTTGGTACAATGCGACTTGCTCCGAGCGTTCGCGTCGCGCTTGAGCGCAGATGCTCGGGAGCATGCGAGGCATGCCGGCTCGAATGGCGGTGGGCCCTGTATGTGTTCCGGGTCGACGAGAACACGCCCTGCACGGCGGCCAACCTGCTGGTCCTTTGCGGCAGGTGCTCGGCCGGCGATGACCGTCAATGGACTCCGCTGGTGGGCAGCCGCACCACTCGCGACCGCCTGCTGACCGCGAGCAATCGAAGGTCTGGCGTCAAACCTCTGACCGCATCGCGCAGGCGGGCGCTGATCGCGTCGCGCGGCGGGGCGTGCGAGATCTGCGGCGCATTGGCTGCAGAGCGCGTTTTGCAGGTGCATCACAGGCTGCCGGTGCTGCAGGGCGGGGACGACAGCGAGGAGAACCTTCAGGTCCTCTGCTTTGCGTGCCACCACCACCTTCAACCTTGCGCCACCGGATGCGGGGCGTGGGCGAACAAGAGACTTGGGGTCTGCCGTAACTGTCAGATGCGGCATTCACTCGAGCAGCTGATGCCGGGCGCGCCGTGGGAGGTGATCAAGGCTCGCTTTCCGGGCTTTGTCCAACAGTGGAAGCCGGGTTACGAACCTCTGCCTGTGATCCAATCGCGGTAGCGTGAGCCATCTCCTCGGCCTCGACGTCGGGACCAGCGGAGTCCGCTGCATCGCGATCGACCATCAGGGCGCTGTTCGCGCCGAGGCAAGCGTCGAGCACCCCTCGTCCAGCCCACGGCCGGGATGGTCCGAGCAGCGGCCGGAAGACTGGTGGGAGGGAGCCCGGCGTGCGATCGCCGGGGTTGCATCCAACGTCGGAGGCGACATCGTCGGCCTCGGTCTCACGGGCCAGATGCACGGCGCGGTCTTTCTCGACCAGGCGGATCACGTCATCAGGCCCGCGCTCCTCTGGAACGACCAGAGGACGGCGGCGCAGTGTGAGGCGATCACCGAGCGGATCGGCGCGCACCGGCTCATCGAGATCGCAGGCAATCCTGCGCTGACCGGGTTCCAGGCGCCCAAGATCCTGTGGCTGCGCGACGAAGAGCCGAAGTCTTATGCGCGGCTGCACAGCGTCCTGCTGCCGAAGGACTATCTGCGCTTGCGGCTCACGGGCGATAAGGCGACTGACGCCTCCGACGCGTCTGGCACCCTGCTGCTCGATCTGAAAGAGCGCGGATGGTCGCGCGAGATCGTCGACGCGCTGGAAGTTCCGATCGAATGGCTGCCGCGGGTACACGAAGCGCCGGCCGCCACGGGCCAGGTTCGAGCGGACGTCGCAAGCGACCTCGGGTTGCCGGCGGGAGTCGTGGTCGCCGCGGGCGGCGGCGACAACGCGGCCGCGGCGGTCGGCAACGGCGTGGTCAGGGATGGCCTGGTGAGCTGCTCGATTGGCACGAGCGGAGTCCTGTTTGCTCACTCCGACGTCCTGTCGCTTGATCGATCGGGCCGTCTCCACGCGTTCTGCCACGCGGTCCCCGAGCGCTACCACCTCATGGGCGTCACCCTCGCGGCGGGCGCATCACTCCGGTGGTGGGGCGAGGTGGTGGGCAAGCCTGATTACGACGAGCTGAGCGAGCTCGCGTCCCATGCCCCGCCAGGCGCGGAGGGGCTTGTTTTCCTTCCATACCTGACCGGCGAGCGCACGCCGCACATGGATCCACACGCGCGGGGAGCATTCGTTGGGCTGACTTCGCGCCACGGGCTGGGTCATCTGACACGCGCGGTCATGGAGGGGG
Organism: Chloroflexota bacterium; assembly: GCA_005889085.1. Lineage (GTDB taxonomy): Bacteria > Chloroflexota > Dormibacteria > Dormibacterales > Dormibacteraceae > 40CM-4-65-16. The sequence goes on along the minus strand of VBDS01000179.1, from coordinate 19,544 downwards.
TGGCCTTCAGCCTGCGCGACTCGCTCGAGATCACGATCGGTCTCGGCATCAAGCCGAACCAGATCCGCGCGACCGGCGGCGGCGCCCGAAGCGCGTTCTGGCGCCAGGTGCTCGCTGACGTGATGAGCTGTCCGATCGTCCGCACCCAGGCCGATGAAGGGCCCGCATATGGAGCCGCCCTGCTGGCTGGGGTCGCGGCGGGTGTGTACCCCGACGTGGCCGAGGCAACGGCGCAGATCTCGCTGCGACCCGAGGTCTGCGAGCCGAACCCATCGACCGCTCGCAGGTACCAGGACTACTACGCGGCCTACCGAGACCTATACCCGGCGACTCGCTCCACCATGCACTCGCTGTCCGACCTGGCGCGCGGCTAGATTCCTCGGCGCGAGCTCAATCGGGCCTCGTCAATGGTCGGCTCGAAGAGCTCGACCGGGTTGCCTGATGGGTCGTCGAGCAGGATCTGCCTGCCACCGACACCGTTGACGAGGTCATTGCGAAAGTGGACGCCCGCGTTGCGCAAGCGCCCGACCATGGCGTCAAGGTCGGTGACCTCGATGGAGAATCTGTTCCAGCCTCCGGGCCCTGGAAGGGTGCCGTCAGGCATCGGCTGTCCGCCGCCTCCCGGACCGCGTGCGGGCTGGCTGAGGACCAAACGCAGGTCGCCTCGCGACAGCATCGCGAACGTTGGAGCCGGGTGCATGTCTTCGTGAAAGCCGAGGTGTTCGCAGTAGAAGGCGATCGCGGCATCGACGTCATTGACGATGTAGCGGACCTGGACTGTCGCCATTCCGCTTGAGCCTACGTCAGAGAGCGCGCGTCCGGTCGTGGACGCGCGCTCCCCGAACGTGTTTTCAGGCCGCCTCAGACAAGGCCTGCGCCACCGGGCGCGGCGCGCGGACTCCGATGACGAAGAGGGCGAGCACGAAGCCGACGAGCGCGACCACCACTCCGATCTCGAACGCGCTCGTGAAACCGGTGATGATGGCCTGGTTGATCACGGCGTGCGTCGGCGGCACGTTGAGCAGCCGGTTCTTCGTGACGTTTGCGGCGAGTGTGCCCAGGACTGCGAGGCCGATCGAACCGCCCAGCTGCTGGCTCACGTTGAGCACGGCCGAGGCGAGCCCCGCCTCGTTTCTGGCGGCCCCTGAGATGGCGACCACGGTGGTGGGGAAGAAGATCAGCCCGAGGCCGATCGAAAGGATGACCAACGCAGGCAGGATGCCGGCGATGTACGTCGCGTGGTCGGTGAGGCGCGACAGCCACAGCAGGCCGCCCGCGACGATGAGCGCGCCCAGCGTGATCGGCACGCGGGGACCGATGCGCCCGATCAACCGCGAGGTGACCTGCGCTGTGACGACAACTCCGATGCCGAGTGGAAGAAAAGCAAAGCCGGCTTTCAGCGGGCTGTAGCCCAGCACGTTCTGCACGATCTGGGTCAGGAAGAACAGCACGGCGAGTGTCGTCGAGCCGGCCAGCATCCGGAGCGCAAAAGCGCCGGTCCGGTTGCGGCTGGCAAACAACTTCAACGGCATCAGTGGCTGCTTGCTGCGCAGCTCGATCAGGACGAAGAGGACGAGCAGCGCCGCCCCAGCGCCAAGTGTCGCAACAGTCGCGGAGTCGCTCCAACTGTGCGTGGCGACTCGCGATAGCCCATAGACGAGCAGTGTCATGCCGGCGGTGACCGCGGCGGCGCCAGGGAGGTCGAGCCGCCCGGAGCTGCCTTCCGACGCTGCGAGCACGCGGGGTGCGGCGATCGCGAGCGCCGCGGCGATCGGAACGTTGACGAACAGGACCCACCGCCACGACAGGTAGTTGACGATCAGCCCGCCGAGGATGAGCCCGACCGCGCCGCCGCCGCCGGCAGCCCCGGCGTAGATGCCCAGGGCTCGGTTGCGCGCGGCGCCCTCGGCGAACGTGTCGGCGATGAGAGACAGGGCGGTTGGCGCGACGATGGCGCCGCCGGCACCCTGGATGACCCGGGCGACGATCAGCCACGTCGAGGTGGCCGCGATTCCGCCCGCGAACGATGCGCCGGCGAAGAGCAGGACGCCCGCGATGAACATCCGGCGGCGTCCGAAAAGGTCGCCGGCGCGACCGCCCAGCAGCAGCAGGCCGCCGAACGCGAGAGAGTATCCGTTGACGACCCACTCGAGGTCGGTCGAGTTGAACCTAAGCGCGCGCTGGATGGAAGGCAGCGCCACGTTGACGATGGTCGTGTCGAGCACCACCATCAGCTGCGCGAATGCGATCACGATCAAGGCGAATGTGAGGTTGCGAGACTTCGTCATTTGAGTGTTTCTCCTCTTTGGTTTCAGGCGCGCGCCGCGGGCGGCGCGTAAGAAGTGGGTTGCGACCATCCAGCCGGTGCCTGCCGCATCCGCAGGTACTCGTTGATCCCGACGAGCCGGAACTGCAGCAGCTCGTAGCGCGGGAATGCCGGCGCCGCGGCTGCGTAGTCGATGACTTGCGGGTCGATCAGCGTGTAGTCGCGGCCCTTGTAGGTGACTACGCACCACCCGGCCGCCTTGACGTTGAGATACCAGGCGGCCTTCTCGCTGAACGTCCGCGGCATGACGAAGCTGTCGCCGAGCGGGCGCATCCCGAGAGGCGTGGCGTACATCCGCCCGGACTTTCGACCGCGGTGGCGAAGCACGCCAACGATCGGCATCCAGCGTCGTCCGGCGATCAGCAGGGTTACGGGGTTGATCAAGCGGGCGGAGAAGCGGACGAGACGACGAGTGCGAGGACCAAGTGTGACGCCCCTCGCGATTGTGTTCATGGGACGACCTCCTGAGAGCCGGGTGGTGGGTTCCATGACCCACCAGAAGCCGCCCACGAGGAGGTATTATTCCCTTTAGGGGATGATTCCTTTAAGGGATGATCGGAAAGGAGGAGCTTACGGGCGACGGCCCCCGGCCATCGTCTGGTCGGCCGAGGCGATCACCCGGCGCAGCATGCCGGCCAGCGCCTCGCGCTCCCCTGGCTGGAGGGGACCGAAGAACTCGTCGGCAGCGCCGTCGAAGACCCGGCTCGCCCGCCTCTGCACGGTTTTTCCGCGCGGCGTCAGGCTGAGGGCGTAGGAGCGCCTGTCGGCCGGATTCCGCCGGCGCACCACGACGCCCTGATGCTCCAGCTCGTCGATCAGCTCGACCATGGTCGTCCGGTCGATGCCCAGCTCGTCGCCGAGGGCGTGCTGGGAGATCGGCCCCAGAGCCAGGAGGTTCAACACGCCGCACATCTGGACGTTGAGACCCATGGGCCCCAGGCGGCGCTTGGCCAGCTCCTGTCCCGTCCTGGCGGCGATGACCAGCAGGGCACCCGGACGGTCGGCCAGAGAGGGGGGTATCGGCATGTTCGCTGCGATTATGCCCCAAAAGTCCGGGCCATCAACCTGGCGGATCATCCGCTTGAGGGACGATCAGCTTCGATCAGTGTTCAGTCGACTCGAGGGCGCTTCGCTGGTCGAGGTAGTAGAGGAGGCCCATCGACGGCACGACGACGAGGACCAGAACGAGCGTCACTGCGAGGAGTGCGATCTGGGTGGATCCCGGCGCGGTGGCCTGGGCGATCGTCAGCCGACCCGGCAGAAGGTAAGGCGACTGCGCGAAACCCCAAGCAAACACCAACGACCCGACCGCGGCCACGGTCAGCACCCGGTACCAGCGGAAAAGTCCCCTCCATAGAACGAAGGCCACAAGGGGCGTCAACACCATGGTGGTGAGCGCGAACGGCAAGCCTGGTCCCGCCAGCATCGACCTGAACAGCTCCGGTGTTTGAAATCCGATCACGACCAGCGCAACCGTGCCGACCAAGATCAGCGCCAGGGCCGCAGCCACCGCCCGCTGGCGAAAGTAATCGACGAGGTCGGGCGACCCGTAACGGCGTGCGTCGCCGACCAGGAACGACGCCCCGGTGAACGCGGTCGCGGCGACCGAAACCAGTCCAAATGCGATCGACATCGGACTGAACGAAGCCTCCAGCACTGATCCGCTCGATATGCGGCCCGAGGCGATGGCTCCCAGCGAGGCCGCGAAGAAAAAGGGCGTCAGGACTGACGAAAGTCCGAACACAAGGTCTGCGATGCGGTGGGTTCGCGGATTGTCGGCGACGTGCCGGAAGGCGAAAAAAGCACCGCGCAGGACGAGCCCGATCAGGGCCAGCGCGAACAGGGGATAGAGGCGGTCGAAGGTCGCGTAGAAGAGCGGCGGGAACCCCGTCCAGCACAGAACGATCGCAAGCACGAGCCAGACGTTGTTCACCTCCCACACCGGCGCCATCGCATAGTCGATCAGGCGCCTAGCTTCGGGTCCCCGCCCGCTGTTTCCGGCGAGCAGGTCCCAGATCCCGGCGCCGAAGTCGGCCCCGCCCGCGGTGCTGTAGGCGGTGATCGCGGTGAGCAGAATCAACGCAACCAGGTTTGGCAGCAGGTCGTTCAAGAGCCCACCCTGCCGAGCTTCGCTGGTCGCGGCCCGTACGGCGCGCCTTCCTCGGGCGCCGATGGTCCGAGCGAGTCCTCACGTCTCCAGCGCGCGGCGAGCCTGACCAGCAGATAGATGAAGAAGTACGCGATCAAGGCGTAAACGACTACAAGGGTCGCGAGCATCGTCCATACAAACGACGCGGGCGCGCCGGTGACGGCGTCTGATACCCGCATCAACCCGTAGACGATCCACGGCTGGCGCCCGACCTCGGTCGTGACCCAGCCCGCCTCCACCGCTGCGTAGCAACCCACCCCCGCGAGTGCCGCCAGACGATAGAACCACACCGAGTCGGGCAGGCGGCGGCGGCGCACAACGACCCAGAAGTACCAGGCCGCCAGCAGCACGCCCGCCGTGCCAAGGCCAACCATCGCGTCGAACGCGAGATGCGTGATGTTCGCTTCGACGATGCTCGGTCTGGCGTCGGCGGCGACGCTGCTGAGCCCCGGCACGACGGTGCCGGCCGAGTAGCCGACGAGCAGCGAGTCGAGCGAAGGGATGGCAAGCCCGAAATGGATCGCCCCCGACCCGTCGATCAGCCCACCTACAACCTCAGGGTTGTGGTCGCGCGTCTTCCACGTGATCTCCATGGCGGCGAACTTGGCGGGCTGGTCGGCGACCAGCGCGCGCGCCGAGAGGTCGCCGATCACCAGCTGTACGGGTGTCAAGGCGGCCGCCACCGTGAAGGGCACCGCGAATGCCAATCGCTGGTAGTGGTCCTGCCTTCCGCGCAGCCAGGCGACCGCGTAGATGGACGCGACGATGAAGCCGGTGGTCATGTAGATCGCGATGAGGAAATGCCAGAACTCGTAGCCGAGCGAGCGGGTGAACAGAGCTGCCATCACGTCGACGTCGGTCACGTGCCCGCTGATGAGCTTCACGCCGCCTGGTGTGTTCATGAACGAGTTGGCGGCCAGGACAGAGACCGTGCCCAGCAAGCCCGCCGGCGGCAGCGCAAGGCCAAGCAGGAAATGCGTCCTCGGCTGGAGCCGCTCCCAACCGTAGAGGTAGATGCCGATGAAGATCGCCTCGAGGAAGAAGGCAAGTCCTTCGATCGCAAAGCCGATTCCCATCGCGGCCCCGAAGCGGGCCATCAGCCGGGGCCACAGGAGGCCGAACTCGAAGGAAAGGATGGTGCCGGTCACGGCCCCGACCGCGAACTGGACCGCCATCACCACGGACCACCGGCGGGCGATCTTGAGGGCGACCGTGTCTTGTCTCGCCAGGCCGATGCCTTCCATCAGCAGGGTCAGCGAGGGAAGGGCCACCCCCAGCGGCACGAGCAAGACGTGGGTCGCGAGTGTGAACGCCATCTGTATGCGGCTTGGCAGGAGAGCCGACTCGCCCGCCAGCCAGAGCGTCGCTGCCATACGGTCAAATCAATGCTCGCACCAACCGTGGTGTATAAGAGGAAGGGCTGTGGCCGGGGTCAAGTGCGCTCACATCACCGACGATCTCAAGTTCCCGAAGCCCAACACGCCCGCGGGATGCGAGGAATGCCTGGCGAGCGGAGATCGCTGGGTCCACTTGCGGCTTTGCCTCGAGTGCGGACACGTGGGCTGCTGCGATTCATCGCCGAATCGCCACACCACCAAGCACTTCCACAAGACGAATCACCCCGTCATCGCGTCGTACGAGCCGGGCGAAGCGTGGGTCTGGTGCTACGTGGACGAGGTCTTTTCCGAAACGGCCGCGAGCGTCCGCTGAGGCTGGCCGTCGCCTGACCACGCTTCCGCGAACTGGCTGTTGTAGAGCCTGTAGTAGAAGCCCTCTCGCTGGAGCAGCTCAGAGTGGCTGCCCTGCTCGATGATCTTGCCGCCATCCATGACCACGATCGCGTCGGCGTTGCGGATGGTGGAGAGGCGGTGGGCGATCACAAAGCTCGTCCGTCCGTGGCGCAGGCGGGCCATCGCCTTCTGGATGAGCACCTCGGTCCGAGTGTCGACGTTGCTCGTCGCCTCGTCGAGGATGAGGATGGTCGGGTCGGCCAGGAATGCACGGGCGATGGTGAGGAGCTGGCGCTGGCCGGACGATAGATCCGACGCGTCTTCGTCGAGCACGGTGTCGTAACCATTCGGCAGCGTGCGCACGAACGAGTCGACGTGCGCGGCCTGGGCCGCGGCGACGATCTCGTCCTCGGTAGCGCCCTCCTTGCCGTATGCGATGTTGTCGCGAATCGTCCCCGCGAACAGCCATGTGTCCTGGAGGACCATGCCGAACACCTGCCGCACCCCGTCCCGGGTCACTTCGCGCGTGTTCACTCCGTCGATGCAGATCCGGCCCGAGTCGATGTCGTAGAAGCGCATCAGGAGGTTGACGATCGTCGTCTTGCCCGCGCCCGTAGGACCCACGATCGCGATCGTCTGGCCGGGACGGACCTCGAGGTTGAAATCGGTGATGAGCGGATTGTCCGGCTCATAGCGAAAGTCCACGTGCTCCAGCGCGATGGCGCCTGTCACTTCGCCAAGCTCAACTCCGGTGACGGCGTCGGGGACCTCCTCCTCCGCCTCGAGCAGCTCGAAAACGCGCTCCGCCGACGCCAGGCCAGACTGCAGAAGGTTCATCTGGCCGGCGATCTGCATGATCGGCATCGTGAACTGCCGCGAGTACTGGATGAACGCCTGCACGTCGCCGAGCGTCATGGTTCCGGTCGCGACCCGATAGCCGCCGATGACCGCGATCGCGACGTAGTTCAGGTTGGACAGAAACTGGATCGCGGGCTGGATCAGACCGGACAGGAACTGCGCCAGGAAGCTCGCCTCGTAGAGGCCCCTGTTGTGGTCGTCGAACACCTGCTGCGCCCTGGCGCGCCGGCCGAAGACCTGCACCAGCGCGTGGCCCGTGTGCATCTCCTCGACGTGGCCGTTCAGGCTTCCCGTCCACTTCCACTGCGCGGCGAACTGCCTCTGCGAGCGGCGCGCAACCAGCAGAGTCACGACCACCGCCAACGGAACCGTGACCAGCGCGATCAGTGCGAGCAGCGGGCTGATCAAGATCATCATCGCCAGCACGCCGACCACCGTTAGCACCGAGGTGAGGATCTGGCTCATGCCCTGCTGAAGCGTTGTTGTGATGTTGTCGATGTCGTTGGTGACCCGGCTGAGGATGTCGCCGTGTGAGTGGCTGTCGAAATACTTGAGCGGCAGCCGCGCGAGCTTGGCGTCGACGTCGCGGCGCAGCGCGAAGACCGTGCGCTGTGCGACCCCGGCAAGGATGTAGCCCTGAGCCCACATCAGCACAGATGAAAGGATGTAGACCGCCGCCGCCAGCAGCAGGATCATCCCGAGCGCGTTGAAGTCGATGCCCTTGCCGGGTGTGACGTTCATGCCTGAGAGCATCTGGGCGATCTGGCCCTGGCCGTGCGCTTGCAGCACCGCGATGGCCTGCGCCTTGGTCAGGCCGGCCGGCAGCATCTTGCCGATGATGCCGTTGAAGATGATGTCGGTCGCGCTGCCGATGATCTTTGGTCCGATCACCGAGAACGCGACGCTGCCGATACCGAGCAAGGTCACGAAGACGATCAGCGGCAGCTCGGGCCTCAAGCGGGCGAGGAGCTTGCCCAGCGTCTGGCGCGGGTTGCTGACCTTGGCGGGCGGAGGTCCCGCCATGCCGCCCATCCAACCGCCGGGTTGGCGTCGCTGGACGCCCTGGCCTGGGCCGCCCCCGCCTGGCCGGTTGATCATGCGACCGCCGCCTCGCCGAGCTGGGAATCGACGATCTCCCGATAGGGCTCGCATGTGACCATCAGAACGTCGTGCGTGCCCATGCCGACGACCTGGCCGTCGTCCAGGACGATGATCCGGTCGGCGTGCATGATCGTGCTGACGCGTTGGGCGACGATCAGAACGGTCGACCGCCCGGTCTCGGCCCGAAGCGCGGCGCGGAGCCTCGCGTCGGTGCCGGCGTCGAGAGCAGAGAAGCAATCGTCGAACAGATAGACCGACGGTCGCTTGACCACAGCGCGGGCGATCGCGAGCCGCTGACGCTGGCCGCCGGAGACGTTGGTGCCGCCCTGGTCGATCGGCGCGGCGAGGCCGCCAGGCATGGTCTCGACGAAGTCGCGCGCCTGGGCCACCTCGAGGGCATGCCAGAGCTCGTCGTCCGTGGCATGCTCGTTACCGAAGCGCAGATTGTCCGCGATCGTGCCGCCGAAGAGGTACGCCCGCTGGGGGACGAGGCCGATCCCGCTCCACAGGCGTTCCAGCGATTGCTCTCGCACGTCCACACCATCGACCAGGACCGCGCCTCTGCTCACGTCGAAGAATCGCGGTATGAGGTTGAGCAGCGTGGTCTTGCCGGCTCCCGTGCCGCCGATGATTGCGGTCGTCTCTCCGGGCTTCAGGTCGAACACGAGGTCCTGCAGCACCGGCTTCTCCCCGCCGGGGTAGCCGAAAGTGACACCGCGGAACTCGACCTCTCCAGAAACGCCGCTCGGTTCGACGGGGTGGGTGGGCTCTTCGATTGATGCCGTTGTCGTGACGACTTCTTGAAGGCGCGCCGCGCTCGCCTCGGCGCGCGGGACGAGGATGACCAGACCGACCGCCATCATCAGCGAGAAGAGGATTTGCATGATGTACATGAGGAAGGCGGTCATGTTGCCGATGGACAGCTGACCGCTGTCGACGAGGTGACCGCCGAACCACAGCACCGCGATTGTCGTCCCGTTCATCACCACCAGCAGAGCCGGGAAGGCGAGGACGAAGATCCGGTTCACGCGAAGCGCGGTCGACGTGAGATCGTAGTTCGCCTCTGCGAAGCGGCGCTCCTCGTAGGGCGTTCGGATAAAGGCGCGGATGACCCGGACGCCCATGATCTGCTCGCGCATCACCTGGTTGATCCGGTCGATCTTCACCTGCATCGACCGGAAAAGGGGTACCGCCTTCCAGAGCATGAAGCCGACGATCGCAGCCAGAAGCGGTATGACCACGATCAGCAGCCCGGAAAGGGTTACATCCGTGCGCAGCGCCATGAACACGCCGCCGACCAACATGATCGGCGCGCTCACCATCAAGGTGAGCGCGATCTGCATGAAGAGCTGGATCTGCTGCACGTCGTTCGTGTTGCGAGTGATCAGCGAAGCAGTGCCGAAGCGGTTCATCTCGCGCGCGGAAAAGCCCTGGACCCGACCGAATACGGCCGCCCGCAGGTCCCGCCCGACTCCCATCGAGGCTCGCGAGGCCCAGTACACGCCCGCGATCGCGATCACCCCCAGCACAAGCGTGATGCCGAGCATCACCGCACCCGTCCGCCAGATGTGGGGGATGTCGCCTTTGGCGACGCCGTTGTTGATGATGTCGGCGTTGAGGTTGGGCAGGTAGAGGTTGGCGATGGACTGGATCAGCACCAGCACGATGACGATCGCAACTTCGCGCAGGTATGGCCGAAGGTAGGTGCGCAGAAGACGAATCAGCATCGTTCGAACCCCATCCTAACCGTTTGATAATATCAAATGATTGACACTAGTCAAGCCATTTGATAAGTTCAAATCGGTGAAAGCCACGCCATCTTCCAAGGAGGATCTCCGTTCGGTGATGTTGGCCTTTGGACGCCAGCAGGCGGCATTCTCCGATGACTTTCTCAGGTTTCTGATGGACGTCGAGCTGACGATGGGCCAGTTTCGCGCCCTCGCGACTATCCGCCGCTGGGGCCGCCAGAGCGGCAGGGAACTGGCCCGCCGGCTCGGGGTAACGCCGAGCACGCTGGTGCCGCTCGTCGATCGCCTCGAGGAGCAGGGTTATCTGCGCCGTGTGCCTGACCACGACGATCGCCGGCTCACGTGGCTCGAGCTCACGCCAAAGGCGGACCGGCTCTTCCACCGGCTGCGCGGCATGGGGGCGGGCCGGCTGGCGTCGGCGATCTCCCAGCTCGTGCCGAAGGATCGCGCCGAGCTCAAGAGACTGCTCAACCGCCTCGCCGAGCATATGGAAGCCGCAGCCGCGAAGGAAGCAACGGCCTAGCTCGTTCGATCCGGGAGTCAGGTCAAAAAGTGTTAACCGGCGTTCTCTCTTAGTGCTGCTTCACGCCGCGCTTTTCTTTGGCGCGCTCAGTGCCGTCGCCACGATCGCCGCCTTCTGGCCGGGCCTGATCCAGGCCCGCCTCTGGATCGGCCTCCCGGTCGGCGTGCTCTTGATCACGCTGGTGACCTGGAATGCCTCGATCCTCAGCCAAACTCTGAGCTTCGAGATCGCCCTCGGAGCCGGCGCCTTCGTCGCGACCGCTCTGCTGCGAGTGACCATGCGGCGGTGGAGCTGGATGGGCGCACAGCTCTATGCGGCGGCGACACTCGCCTCGATCGCCTACCTCCTGTACGCGGGTTCGATCACCTACGTGGTGGCGCGGGACGCGGTCTACCTGGTCGCATCCGGGTTGCTGTTGGTGCTCGAGCTCGCGGCGCTCGGCCTGTCCCTGTCCTATCTGTTCGAGATCGTCGACACGATCAGCCGGACCTCAGACCGGCCCCATCCAAGCGATCCCAACTACCTCCCCAGGGTCGCTGTCCAGATCCCGGCTTACAACGAACCGCTCGAGGTCGTCGGCGAGACGCTCGACGCGCTCGCGGCCCTCGACTATCCGGACCTGATCGTGCAGGTGGTCGACAACAACACGCCCGACCGCGAAACCTGGACCGCGCTCCAGGCCAGATGCGAGAAGCTCGGCCCGCGCTTCCAGTTCATGCACCTCGAGAACTGGCCCGGCTACAAAGCCGGTGCTCTTAACGAAGCGACGCGGCGCCTGCCCAAGGACGTGGAGATCATCGCCGTGGTCGATTCCGACTACGTCGTCAGGCCGGACTGGCTGCGCTCGACGGTCGGCCATTTCGCCGACCCCAACGTCGCATTCGTCCAGACACCGCAGAACTATCGCGACTGGGAGGACGACCAGTACCTGCGCGGCCTCTACTACAGCTATCGCTACTTCTTCGAGATCACGATGCCCGCCCGGGCGCACCGGAACGCGATCATCTTCGCGGGCACGATGGGCCTCATCCGGCGCCAGGCGCTGGAGGAGATCGGCGGATGGAACCCGGACATCGTGACCGAGGATGCGGAGGCGAGCTTACGAATGCTGGCGCGTGGAAGCGTGGGCATCTACGTGCCGCGGCCCTACGGGCATGGGCTCATGCCGCTGAGCTTCGATGGGCTGAAGAAGCAGCGCTTTCGATGGTCGCTGGGCGGTGTGCAGATCCTGCGCCTGCACTGGCGGCGCCTGCTCGTGCCCGGCCAGGGTGAGCGGCTGACGGTGGCGCAGCGGGTTCACTACCTGCTCGGCAACGTGCAGTGGTTCGGCGACGTGCTGATGTTCGTCTTCACGTTCCTCCTTCTTCTCACGGCGTTGTCGACGGCCATGCATCATCAGCTGCCGGTTCGCAGGATGACCGGTTTGGCTCTCGGCCTGCCCATCGCCTTCCTCGCGACGGGGCTGCTTCGCGCCGTATGGGCGATGAAGCTCAGGACGCGATGCACGTGGCGTGACGCGATCGCCGGGCTTCAAGTGTGGTTTGCGCTGAGCTGGGTCGTCACGCTCGCGTGTCTGCGAGGTCTCATCCGGTTCCACACCGCGTTCCTGCGCACGCCCAAGATGAAGGAAGGCGAGGCGTCGCTCATCAAAGCGCTTCGGGCGGCGCAGATGGAGACTCTGCTCGCGACCACGGGTGTGGCCGCGGCTATCGTGATGGTCGTCCGGGCGCCCTCGATCTCGACGGCCGCGCTGGCGCTCCTGCTGCTTTTTCAGGCTGCGATCTATGCCAATGCCGTCTGGGCAGGCGCCTCGGCCGAAGGCATCCACCTGACGCCGCTGCGCCGCGCGTACCGCAATTCGGCCCAGAGCACAGGGGCGCGGCCCGGCTCCGAGAGGCTTGCCATGCCGGCTGCAATCGGCGCTGTCGCCGTTGTGCTGATGCTGCTGATCTCCCTGGCCGCGCCGCCCGCCCCGCCTGAGCCGCAGGCGACCGCACCCGGAGAAGTCCAGGCGGCGACCGCTCATTCGTCGCCGTCGCCATCACCGTCGTCGTCTCCGTCGGCATCGCCAAGCGCGTCGCCGAGCTCATCGCCCTCTGCGTCGCCCTCGGCGTCGGCTTCGCCGAAGCACTGACGAGGTCCAGGTCCACAATTTCCCAGAGAACGCTAAGGATTCGTCGAGTCGCCTCACAGGTTGCCGGAACACCCTAGAAGGCACAACAACGTAATAGGGAGTTACCGGAGGTACAGGCTGATGTCAGAACAAAATCCACAGGACGAGGGGCAGGGTCTGCCAACCGCGCCCGAGCAGAATTTGCTACCGCCCGGCACTGAGCGCACGGGACCACCGCCGCCGTGGATGGCCGCGCCGCCGCCGCCTCCGACTTCGGTGTGGCAGCGCATCGCGGCCTTTGTCGTGCTCATCGCCGTGGTTGCGGCCGTGGCGGGCGCCGGAATCGGCTGGAGCCTCGCGCGCGTCGTGAACAACCGGCCGGTTGCCCAGGCTACGACGACGCCTGAGAGTCCAATTCAGGCCGCGACTCCCGGCACCACTCCGTCGGCCGGCAGCGGGACCGCCAGCGCGATTGCTGCCAAGGTCGACCCGGCAATCGTCGACATCAACACCACCGTCGGATCGAGCCGGGCCGCGGGGACCGGCATGATCATCAGCTCGACGGGCGAGATCCTCACCAACAACCACGTGGTCAGCCAGTCCACCAGCATCACCGTCACCGTGCAGGGACGCTCGCAGACTTACTCGGCGCACGTCGTCGGGGTTGACATCTCGCAGGACGTCGCGGTGATCCAGATCGATTCCAACATCTCGGGACTCCCGACGGTCAAGTTCGCCGACTCGTCTTCGCTGCGGGTCGGGGACGCCGTGGTCGCAATCGGCAACGCGCTGGGCCAGGGCGGAACGCCGAACGCGACGCAGGGCGCGATCACCGCGCTGGACCAGACCATCACGGCGAGCGAGGGCGGCGGTCAGTCCGAGACCCTGAACGGGATGGTCCAGAGCGACGCGGTCATCTACGAAGGTGACTCGGGCGGCGCGCTGGTCAACACGTCCGGGCAAGTCGTGGGCATGATCACCGCCGGCCAGGCGCAGGGCTTCCGGTCTTCGGCGTCAGATGTCGGCTACGCGATCGCATCCAACACTGCGCTCAGCGTCGTCAACCGGCTTCGCGCGCATGAGCAAGCTTCGGACCTGACCTACGGGCAGGTCGGATTCCTCGGCGTCCAGGTGCAGACCCTCGACTCAGCGAGCGCAGCGCAGCTTGGCCTCAACCTGAGCTCGGGTGCGCTGGTAGTCGCCGTCACATCCGGGTCTCCGGCGCAATCCGCTGGGATCACCAGGACATCGGTCATCACCAGCGTCGGCGGGACCGCGGTCACCTCGACAGACACCCTTGGCACCGCAATCAAGTCGCACCAGCCTGGCGAGCGTGTGTCGGTGACGTGGGTCAACCAGGGCGGCACGCACACGGGGACAGTGACTCTGGCTGGAGTGAACCCCTAGCGCTCACACACGCGGTTGCGGCCGGTTGGTCCCGGCCGTAACCCGGCGCCGCCTGTTAAGCAAGCGGGCCGCGTTGTGAGGCCTGTATCCTTGTCGGGTCGTGCGAATTGTCGTCAAGGACCCTGAAGAGTTCGAGCAGGCGTTGCGCGAGTTCCGCCGCAAGGTGCAGGAACAGGGACTCGTGCGCGAGATGCGACGGCGCTCGCACTACGTCCCGCCGGCGGAGGCCCGAAAGATCAAGAGCCTTCGCGCTCGGCGTCGCCGGACTAGATAGTCAAGTCGCTTCCCCGCTAGCGGGGAAGTCCCTCGCCGCAGGCGAGGGGATGGGGAGGCGGAGTTTCTTCAGCCCGGTATAATCCGACCCGTTCGGTGACCATGGCGGAGGGGAGACACCCGTTCCCATTCCGAACACGGAAGTTAAGCCCTCCAGCGCCGATGGTACTGCCGGGGTAACCCGGCGGGAGAGTAGGTCGTTGCCGAGCGTCTTTTAAGTCCCGCGGCCCTTCGGGGTGGCGGGACTTGAATTTTTTTAGGTGAGGACGGGCTCCGGTTCCTGGACGCTTTCCGCGTGCAGTGTGGGGAGCAGCAGGTAGCACCGGATCGTCAGGAGGAGCAACAGCCCCACCAGGGCGATGAGCACGTCGAGCACGATCTGCCCCACGCGCGCATGGAAGAGAAAGATCAGAACTCCCTCAGCCAGCACGCCGAACGCGAGGATCGGGACGAACACCCGGTCATGCACCGCCATGAAGAACTGGACCAGGAGGTTGTCGAGTGACAGGGCGAGCCCGATCACTCCGACCGGGAACACAAGTGGCACCGCATCCTTGAAGCTGGGGCCGAACAGGACGCCGACGACCAGCCCTGGCGCCACCGCGAAGACCAGCAGAGCGCCCGCGCCCAGCGCGGTCAGGATGCCCGCAGACGAGAGAAGAATCCGGCCGGGGTGTTGCTCCTTCGCCACTGCCTCGACCACGCGTGGGAAGAGGACCTGGCTGACGCTGAGGGTCAGGAAGAAAAGGATCGTGCCGATCTTGTTGAGCCCGCCGTAGATCCCGCCGTCGTGGCTGTTCAAGTAATGCTCGGCCAGGATGACGTCCTGGTTGTAGAGGATCTGGACTCCGATGATGCCGGCGGCCGCGGTGAGCGAGAAACCGGCCATGACTCGCAGCCTGACCCGGGTGCCCGTGCCGCGGAAGTGGTCGTGCAGCGAATAAAGACCCAGGCAGAAGACGAAGGCGAGCCCTGCGAACACGGCGGCCATGGCGCCTGAAACCGCGTAGCCCGCCTTCAACAGAAGGAAGACCACCGTCGTTCTGATGAGCAGCTCGAGCGATAGGTTGAGCGAGAGCGCCGTGAAGCGCTGCAGCCCCTGCAGGATGCCGCGCGGGATGGCAACCTGCCAGATCAGCGCGATGGAGAAGCCGAGGATGAGGATGGGCAGCGTCGAGCCGATGTGCTCGAAGGCAGCGATCGGGCGCGAGAACACCGTTGTCAGCAGGATGAACAGCAGGCAGGGGATGGCGATGAGCCGCACCGTCCGCGCGAGCAGAGAGCGCACGCCAGGGTCGCCCCGAGCGTTCAGCATCGCCGTGTAGCGTGCGAGGACCACGACCAGGATCAGCGCGGGGCCTGTCCCAACGGCGTAGACCGCGATCAGGAATGCCACCTGACCGTACGTCTCGGGGCCGAGGATGCGGCCGGCTATCGCGTGGTATACGAAGCCCCCAATGCCCGCGACAAGTCCGCCGAAAAAGAGGACCAGGTTCTGCCGGACCAACCGGTTGCGCCGGATCTGGGCCAGGCGCTGGCCGAGAACCAGGCGCTGCACGTCCGCCGATTCTAGTGGCACGAACGCGATAATTCTTGGCCGATGCCTGAATCCGCCAAGCCACTCGTCTCGGCACTTGTCGTCAGCCACAACGCCAAAGAGGAGCTGCTGCAGTGCCTCAAGGCGTTTTTCGCGAGCGCCGACGTCCCGGTCGAGGCGATCGTCGTGGACAACGACTCGTCGGACGGATCACCTGCCGCAGTCACCGATGAGTTCCCCCAGGCCACCGTGCTGGTCCAGTCGAAGGATCTCGGCTACGGGCGCGCGGCAAACATCGGTCTCGAGCGCTGCCAGGGCCGGTTCGTCCTGCTCTTGAGCCCGAACGTCGCGCTGGATCCTTTGTGCGTGGGACGGCTGGCTGACCTTCTCCTCACCAGGCCCGATGCGGGCGCAGTCGGCCCCCGGCTGCTCCTGCCGGACGGCAAGCTCGACCCCGACGCGCGACGCGCGTTTCCGCTGCCGAGCACGCTGTTCTACCAGACGGTCGGGCTGAGCAAGATCTTTCCCAAGAGTCCTCGGTTCGGCCGGCACAACATGGGGCACGTCGACGAATCGGAGGTGCACGAGATGGACGCCGGCACTGGGGCGTGCCTGATGCTGCGCCGGTCCGCGCTCGACCGCGTGGGATTCTTCGACCCGCGCTATTTCATGTTCGGCGAAGACCTGGACCTCTGCTACCGCCTGAAGCTCGGCGGCTGGAAGATCTTCTACGTACCGTCGGCGCGCGCGGTCCACCGCGTCAAGCCAGAATTGCCCAACCGCCAGCGGCAGGTCTCGTACGAACGTCACCGCGCCATGTGGACATTTCACTTCAAGCACCACTCAGAGGATGTTTCCGCGTTCGGCAACGGCCTCGTGTGGGTACAGATATGGGGCCGCTACGTCGCCGATCGCGTGCGCAGCACGCTCGGGCGCGGCAATCGAGAACCCACCTAGATGTATCACCAGATATCGCGCAACAAGCGCAACAGCATCGTCGTGATCGCCGGATTCCTGATCGTATGGCTGGTCGTCGGGTTGATCGTCGGAGCGCTCGCCTACGGTCAGGGTGGCGCGATAGCAGGTGCGATCGTCCTCGGCCTGCTCGGCGTGATCGCCGCGCTGTACGCGTACTACTTCGGTTCTTCAACGGTGCTCGCCGCAATGGGCGCGCAGCCCGCCGACCCGAGCCAGTACCAGCAGCTCTACAACGTCGTCCAGGCGCTTGCCATCGGCGACGGCTTGCCGATGCCGAAGGTCTACGTGATCAGCGACCCGAGTCCAAACGCGTTCGCCACCGGGCGTGACCCGAACCACGCTTCAGTGACCGTGACCACCGGGCTGCTCCAGATCATGAACCGCGAGGAGCTCGAGGGTGTATTGGCGCACGAGATGAGCCACGTCAAGAACTTCGACGTGCGGTTGCTTCTGGTCGTCACCACGATGATCGGCATGGCCGCCCTTATCGCGAGCGCTTTCTGGAACAGCATCGGCCGGATGAGGCTGCGCGGCCAGGGTGCGCTGGTCGTCCTGGCAATCGGAGTTCTCTTCACGCTGGTCGCGTTCATCATCGGCCCGCTCATGCAGCTGGCGCTGTCGCGCCAGCGCGAGTCGCTGGCCGACGTCAGCGGTGTCGAGCTGACGCGAAATCCCGCCGGCCTCATCTCGGCGCTGCAGAAGATCGCCCAGAACGACAAGCCGCCCGAGCGCTTCAACCACGCAGTCGCCGCGATGATGATCGACAACCCGTCAGAGCACCACGGCAGCTTCTTCAGCCGCCTCTTCGACACCCACCCGCCGATCGAGGAGCGCATCGCCGCGCTGCAGAAAATCGCGAGCGTCAAGCAGACCTAGTGGCCGGCCCCGCGGGCCCCTTGCATCTTCGCTGGCCTAGGCGGCCGGGCGCCGACCCACCCCGCGAAATCTGCGATTTCGCGGGGGCCCCGGGACCGGGCGCTGAAGCCTGCGTCGCCTTCTGCGCGCGCTCGGTCGCGCATCGACATGATGCGCTCCCTCGCGTGCTCGGCGGCTCCTTGACTCCGGCCGCCGATGCCGCGAACATGCTGCGGACCCGCGGTGCCGACCACTAGGTTCCAACAACCGGAGGCGGTGTCGCCTCTTCTCGCGAAGATTCTTCATGTCCGCCGCACCGAGCTCAGGCGGACACTGCAGGTCGCGGGCTTCGCCATCGTCGTCGGCTGGGCCATGTACACCGCGTTCAGCGCGGCCCAGTCGATCTTCCTGAACAAGGCGGGTCCGCACGCCTATCCGCTGTTCTTCATCGTGCTCGCGCTCACCGCGTGGCCGATGGCCGCGCTGCAAGGCGCGCTCACCCGTCGCTTCGGCGTGGGGAGGTCGTTCCGGATCGTCCTGGTCGCGAACGCCGTCGCAGCGGTAGGAGTCTTCACCGCTTACACGATCCGCGAAGACGCCACCGTGGCGTTCGGCGCCTACGTCCTGTACTCAGTTGCGTTCGAGCTCGTCATGCTCAACTTCTGGAGTTTCGCCACCCAGCACTTCAACGTGCTCGAGGGCAAGCGCATCTTCCCGGTCATCGCCGCCGGCTCGAGCGTTGGATACATCCTCTCGGGCCTGACGACCACAATCGTCGCGGTCTTCGCGACCGAGCCCTTGATCTTCGTGTGGGCGTTCGGCTCGCTCGCGGCAGCGATCATCTCGGTGGGACTGGAGCGCACCCTCTTTCGCCCCGCCTTCATCGACGACGCTGACCAGCTTCTCGTCGAGCAGGAGGTGGAGCGGAAGCGGCACGGCGGTCTCGCCATGCTCAGGCGCGGCTTCGAGTATCTGACCGGCAGCCGTCTGGTGCTCGCGCTTGTCCTGCTCGTTCTTGTGTTCCAGGTCGCAAGCCGCGTCGGCGATTACCTCGTGGCTGTGCTGTTCGTCTCCGCGACCCACAACAACCTGCAGGAGCTGACGATCCTCATCGGCAACGCGTGGCTGGCAACCTATGTCGTGCAGCTCGTCGTGAGTCTCTTCGTCACGCCCTGGGTGCTCAACAGACTCGGCGTGAAGAACGCGATCCTGGTCCTGCCGGCCTTCACGCTGGTGGGCTTCACGGCCGTCGCCGTCAACCCGTTTCTCGGCACCGCGCTTTTCCTCTTCATCGTGCGCAACGGTCTGCAGACCGGGCTCGACGATCCCGCGCAGAACGTCCTCGGTGGGGCGCTGCCGGCGCAGGTCGTGCCCAGGCTGAGATTCCTGCTCAACAACGTCGTTCTTCCGTTGGCGGCGGTGTTGACCGGGTTTGGGCTCTTCCTCGTGCAGCCGGCCATCGTGGCGAGCGTCGAGGTGCTCGCAGTAGTCGGTATCGCAATCGGCGCGCTCTTCATCTTCGCTGCGTGGCGCGTGAGGAGCCTTTACGTGGACGCGATCTACGCGCGGCTGCGCACGCACGCACTGAGCCTTGCCGACTTCCAGCAGGCGGTCGGACGCCCGACCCCTGGCCAGATCGCCGAGCTGCAGGGCTACATTCGCGGCGCCGACGACCGGACGAGGGAGTTCGCCGCGGCGTCGCTGTCAAAGTCCTCGCCGGAGACGTTCACGTCGATGCTGCCCGAGCTGCTTACCTCCAGGGATGCCGTGGTGCGGCGACTCGCGTTTCAGATGTCCCCGCCGGATCGCATCGCGCTCGATCAGCTCGAGGCCGCGCGGGGCGATGACGACGGGTGGGTGCAGGCGGCCGCGGCGGTGGCGGGCGTGATGAGAAAGGACCGGTGGGAAGGTTCCGACGAGCTCCTCCACACGCTCGGCGATTCGAG
>VBDS01000228.1 GCA_005889085.1 Chloroflexota bacterium | reverse complement strand
GTCGAGCGGCCGCGTGAAGTCTGCGACGTGCGTTTCGATGGTTCCATCGATCGCGCGCAGTGCGCGCGCGTCCTTGTCGATGGCCGTGATGTGGGCCTCCGGCCCGAGCAGGTCGGCCAGCGCGCGGGTGAAGTTGCCTTCGCCTGCCCCAAGGTCCGCCCAGCGTCCGCCAGGCTGACCTACTCCATCTTTAATGAGTGCTACGAGATCGGCGTGATTCAACTTCTTCCCGCACCTTTGGCGCGACCTCGGCCATGAACGTCCGCATCTCGTCCGGGTCGTCGGCGACGAGGAATGTGTCCATTCCAAACTCGGTGACCAGCGCAACGAGCGACTCGGCGTCAAGGAAACCTGCATTCAGCAGACGACGGATCGAGCGCGGGTCGCGGCCCGCTGTCATCGCCGCCTCATCGATGCGCCGATTGCCTTCGAGGAGGTCGGCGGGCTTGAAGTAGCCCAGGGACGGCATCCAACCGTCGGCCAGGCGGCCTGTCAGGGACAGCATCCGCGGCCTGTAGGCCCCGAGCCAGATGCCGATCGCGTGGGCCGGGAGCGGTCCCGAATGCGCGCCGGCGAGCTTGTAGAACTTGCCCTCGAAACGGATGCCGTGCTGGCCACTCCACAGAAGGCGGATGACCTGGATCGCTTCCTCCAGCGCGGACACGGATTCGCCGGGCGTGCGCACCGGTCCGTCGTAGGCCTTGATCCCATCCCAGAAACCGCCCGCGCCAAGGCCGAGCTCGAGCCGGCCGCCGCTCAAGATGTCGAGCGTGGCGGCGGCTTTGGCGAGCATGGCCGGTGGGCGCAGCGGAACGTTGGCGACGTCGGGGAAGACGGCGATCCGCTCGGTGCGCATGGCAACCGCTGTGAGCAGGGTCCACGTGTCGTAGAAGCGGCGCTGGTAGGGGTGATCCTGGATCCCGACTAAATCGAAGCCCAGCTCGTCCGCCAGGACGGCGTTCTGCATCGGTCGCTCGGTCGCTTCCGGGGTGACGAAGACGCCAAATCGAACCGGCTGCCCGTAGTCCACGTACAGGACTACAAGCTAGGTCGTCGTGCTATTTCCTGCCGCGGTGGAACAGGAGGCGCCAGATCAACAGGAGAATCACCGCGCCGACGAACGCGATGACGATCTGGCCGAAGATCCCGTAGCCGATCGAGATGTGGGCCAGGCCCGCAAGCCAGCCGCCGATCACCGCGCCGAGGATCCCGATGATGATGTCCCACAACCAACCGCGGCCCTTGCCGAAGACGACCCGGCTCGCCAGGAACCCGGCCACCAGGCCCACGAGGATGAAGATCAGGACGTCGCCGAGGCTCACTGAGCTATTTAAGCCTGTTCGGCGCGTTTTCTTGTTGTTATGCCTACTGACCAGTACCACGAGCCGCCCGCCGACCTGACCCCCGAGATCAGGACCTTCGCCCGCCTCGCCGCCTCGCTCCAGGAGGAGGCGGAGGCGATCGGCTGGTACGAGCAGCGCCTGTCGGTCGAACGCGACCCGCAGGCGCGGGCCATCATGGAGGATGCGCAGGAAGAGGAGTTCAAGCATTTCGCGATGGCGCTCGAATTCCTGTCGCGGCGCACGCCGAAATGGCGGGCGGTGCTGCAGTCCGTCCTCTTCAAGGAAGGGGACATCGTGAAACACGGGGAGCGGGGCGAAGAGGCGGAGAAGAACGCCTGAAGGAGAAGAGCTGATGCAGGTGGCGATTCTCGGGACTGGAAAGATGGGCGCGGCGATCGCAAGGCGCTTGCACGAATCGGGCCACGGGCTGACGCTGTGGAATCGCACGCGCTCGCGCGCCGAGGCGATTGGCGTCGGGAAGGTGGCCGGGACGCCGGCCGAGGCGGTCAAAGACGCCGACGTGGTGATCTCGATCCTCACCAATGCCGACGCCGTGCGTAATGCCTATCTCGGCGAGAGCGGTGCGGCGAAAGTGGCTCGCGCGCAGGTCTTCATCGAGATGAGCACCGCCGGTCCGGACGTCATCAAGGAGGTTCAGCCTGCGATCGAGCGCGGCGGCGCGAAGTTCGTCGAGTGCCCGGTGATGGGCAGCGTCACGGCCATGGAAACTGGGAAGGGAATCCTGATGGCCGCGGGCGACGACGCTGCAATCGAGAGGGCACGGCCGGTGCTGGAGGCGATCGGTGAGATGCGGCGGCTCAAGGACGCGGAGAGCGCGGCCAAGCTGAAGCTGATCGCCAACACAGGGCTGACAGTGATCAGCGCTCTGGCGGCTGAGCTGCTTGCGGCCGGCGCCGCAGCCGGTGTTGACCCCGAGGATGTGTTCTGGGTCCTGACGCGATTCGCGCCAGTCCTGGCTGCGAGGCGCGCGGGCTTCATGGAGCACAAACACGAACCGGTCACTTTCGCCCTGCGCGACGCGGCCAAAGACATTCGGCTCGCGACGGATGTCTACCATCGCGCCGGCGCGTTCACGCCGCTGGCGGATACAACCAAGGATCTCTACGACCGCGCAGCGAAGACGGCCGGCGACCTCGAGATGTCGGCGATCGTGACGGTATACGAGACGCAGACCGCCGGGCGGAAGAGTTAGATCAAGTCGACCAGGGCGCGGACCTCGGCGATCTCCTCGGCGCTGACGGTGTGGGCCATGCCGGGATAGAGGCGCAGCGTCGCCCTGGCGCCCATGCGCTGGAAGACCTCCGAGGCTTCGATCACACGCTCCTTGCCGATGTAGGGATCCACGTCGCTGCAGCCGAGAAACGCCGGCGTGCCATCGAAGCTGCCCGGATAGTCGCGGGGCGTGCCGTCGGGTCCGATCAGGCCCCCGCTCAACCCCGCCACCGCGCCGTACCTGCGCGCGTGGCGCGCCGCCCACTCCAGCGTCAGGCACGCGCCCTGGGAGAACCCGAGCAGGACCACGCGCTGCGCGGGGACGGTGGCCTCGACGCGCTGGACCAGGTTCGAGAGCATGTCGAGCGCTGCCGAGAGGTACGGCTCGTTGCGCTCGAGAGGGGCCGTGAATGGATTGGGGTACCACGCGCTGCCCGCGGCCTGCGGCGCGAGGTAGGCCCAGCCGGGCAGCTGGATCTCGGCGGCGATGGTCATGATGTCCTCGGCAGAGGCGCCGCGCCCGTGGAGGAGGATCATCGCCGCGCGAGCCGAGGCCAGGGGTTCGCCGCCCTGCACGATGCGCTGTCCGTGAGCGATGCTCAATGCTTTCCTAGTATGCCAACCACCGGCGCCTTCACCTACTCGAACCCCCGCGTGATCCACTGGGGGGCAGGATCAATCGCGCAGCTTGGCGCCGAGCTGCAGCGGCTGGAAGCCACGCGCATCGGAGTGGTCACGACCCGCTCACTGGTCGAGTCCCTCGATAGATTGCGCGTCCGGCCCGCCGCGACCGTCGTCATCGGCCAGCACGCGCCGACGGCGCAGGTCCGTGCCGGTACTGAGAAGGCGAAGTCGGCCGGAGTCGATTGCATCGTGAGCTTCGGGGGCGGTAGCGCGATCGATGCGGCGAAGATCATCTCGGTCCAGCTGGCGGACGGCGACGGCCGCGCCCTCCCCCACGTCGCCATCCCGACCACGTTGTCGGTCGCGGAGCTGGCCGCCGGAGCCGGGTTCACCAACGATCAGGGCGACAAGGCGGGCATGCGAGATCCGCGCCTGATGGTCGAGGCGGTGATCTATGACGCGGAGCTGACGCTGGCGACGCCGATACAGCTGTGGCTGTCAACCGGGATCCGCGCCCTGGACCACGCGGTGGAGGGATTCCTCGCGCCCGGCGAGCACCCCTTCAACGATGTGATGGCGCTGGAGGGAATCCGCCGCCTGTTCGATTCACTGCCCCGGGCCAAGGCTTCCCCCTCTGATGTCGGAATGCGCACCGAAAACCAGCTTGCGGCGTGGTTCTCATTCACGCTGCCAGGAGCGTCGGCGGCGGGATTGAGTCACACGATGGGCAAGCAGATCGGAGCGCGGCATGGGATCCCGCACGGTGTCACTTCGTGCCTTCTGCTCCCGCACGTGATGCGCTACCTGGCGAAGACGATGCCGGAGCGGATGCAGCTGCTGGCTCAAGCGACGGGGGTAGATCCAGCGAACCGTGTCGAGGAGCTGATCGCGTCGCTGGGCCTGCCGCAGCACATCAGCCAGTTCGACGTGGGCCAGACGGCGCTGCGCGTGGCTGCGGAAGAGCTGGCGAACAAGTACCCGGCCGCAGACCTACTAGGGATCTACCTGGCGGCGCTCTAAGGGCCTGAAATACGTGCGGTTTGTGCAGAACGCACCTCTCGCCGCAGGTCAGACGTGCCTTTTGCGCAAAACGCGCGCATCCCGCTAGTGCCGCCTTGGGTGCGAGCGCCGGATCACGAGCCCGGCTCGCACCCCAAGCGCTGAAGACGCGTCGGTCGCGAGATCCGGGTTTGTTGATCGACGCACGCGCATGAGGTGCAGGCCGGCGACGCTGTTGATGTCGAAATGAAGCGCGGGCCGGAATCCTGCCGGCTCAAGCGCCTTCTCGGCCGGGACGGCGACGGTGCCGATCCACGCTCGCCTGAGTCCACTTCGCCTGGCCGCTGACGCCATGCCGAGAACCAGCGAACGGAACACGCCCTTCAGGCGGTGCTCCGGCACGGTCACGCAGTTCCAGATATAACCCTCGCGCTGCCGGGGCTTGAGCTCGAGCTGGATTTCGCCGATCCACTCGGGGCCGGTCGACAGCCATCCGTAACCGGCGAGCGCGCCCTCCATCCGAACGACGAAGCATCGAACGCCACGCGCCAGGCGCTCAGTCACCAGGTCGGCGTCGGGTCCCATTGCGCCAGCGACAAGCAGCGCGTGCGAGCGATCAACCTCTTCGACGGGAAAAACAGGCGGCGGACCCGGAAGCGCCAGGTCCGCCGCCCAGATGGTGCTTCGGATCAGAAGCGGAAGTGCAGCTTGCGGATCGTGTTGATCACGTCTTCGTCGCCGATTGCAGATCCGCCGGGGAAGCGCTGGAAGAACGTGAGCACGGCCTCGGCTGCGTTGTTGAAGTGGATCAGCGCGTCGCAGCCCTCGAAGTTGCCGCTCTCGGCTTCAGACGACCACGCGCCGTCCTTGACGGTCGCCCGCCACTTGCCGCCCCAGGGTCCATCGACCTGGATTCCATACGTGAACTTCTGACCTTTCGCCACGTCCTGGTCGACCGTGTACATCCAGAAGATGAACGCGAACGGCAGGATCAAGCCGGCCGATGCCTCATCGATCGTCGCCAGCTTGTTGCCCAGGCCGTACTCGATGTCATATGGGTGGACGCCGTAGTCCATGATCTGGAAAGTGCCGTAGAAGCCTGCCGGCACCGGGCCCGCGAACGGGTGGTAGACGATGAAGCTGGTCC
Organism: Chloroflexota bacterium; assembly: GCA_005889085.1. Lineage (GTDB taxonomy): Bacteria > Chloroflexota > Dormibacteria > Dormibacterales > Dormibacteraceae > 40CM-4-65-16. The sequence goes on along the minus strand of VBDS01000228.1, from coordinate 15,250 downwards.
ACTCTTGTGGCGTTAGCTCCTCGAGTAGCTTGTCGAGCTTCTGCGCGTCTTTCTTGAAGCGGTCGAGCGCTTCATCACGAGAGAGCTTGCGGAACTCGAGCGCGTGGTCGTTCAGGGTCTCCCCCATCACCGGCAAGCCGAGCGCCGTGCCATCCTTGCCTGACCGCGCCGCGTCCCAATTTTTGAAATAACCCTCCATCACGTCGATCATGTGGCCGACCAGGTCACGCGTCTGCCAGCCGGTGCATCGCGTGTCGACGTTCCAGTTCTTCGGATCCGAGACCAAACGCGTGAAGTTCTCCCGGTCACGGCGCATGACCTGCATGACCGTTTCCTTGCCTTCCGCTGCCATCGGGTTCACCGGGGCGATCACTGCCGTGCTGCTCATCAAAACACCCCTCCAGAGGTACAGACCACAGGCGGCTAGTGGGCGCCGGTCGTCGCCGTGGTCGGCACGACAATCGGCGGCAGAGTCTCGTCGAGACGGTCCCTCCGCACCTGGAACCAGGGCGGTAGGCTGAGCTTGGTGCCGAGCTTCTCCGGCGATTCGTCGACCGTGAACCCCGGGCCGTCGGTGGCGATCTCGAACAGCACGCCGCCCGGCTCGCGATAGTAGATCGACCTGAAGTACCAGCGATCGATCACCGCCGTAACGTTGCGGCCCGCGCGCAACAGCAGTTCGCGCCACGAGACCTGGGACGCCGCGTCCTGCGTCCGCCACGCGACGTGGTGCACGGTGCCGATCGACTCTTCACCTGCCGGTCCTTCAGGCGAATCGACGACGTCGAGCACCGCGTGCGGCCCGCCCCCGCCTGTTTCGAAGCGGGTGCGGTTGCCTTCCTTGCCGGCCTGGCGGAAACCCATCGTCGACGTGAGGAGCTTCAACGTCGCCGCGGTCTCGGCCAGCGTCATCGTCACCGAATGAAAGCCGCGGATCGCATGCTCCTGCGCGACTGGCGCTTCCCTCCACGGCACGAAACGTTCGTCTGACGCCTGACCGACCAGCTCGAGCTCGATCCCGTCTGCGTCGCGCAGAACGAGAGCGTCGATGTCGAACCTGCGCACCTTCGTGTGCTCCACCCCGACCTTCTTCAGCCGGGCGGCCCAGAAGTCCAGGGAGGCGTGCGGGACCGCGAACGACACCGTGGTGACCTGGCCGGTCCCGGTCCGCCGATCGGGCCACGTCGGCCAGCCGAAGAAGGTCATCGCCGTCCCGGGCGTGCCCAGGTAGTCGCCGAAATAGATGTGGTAGGTGTCGGGAAGATCCTGGTTGATGCTCTTCTTGATGAAGCGCAGCCCGAGCACGCTGACGTAGAAGTCGACGCACTTCTGCACGTCGCCGGTGATGCACGTCACGTGGTGGATGCCTGGGATGCCGGCGGCCATCAGCCCTCCGTTCCGATTATTCCGTGCACCCCCATATTAGGCCCGCCTGGAACGGCTGTCACCTCGAGGCCTCGTCCTCCGCACGCGCCCAGATTTCGGCCGCCATCGGGTCTGCCATCTCCTCCTGAACGTGGGCCACAAGTCCGATCGCGCGGGCCATCACGGCCAGCCCGCGGGTGACGCGCCAGGGGATCTCCATCTCGCTGGCGATGGCGGCGATCGCGCCCGTGGCGTTGACTGGCAGGGCGCGGCCGTACAGCGCCGAGGCCTCCGTCGAGAGGTGCTCCATAAGACTCACATGGCGGCCCGAAAAGCCGGTCTCCGCCGCCAGCGCGAAGAGCTTCGTTGTGCGCGGGTCCGCGGGCTTGTGAATCGGGTGGCCCAGGCCCGGGATGATCTCCTTCCTGGCCTGGTAGTCCTGCACGATCCGGCGCGCTGTTGCCTGAAGGTCGTCGCCGGCCGGCGCCTCCTGCAGGATGCGCGCCGCCTGCTCGATCGAGCCGCCGAAGCGGTCGCCCATGCCGAGGAGGCCGGCCGCAACGGCCGCCTGCAGCGCCTCCGGCGCGCCGAAATAGGTCATGCGGGCAGCGATCGTGCTCGGGGTCAGACCGTGCTCGACCAGCGTCACCACCAGCGCGTTGAACATGACCGACTCCTGGGGCGTCGGCAGGCGGGCCATCAGCTCGAGGAAGGCGAAGTCGCCCAGCGAGACCTTGCCGATGAGCTCCTCGGTCAGGTCGTGGCCGCGGACAAAGATCTGGTCGGCCGTGCTGCGGCCGAGCCCGGATTTCAGCTTGCGCGTCATCGCCGGACGGTGAGCCGCGTCTTGTATCCGGCCTCGCCGAACTCGGACTCCGGAACCAGCTCGACTTTGCTCCGGAACATCAGCTTGGAGTGGATCGCGTTCTCGATCTCGGTCACCAGAGCCCCGTCAGATTCGTGGCGCTCAGTAACCTCGACCTCGACCGGGATCGGCGGCTCGATCGACGTCTCTGGCCCCTCGCGGATCACCCGTGCGCGGCCCGTCACGCGCGGCCGGAAATCGCCGACCACAGCCAGGATCGCGGCCGGATACACGTTCACTCCGCGCACGATGAACATGTCGTCGCGGCGGCCGAGCACGCGCTGCCGGAAGCTGGTCCGCCCGCACTCGCACTCCGTGCCTTCGATGCGGACGATGTCGCCGCCCAGGAATCGCACCACCGGCATCGCCTCACGCGTCAGCGTCGTGTAGGCGAGCTCCCCCTCCGCGCCCGTTTCGATCTCTATCGGTTCGCGAGTCTCGGGATCGATCAGCTCGACCCAAACGTGGCCTCCGCCACAGAAGTGCATGCCCTGCTGATGCGTGCACTCGCCGAACAGCGACGGTGCGATGTCGCCGATCCCCATCACCTCGGTCACGGTGACGCCGAGCACGCGCTGGATGTGGTCGCGGATGGAAGGGATGCCGCCGCCTGGCTCGCCACCGGTGACGACGTGGGTCAGCGGAATCGCACTGGGCTCGGCGTCTGTTTGCTCGAGGCGGTTCGCTAGAAATTGTGCGAAGGACGCGGTCGACAGCAGCGTGTCGGCCAAGCCCGAGCGTAGGCCGAATATGACGCGCTCGGTGTCTCCCGGCGCGACGGGAACGGAACGTGACCCGATGCGGAGCAGCACGAAGTGCGTGTGTCCGGCGACGAACGGACCGGCGCCGAACGTTGTCAGCACGCTGCTGTGTTCGTGGATGCCGGTCGCGTAGTAGGTGCGGGTGCCCATGATCGTCCAGGTCTCCATGTCACCGCGGGTCAGCGCGAGCACGCTTGGCGATCCAGACGTCCCGCTCGTCTGATACACGCGCTTGACCTGGTCCGGCGAGACGCACAGGTTGCTGCCGAAAGGCGGGTCGTCGTCCAGCGCCTCCTTCAGCTCCTGCTTGGTGGTGAAGGGCAGCTGGCTCAGGTCGGCGAGGCTGACAAACGAGTTGCCGGCTCCCGCCTCGCGGAACTTGCGCGCGTAGAAGGGCGATGACTCCCGGATGCGCCGGTACTGCCGCTCCCAGGCCGCAACCGAAAGGCGCCTCGTCTCCTCCCACGGCGCGGCTTCGATCTCGCGCTCCCAGATCCAATCCCGCTCGCAGTTGTCGCCCGGCAATCGGTTCGTTGCCATCTCGAGGCACAGATTAACCTTGCCGAGGTGGTCTCAATCTTGCCGACGACTGTGGTCGGCAGCTATCCCCAGCCGGAGTGGCTGGTCGACCGGCAGATGCTCGGCAGCCGCCTGCCGCCGCGCACACGCGCGCTCGAGATCTGGCGTGTCGCGCCGGATCTCCTCGAGCAGGCGCAGGACGACGCGACGATCGTCGCGATCCGCGACATGGAGCGCGCCGGGATCGACATCATCACGGATGGCGAGGTGCGGCGCGAGAGCTACTCCAACCGTTTCGCCACGGCACTCGACGGCGTGGACCTCGACAATCCCGGCACCGCGCTCGACCGGACCGGGCATCCCAATCCGGTGCCGCGAGTCGTCGGGCCCATCCGCCGCCGGCGGCCCGTCGAGAAACGCGACGTCGAATTTCTCCGCGCCCACACCGACCACCCCATCAAGGCGACGCTGCCGGGACCCTTCACCATGTCGCAGCAGGCCCAGGACGACCACTATCACGACGAGGAGGCTCTGGCGATGGCGCTCGCCGCCGCTGTCAACGAAGAGGTGCGCGACCTGTTCGCCGCCGGGGCCGATGTCGTGCAGCTCGACGAGCCTTACCTGCAGGCGCGCGCCGAGAAGGCTGCGCGTTTTGCGATCAGGGCCATCAACCGCGCACTCGAAGGGATCAATGGCAACACGGCGCTGCACACCTGCTTCGGTTACGCCCACATCGTCCACAACCGGCCCAACGGATATCCCTTCCTGGAGCAGCTGGCCGACACAACGGCGCGCCAGATCTCGTTGGAGTCGGCGCAGCAGAAGGTCGATCTCGGGGTACTTAAGTCTTTCCGTGAGAAGACCCTCGTCGTCGGGGTGATCGACCTCTCCGACGAGAGCCCGGTCGAGGAGGTCGAGACGGTCGTGGGGAGAATCAAGAACGCGTTGCGATTCGTCGATGCCGAGCGCCTTGTCGTGGCGCCTGATTGCGGCATGAAGTACCTGCCGCGCGAAAAGGCTTTCGGCAAGCTCACCGCCCTCACCCAGGCCGCGGCCCAGGTGAGGGCGGAGTTGTAACTCCGCCCTCAATTGAATTCGGAGTGCCCGCTCCGAACCAGGTCGCAAGTGCTCGAGGCAGCTCTGGGTCCGTGAGGTCTCCCGCCCAGGCGACATGCCCGTCGGGTCGGATCAACACGGCCGGGGGCGCAGCAATCTCGCCCAGGACCGGGAGCTCCCACACGCCCTCGTGCGTGGCGTCGACCAACCGGACTCGATTCGCCCACGGAGAAATGTCGAAGCCGCCGGGCTCACCGAAGTTGAGGAGCACAGGCCGGGCGTCGTGCAGGAGGGTGAACACGCGCGTGGGACCGTCCGCGGTGTGCAGGTCGAGGTCGGGCATGCGCCGCCCGAGCAGCGGGTGTCCCTCTCCGAGGTCGTAGTGGATGTCCAGTCCAGAGATCATCGCGGCGAATCGCCTGCGGGGCTCTTCCATGGTGAGGAGCTCGGTGATGATGTCGCCCAATGTCTTGACGTAGTCGTTGGCGCGCAAAAGGGCGACCTGCGCAATCGTGTCGCGCAGCACGCGGGCGGCGACCGGGTGGCGCTCGGCATGATAGGTGTCCAGGAGGCTGTCCGGTGATGTTCCGTTGACGACCGAAGCCAGCTTCCACCCCAGGTTCACCGCATCCTGCACACCGGTGTTGAGACCCTGTCCACCCACCGGGTAGTGGACATGTGCGGCGTCGCCGGCCAGCAGGACACGACCGGCGCGGTAGGCGGCGGCCTGTCGCGCCATGTCGGTGAACCGAGAGAGCGAGGTGGGGCTGTGCACTCCGTAGTCGGTACCCCAGACGGCGATGAGCGCCTGGCTCAGCTCGCCCAGGGTGGCCTCGCTGGCGGTGTTGACGTGCTCTTCGGTCACCAGGACCCCCACCAGCCCACCCTCCAGCTTGCTGAAGGCGTGGCGACCGAGGGCGTTGTCGTGGACGCCCCATTTCGGCTCCTCGGCCATCTGGACCTCGGCGATCAGGGTGCTCGTCGTCGGCTCCCATCCGGGGAACTCGATGCCGGCCGCCTTGCGGACCACGCTGCGCCCTCCGTCGCACCCGACGAGGTAATCCGCCCGCAGGCTCGTGCCGTCGGACAGCTGCACGTCAACGCCGCCAGCGTCCTGCGCGAACCCCGTCACCTCGCGTTCGCGATGGACCGGCACCTCAAGCTCGTCGACCCAGCCGGCCAGGATGCGCTCGAAGTCTTTCTGCAACAGCGCAAGCCCGTATGGGTGCCGGGTAGGAAAGTCGCTGATGTCCAGGCGGGTGCCGGCGAACCCCGCGACCTGCGCCACCTGCCCCTCCGACAGGAACCGCTCGGCGATTCCGCGCTGATCGAGAACCTCGATGGTGCGTGAATGCAGACCGCGTGAGCGCGAGCCGGTGAGATCCTGGCTGGCGCGCCGCTCGACGATGGCGACGTCGACGCCGGCCAGCGCCAGCTCGCCCGCCAGCATCAGCCCGGTCGGGCCGCCGCCCGCTACCACCACGGTATGTCTGGTCATCGCCGCTCCCCGGCGCCGGTCGCCCCGTAGACCGTCAACCACACACCCATCTCACGACCCCCATTGCCCAAGGTTCTGGCCTCAGCCGGCGATCATGCGGCACTACCCGGGGCTTGCCGCAAGCCCCCTCCCTCGCGATATCCTGGACATGGGGGTGAAGGTTCACGCTCCACGATGCGGAGCACCTACACCACACCACGAGACGCGAGCCAGCCGTCTCCCCATGAATGGGGAGGATAAAAAGCTAGCGGCTCGCTGACCCCGCGCGATGCGCCACGTGCGTGAGCTCTTCGATCGCCTGCCGTGCCAGCCGGACGGCGCGGGCGTATGCTGCCTTGCTCGGCGGCTTGGAGCGGCCCCGCACGGCGGCGTCGATGTACTTCTTGGCCAGATCAGACGATTCCTTCGCCAACTTCAGCCTCCCTTCAAGTACGACCAATAACGATCGATGATCAATTCTGCGAACCACTCCGACCAGTATTTCTGTTTCAGCTTCTTTCTTGCCAGATAGTTTCTGAACTCCGGCGTCACCTCGAGCTCGGCGATCAGCAGCGGGATGACGTCGTCCGGCCGGATCTCCTTGATGAAGCCGTGAGTCGCAATGTACGCGTGTCTCGCCTTCGCCTTCCAGCCGGCGGAGTCGTCCTGCAGGAGCGAGGTCAGGCTCGCGTCTTTGAGGTCCTGGAGCTTCTTCTGGGTCAGCGCCACAGGACCATCCGCGTGGCCGTGGCGGCGGAGGCGAACACAGCCACCAGCTGCACGGCGAACAGGCCGATCGCCCAGCCATACAGGCCGGGCGAGCCGCCGTTGATCAACCAGAGCAGACAGATCGCCACAGTGACCAGGCTGAGTCCGAACGTGCCGAGCAGCGCGCTGCCGATCGTACGGTATGGCTGGACCACCTCGTCCGGGACTCCACCCGAGTACGACTGGTAGGACGTGATCATGATGCCGAGAAAGACCAGGACGAAACCGGCCAGCGCGGCCGAGGCGCCGAGGATGGCGATCACGACGTCTTTGGGCTCGATCAAGTCCCGCCAAGAATAAAGAGAGGCCCGGTCGCCCGGGCCCCTCCGATGGGCGGATACGCCCTCTTCCCAACCTGCGATTTAGCAGCCGGGTGGCGGCTGGTGAAAGAACGCGAACGGATTCAAGGCGCCCATGAACGTGTAGCGGCCGTTGGCCGAGCCCTGCGCCGGCTCCGAGGTCGTGTTCGGGCTGGAGCGCATGAACCACGGCAGGAAGGCTTCGTCCTCCGGGTGATAGGTCCCGTCGCTGTAGGGGTTCTGGTCGAAGGTGTTCGTGCCCTGCGAGAAGCCGATGCCGAGCACCGGGTCGCCCGTCTCGAGGAGGTTGTTGCATCCGTACTGCGGCGCGGCCGGCGAGAACCATGGCTGGACGGCGTTCGTGCCAAAGGGGTCGTTGGCCCACTCGGAGAGCTCGTGGCTCAGACCGTGGATGTCCTGCCTCGCCCAGCGGTTTCGCGGGTTGTAGAAGCCGGCGGTCAGCCACGATGACCAGACGAAGGTCTGGACGCGCTGGCGGCCGTCCTGCTCCTCTCCCTGTGCCGCGCTTGTCGTGTCGATCGAACCGTGGGCGCCGAGCACGCAGCAGTGCGTCGGGTTGTGGTCCGCGTAGGCCAGCACATCCTTGGTCAGGAAGATGGCCAGACGATTGGGTTTGAGGTAGCGGAGCTGCGCGGTCAGGGCCTCGACCTGGGGTTGAAGCCACGTCACGTCGACGTCGCCGATGGTGACTCCGCCCGGGCTCGTCAGGGTGGTCCCGACTGCAGCCGGAACCGCGATCGTGATCGGGGCGTGGACCTCAGGGCGCTTGAGGACGAGGTGATAGGCGGTCCCCACTTCGTTGAACTGCGAGCGCATCTCGGCATCCAGGAGCTGGACGTCATTGTTGCCGGCGGAGAGGCTTCCCCCCGCACCCTTCGCGCCAGTCGAGGTGCTGGCGGCTGCGGTGGTCGAGTAGTCGCCCTCCTTGAACAGGGGCGATGCCAGGACCCCCGCCACGCTCGCGGATCCGTCGAATGACGTTCCCGCGATGGTGAGGTTGAGCGGGACTATGTCGACCCCGATGGTGGCCGAACCCTCTTCAGAGTTGGGGTTGGCGCCAACGATGCTGTAGGTGTAGGTCGCCCCGTTCACAGGGTTGGTGGTCTGGCCGACCCAGTGCCGGATCGTCCGCGCGGTGTTTTGTGGAGCGGTCTCCTCGAACCTCTTCGAGGTGGCGTTGAGGTCCTCGTCGCCGATCGGGTGCGGGGACGGGTCGGCGGCGAGGCCGGTCGCGGAGAACAGAAGGGCGCTGACGGCGGCGACGACGGCGGCGAGCGAAAGACGAAACCGCATACACACCCTCTTACTAACTCCGACGACACACCTTCACGGTCACACCGCGAGTTGGCAAATCGTAGCCAGGCCCAAGAGCGAATTGAGCGAATAACGAAGGGATTTACAAATCGCTTCAGCCGAGGCGGGCGCGAATCCGGCTCCAGGCCTCTTGGGCGGGCAGCAGGACGTCCGCGACACCGGTCAACGCGCGCCCTACCTCCTGCCGGAAGCGGTCGGCGGTCGCCGCGTCGAGGGCCTCTCCGCGGGGGACGTCAAGCCATCTGAACACCGTCCCGACTCCGCGGTACCAGGCCTCCAGGGCGGCGACATGTTCCGGCGGCACCGCCGCCTCCACGGCCGGCCGGTAGCCGAGGATGAACTCCTCGGGGGAGCAGCTGAAGGTGGCAGGCTGCTCGACCAGGAAGTCGTAGAGGTCGACGACGCCCTGGTGGGCGTGGGCGCGGAGGTCTTCCAGAGCCTGCGGCTGCTTGGATTCCCAGGTGTCGATGCCGCGGATCATCCAGCCAAGGGGACGGAACGCCTCGGCGCCCTGCTTGCCGGTCGCTCGGGCGAGCTGGCTGTTGATCAGGTCCATCAGGCGGGCGTTCTTTCGGTCCAGCATCTGTGAGCTCGATGCGGATAACGCGAAATGGGCAAAATCATTGGAGCGCCGCCGTAGCTCAATTGGCAGAGCAGCTGTTTTGTAAACAGCAGGTTACGGGTTCGATTCCTGTCGGCGGCTCCAACATCGGCGGTGAAACTGCGCGAGTGCATGCTCCGGCGTCTCCCAACGACCGAAGGGCACGCGAGTGCATGCACGCGCGCGTTCACAGCAGGTGGGCGGCCAGGAACTCCAGCATTTTGCTGTTTGCAGTGACCTGATTCGGCAGGGTCGCAACCCCGTGACCCTCGTCCTCGAAGATCAGCAGCTCCGACTGCGCGACCGCTTGCGCGATCTGGATGCTTTCCCCGACTGGCACCCGCGGGTCGTTCCGGCCATGGATCACCAGCAGCGGCGCCTTGATCGTGCCCGCGCGGTGGATCGGGCTGATCTCGCGGAGAAACTCGGACTCGGGTCCGTTGGGGTCGCCGTACTCGTTCATCCGTAGCACGCCGCGCCACGGCGGCATGTTCTCGAAGAACGTGTGCCAGTCGGCGATCCCGACCGTGTCGACGCCCGCGTCCCACAGCTCCGGGTCCTCGACCAGCACGGCCAGGGTCATGAATCCGCCGTATGAGCCGCCAATGGCGGCCGTGCGGGTCGCCAGACTTGAGCTCTTGAGGGTGCGCGCCGCCTCGCATCCGTCCTTGACCGAGTTCCAGCGCAGCGTCCTGTCGTCCAGGCTCTGGTAGCGAATCCCGTAGCCCGTCGAGCCGCGGACGTTGGGGAGCATGACGTTGATCCCGATCGAGGTCAGCAGCTGCGCGGCCGGTAGGTATCCGCCTCGCGATTGGCCCTCCGGCCCGCCATGGAAATACACGACCGCGGGACGTGGCGCGTCGTCGACCTTATAGAAGATGGATGGGACGGTTAGTCCGTCGAAGCTCGTGTAGGACGTCTCCTCGGGCTCGACCAGGCCTGCCGGCAGGTCCCCCGTGAAAGTCCAGCGCGTTGCTCCCGGCCATTGATAGATCTCCGCCGGCCGGGTCGCCAGCTCCCAGCTGACAAAAAGGCTCTCCCCGTCCTCGCTCCAGGCGACGTGGTATCCGGGATCGCCGGAATGATCCGCGATGACCACGCCAGGCGGAAGCACTGCGCGGTCGATCTCGCGTTCCAGGTCGACAACTCGGACGCTGTCGTAGATCCCCTCATTGACGACGACCGCGAGCCTCTTCCGGTCGGGGTTCACGGCCGTGCCTTCGACGTCGTGCTCCTCGCTGAGGAGCCATCGCGAGACAGATTCGGGTTGTTCAGGGTCGATCAACCCAAGGCCGAGGAAATCACGGTCTACGTCAGTCGCGACCAGGATGCCCTCGGAGAGCCACTCGACCGGGTGCACGCGCAGCGCGCTCGGAAGGAGTCGCGTCAACCGGCCGTCCCGCTCCAGGACGTAGCTCTCGGTCGGCGTTCCCATGCTCTTGCTCACCACGGCCCGCTTGCCGTCCGGGCTCCAGGCTCCCCACAGCCAGAAGCCTCGTGGCTCGGCCCACCGCGTCATCTCGCCCGTGGCGAGATCCAGCTCGCCCAGCACGACGTCTGCCTGCCCACCCGGATTCCAGCCCAGGCCCACGCGCCGCTTGTCCGGGTGCAAGGTGACCGACTGATGGATGGCCCGGGCGTCAGTCGTCAAGGGCCGGTGCTGGCCGTCGGAGACAAGGCCGAGCTGCCAGATCTCGTTTCCGCCCCGGTCCTCGCGGACGAGCAGGCCGAGCGGCGTATGCGCGTGGGGCACCATGCGCGTCTTGCTCGCGAAGACCAGCTCCGGCTCGACGCCCGCAGCCGTCTGGCGATAGACCTGGGCATGGCCGCCCCGATTGGATGCGAAATGGAGGCTGCCGTCGGGCGCCGGCATTGGCCGGGTGGCGCGGGCAACCGAGAGCAACCTTTCGATCCTGGCCCGATCGGTCGCAGCGAGCACCCCCATCTTCTGAGACACCCTACGATTTTCCGGTGGACACCGAAGAGAGGGGGCGGCTGATCCGGCAGTACAGGGACGGATACCGCGAGGTGACCGAGGCGCTGAAGGGGATCACCGACGATGAGCTCGACCGTTCCGCCGATGGCGACTGGACCCCGCGGCAGATCGCGCACCACCTCGCGGACAGCGAGATGATGTCCGCCATCCGCATCCGGCGCCTCCTGGCCGAGGCCGAGCCCGTCATATATGGATATGACGAGAAGGCGTTCGCCGAACGGCTGACCTCGGACCGGCCCATCGCGCCGTCGCTCGAGGCGATGCGCTGGGCGCGGGAGACCTGCTCACAGCTGCTCGACCGGATGACCGAAGCGGACTGGCGAATCGTGGGCACCCACACCGAGAGCGGCCGTTACGGGACCGAGGACTGGCTCAAGATCTACGCCGTCCACGCGCACGACCACGCGGCGCAGATCACTCGCGCGCGCGGAATATCGTAAGCATGGCGACGACGCAGTCGCTACTCGACGCAGCGGTCGCGCTGGCGCAGACCCGCCGCAAGGCCGACCTCGACGACCTGATCGAAGAGTTGCGCATCCCCTCGATCAGCACGCTGCCCGAGCGACGCGAAGACTGCCTGCGCAATGCGCGGTGGCTAGGCGATCGCTTCGATGCCATGGGCATGAAGACCCAGATCGTGGACGTGGTCGAGGGCGGCCTGCCCGTGGTGATCGCCGACTGGCAGGGCCGGCCGGGCAAGCCCCACCTGACGATGTACGGCCATTACGACGTCCAGCCGGTCGACCCGGTCGACGGGTGGAAGTCGCCGCCGTTCGAGCCGGCCGTGCACGGCGGCGAGCTGTGGGCTCGCGGCGCCGCCGACAACAAGGGCAACCACATGGCGTGCGTCAAGGCGGCTGAGCACCTGCACGCCGCAGGTGGCCTCCCCATCAACGTGCGCTTCGTCATCGAGGGCGAGGAGGAGATCACGGGTCCATCCCTGCCGCGATATCTCCGCGCCCACGGCGCGGACCTGAAGACCGACACCGTGCTCATCTGGGACAGCGGCATGGACGAGGACGGCCGCCCCACTCTCGCGACCGCGCTGCGCGGACTTCTGTACACCGAGCTGCGCGCGAAGGGCCCCGCCGTGGACCTGCACTCAGGGACGTTTGGCGGCGTGGCGCCCAACCCGATCAACACGCTGGCGCGCGTCATCGGCGAGCTGAAAGACCGGCACGGCCACGTCACCATCCCGGGTTTCTACGACGCGGTGCGCCCACCCAGCGCCGAGGAGCTGGCGGCCTGGAAGAAGAATGACGCGAGGTATGTCCAGAACATGAGGCGGATGACCGGCGCGAAGGCGCTCGAAGGCGAGGAGGATTTCCTCGCGGTCGAGCGCACCGGCAGCCGCCCCACGCTCGACGCAAACGGTTTCATCGGCGGGTTCACAGGCAAGGGCGCGAAGACGGTCATCCCGGCGGAGGCGTCGGCCAAGGTGAGCATGCGCCTCGTGCCGGACCAGGACTGGCAGGCGATCCTGCCCGCTTTCAAGAGGAGGGTGAGCGAGCTGACCACGCCGGGCGTCGAGATCAGCGTCGAGGTGATCGGCTCGGCGCCCCCCGTCACGTGCGGCGTCGATCACAATGCGGCGCGCGTCCTGCGGGCCGCGTACAAGGAGGCGTTCGGCAGCGAGACGGCGCTGATCAGGGTCGGAGGCTCGATTCCCGTGGCGGTCGATTTTCAAGAGGCGGTCGGCGCGCCCCTGGTGATCAGCGGCATCACGCAGGCGGACTCGGCGATCCACTCACCGAACGAGCACCTGGTGATCGACAACTATCACCGCGGCATCGAGGCGGTGATCCGGTTCATCTGCGGGCTGGCTGAGTAACCAGGCCTCGTATCGCTTTCGGGAGGGAAGGCGGTACCAACTCTCAGGAGGCGCCACATGCGACGAATGCTTAGGAACCTCGCGACCGGCGCGGCATGCGGAATTGTCTTGATGGCAGCGACCGGTGTGCCCGCGAGCGCCATGCAGACCCCGACGACGGGTCAGCCAGGCGCGCCCGCCAACACCTGCGGACCGAGCAACCCGGTCACCCCCGGCAACGCTGCCACCTCGCCGGGGTCGCCCTTCAACCCGAACGGTCAGGCGGGCGTCGTGTACGCGGGCAACCCGAGCACGGCGTCGCTGGCCCACTCCAACAGCACCGCGGCCGTCTCGCAGTACGACACGGCGTGCGTCAGGCTGAGCGGCCACTAGAGTTCTAGCCCCTTTCGACATGGTGGCCTCCGCGCGCATCGCTGAGGTCACCTGTCGGTTGTTCAGCAGCGGCCATCTTGCCCGCAGCGGCAAGGACGGCCAGCGCAGCGACCAGGGGGACAGCCATCGCCAGCCGGAGACCGAAATGGTCCGCCATCGTCCCGATCAGCGGCGGACCGGCGATCGTCCCCGCGTACGCCGAAGCCATCACGAGGGTCAGCGAGGTTCCCGACTGACCGAGGTTGGCGCCCGCGGCAAAGGCAAGCGGCAGGACGACGGCGGTGCCTATACCGACGAGCGCGAATCCCGCCACAGCGAGGGGTAGGACGGGAAACGCGATCGCGAGCGCAAGGCCTGCCACGGCGATCACCGCGCCCATCCTCGTGACTGTCGCGCGGCTCGTTCGCGCAGTGAGCCGGTCGGCACGAAAGCGGACGAGCATCGCGGCCAGGGCGAAACCTGAGAAGCCTGTGGCGGCGGTGCCGGCGTTGGCGTGGCTGAGCTCGCGTAGGTAGAGTGCGCTCCAGTCGGACGTGCCACCTTCCGCGATGATGCCGGCGAAGCTGATCGCAGCCACCGCCACGACAGCGGCTCTCAAAAGCGTGTGCGGATCAACCCCTCCGGCGGCGTGCGTCACCTCCCCGTAGGTGGGGAGGGAACGCAAGAACAATGCTGATGCCGCGGCGACGACAACGCCTGTCGCAATGAATTGTTGGAGTGGCCCGATGCCAAGGAACCCGGCGCCGCCGGCGACCAGCGATCCGAGAAACGCACCCAGGCTCCAGAAACCGTGGAGTCGGTTGATAAGCGGTCTGCCTTCGATACGTTCGAGCTGAGCCCCCAGGGCGTTCTCGAGAGTGTCGATAAAGCCCCACAGGAACCCGACAAGGAAGAGCGAGATCAGGAGTGCGATGAGGTTCGCAGCCAGCGCCGGGCCGAGGGCGGCAGCACAAAGGGCGAGAACTCCGAGACGGACGTACCGACTTGCTCCTCGATGAATCACCAGGCGCGAGGCCAGCGCTCCCGCGATGCCGCCGACGGACACGCCGAGCAGGGCGATACCGACCTGGCCGTCCGTGAGATGGAGGTGATCCTTGAACGCGGGCATGCGCGGGATGAGGCCGCCGACGGTGACGCCGAACGCGAGGAACGCGATCGAGACCGCGGTCCGCTGGCGATCGATCAATCTGCGGGCAGCAGCTCGAAGGTCGCCTGCTCCCCTGGCGTTAGGGGCTCGCCCGGCCTGGACGGCTTGACTGTGGAGCCGTATTTGTCGCGGACGATCCGCGAGGCGGCGCGCGCCTCCTCGGGGTCGGCGACCAGCCGCGGCTTCACCTTCAGCTTCCGGCCGCCGAGGTCGAGGACAGCCTGGCCCCGGGCCACGAAGTTTTGCGGCCAGTCACGGACCATTCCGCGACCCGATCGGATGTACAGGTGCTCACCGTCGGTTGAGATCCAGATGGTCACCCGGACCGGCTTGCCCGACTTGCGGCCGTAGGTCGTGAGGGTCACCTCCTTCTCGCGAGCGGCGGAATCCATTACGTCGCGTGCGAAGGCGGCTGCCATCGGCTACGATCCCCCAGCCATGCGGCGCGTGCTCATCGTGTCCATCGCAGTCTCCCTCGGGCTGGGGTCGGTGGCATTCCTCTTCAACCTCTCCGTACGTTTGCCAAATTCCGTTGCGATTGGAGCCCTGGGCGCCGCGCCGCGAGTCGCTCCGCCAGTCGACAACGAGAACCACCTCTACGTGCTCGACGGGTGGGGCGGCGTTCATCCCGTTGGGGCATCGCCTCAGCTGGCGACGACAACGACGTGGCCGAACAAAGACATCGCCTACAGCCTGGCTCTCTTTCCCGACGCGAGCGGCGGATACGTCCTCGACGGGTGGGGCGGCCTCCACCCGGTCGGCCTCGCACCGGCCGTCGACAGCCACGTGAGCTGGCCGAACTGGATCGGCGCTCGCGAGGTGGTGATGGCGCCGTGGTCCTCGACCATCGCCCCCGAC
>VBDS01000139.1 GCA_005889085.1 Chloroflexota bacterium | reverse complement strand
GCGACCGAGCACCTCACGGCTGACGAACTCACGCATGAGCGCGGCCGCCTCCTCGCTCGCGACGACGGATCTGATCAGGGCGAGAAGCGGGCGCCCGGCCGGCGAGTCCCATGTTTCAAGGAAGAAATGAACGAGCCGCCCTCCGAGTCCCTCGAGGCCTGGGGCCAGGAGCTGCGGGACGAACTCCGCCGGATCGACTGGAAAGTCGACCGCCGCGCGAAAGAGCGCCTCTTTCGATCCGAAGTAGTGAAGCACCAGCGCCGGATCCACGCCGGCCTCGGCGGCGATGCCGCGAATCGTTCCCAGGTCGTAGCCGACCCCGGCGAACCTGGCGCGGGCAGCGGCAAGGATCTTCGCCGCCGTGTCACTGGTTCCTGGCCGTCTCCCGGTGCGAGCCAAACCTCTGCTACGGCACCGTCTCGGGGGGCAGCGAGCCTCGATGCATGAGGTAGAAAACGAGCTCGCCCACCGCCATCAGAACAATTCCTGCGACAAACCACTCGGCCAGGATGAGGATTGGTTGCCCGGTCCCGGCTCCGTTGAAGTACAGGGCGCCGCGAAGGCCGCTGTACAGCGGGCCGGCGGCCATCCACGGCGCCAGCCAGCGGTACAAGTCGGGTAGGAGCTGGCTGCCGACCGGTCCTCCCGATGAGACCAGGTCTAACAGCACGACGATGAGCGCGGCCAGGGCCAACCCGGCGCGCCCGAGCAGGCGCACCAGCCCGGCAACGACCGCACCCACGGCCGCCGCTCCGAGCATCAGCAGACCGATGGCGGCCCAGATCCCCGACCCGTAATCGCCGGCGATCCATTCCGCGGCGCCCATCGCGATGGGACCGGTGAGGACCGCGTAACCGAGCACCACGAGAAGGCGCGTGCTGAATCCAACGTCGTCTGTGGTCGTGAAGATGAGAGCCTGCACCACCACCGCAGAGATGATCACCGCCACCACGACAAAGAAGAGGACGAGTCCGTGGGCATCGCCGTTTGAAAACGGGTGCACGACCTCGACGTTCAGCGTCGAGCCCTGGCTCTGGAAGACATTTGTGAATGCTGCTGTGATGACGCCGGTGACTCCATCGCCGGCCGCTCCCGCCACGATCAGGCGCGAGCTGCTCTGGCCGAACAGGAGGGCGGCGTCGATGTCACGCGAGTCGATTGCTGCCCTGGCCTCGGGTTCAGAGGAATAGGTGGTGAAGCGGAAGGCTCCTGGCGCGTTGCCGGCGAATGCGCTCGAGATCTGCTGCACCGCCGGAGCCGGCCCGACCAGCCCTACCGACAGGTCATGGGGATGCGGGTCTCGAATCGCGGTGCCGATGAGCCCAAGCAGCGCGACCAGGAAGACGAGGCCTCCGACGATGGGAACCAGGACGGGCCCAAGAAGCTGCCTCATTGCGCGCAATTCTACAAGCGTTGAATTAGGCCGTCAAGTTCGTGTCGGAACGTTCGCATGATGGGCGCGTTTGGCGCCAGACGTGTGTATCGAGGCCCGGTGATGGACGCGTTAGGCGCCAAACGTGTCGAATCCCCCGCGATTGGTAGCCCCGGCGGGATTCGAACCCGCGATCTCAGCCTCGCCGGGCGCGCGCAGGGCGCACTTTCACGGCCGATGGAGTTGGTAGCCCCGGCGGGATTCGAACCCGCGATCTCAGCCTTGAGAGGGCTGCGTCCTAGGCCGCTAGACGACGGGGCCGCTTCCTGGTGGGCGGCATTGGGTTTGAACCAATGACCTCTTGCGTGTGAGGCAAGCGCTCTCCCACTGAGCTAGCCGCCCATGGGAGGTTTCATTCTACCCACCCACGTACGATGCTCAGGGATGGCCACTCCCCTCGCCGAGCGCCACTGTGAGGTATGCACGCCCGACACGCCCACCCTCACGCGCACCGAGATCGACCAGCTTCTCGCTGAGCTGCCAGGCTGGACCGTGGTCGAATCCGGCGGCCACCTCGAGCTGACCAGGACCTACAAGTTCAAAGGGTTCATGCCTGGGGTCGCGCTCGTCGACCGGATCGCCCCCATCGCCGAGGCCGAGGGTCACCACCCCGACCTTCTCCTCAGCTACGGCACGCTCACAGTCCGGCTGTGGACTCACGCCGCCGGCGGGTTGACCCAGAACGACTTCGTCCTGGCCGCGAAAGTCGACCAGGTCGCCCCAAAGGGAGCCTGATCGGCGCCGTTCTGCCGCCGACCCGGGCCCTTTCACACGTTCTTAACCGGCTTTCCTTTGTTTTGTCGGGGGATTCCTGATAGCTTTCGTCGGCCGGATGCATTTCTTCATCTGCTGGTTTTTCCACCGAAAAGAGCGCGAGGTGCTGCTGAAGGGAATTCTGCCCTGGGGGATTGACGCCGTCGTCTTCTGCTGGCGCTGTGACCGGATGCGAGGACGGGCCGTGCGGGTCCTCCAGATGACGCCTCACGGCATCCACGCCTGCAGCGCCCACTCACCTCTCTAGAACGACAGCCGGGTAGTAGGCCTGTAGGGTCGTCAGTCGCGGTAGCTCCTGCGCGGCCTGGTCGCGCAGCCCAAGGTCGACTCCCCAGCTGACCACGACGACCGCGTCGCAGCCGGCCAGCTGGTCCGGCCGGGTCACAACGGCGAAGTCGGTGGTGTACGCGGACAGGATCTGCTCGTCGCTGTGGATCACGCATGCTCGCCCTCCCGAGGCATGGACGCGCTCCACCGCCGCGGCCGCCTGCGGCAGGGCCAGCGGGTCCTGCGTGTAGCCGGGCGCCAGGGTGACCAGCGCCGCCGCCGCCCCCAACGCGACCACGGGCCCCAGGACCCACCACCGCGCGATCGCGGCCGCCATCAGGAAAGCGCAGGCCGGGACGAGGAACACGAAGAAGCGCGGGTAGAGGAACGCGGGCTGCAAGCCCAGCCACAGGACGAGCACGACCGCCGCCAGCACCGCCATCGAGGCCCATATCCATGGCTCGCGTCGCTGTGTCCACAGGCCCAGGCCCACGCTGGACAGCCACAGCCCAACCGGCACGAGGACCGGCGCGCCCACCAGGAACAGCACGAGGTCGCGAGGAAACGTCGGGTAGAACAGGGGCGCGGGCAAACCGTGCTGTGTCAGCTCGGTGAGCTGGATCGTCGCATTGGCGGCGACACCGATCAGCAGCGCGCCGGTCCAGGCTGGAGCCAGCTGAAAGAGCTGGGGTCGGGAGCGCCGGGTGGCGATCCACGCGATGTGGCACAGCACTACGACGCCCGCGAACAGCTGGGCCGAGATCGCCAAGCCCATCACGAGGGCGTATCCGGCCAGCCGCCATCTCGTCCACTTGCCGGCCAAGATCACTGTGCCGGCGACCGAACCGAGCGCCGCCAGGCTATAGCCGCGCATTTCGCGGCCGTTGTCGACGAACAGAGGGTCGGTCGCGATGTACAGCCCGGCGCAGACTCCGGCGAGCAAGCCGAAGCGCCGAGTCAGGGCGCCGGTCGAGAGGCCTACCGTCCCACCGGCGGCCAGCGCGGGCAGCGCCCTGTACACGACCTCGCTGCGCGAGCCGGTCAGCGAGTAGATGACGTGGCTCGCGAGCGATATCAGCACGTGGTCGTTGGTGGCGACCTGCGCTACAGGAATGGTCGGGATCACCGAGCGCACGGCAAATGCATCCCAGATCGAGGGCGTCGCGATGAAGTTGGCGAAGCTCGCGGCCGCGTCGTAGCCGAAGGATCGATTCGAGCCGATCATGTAGACGGCGAAAGTCGCGACCCCAAGCGTGAGGCCTGCCAGGACCTCCGCTTTCCTCACTTACTGCGAGACGACTTCTTCCGGAAGGATCTCGGAGTATTCGCCGGTGTAGGCGGCCGCCTGCATCCGGAACAGTTTCGCGTAGCGGCCATTCAGGCGCATGAGCTCCTCATGGGTGCCCTCCTCGACCAGGCGGCCATGCTCGAGGAAGATGATGCGGTCCGCGCGCCGCACCGTCGAAAATCGGTGTGAGATGTAGACCGCGGTGCGGCCGTGGGTCAGCGATTGCAGGCGTTCGAAAAGGTCGAACTCGGCCTGCGCATCGAGTGCCGACGTCGGCTCGTCGAGGAGCAGAATCCTCGCGTCCTCGCGCATGAACGCGCGCGCCAACGCGACCTTCTGCCATTCGCCGCCGGAAAGGTTGACGCCCGCGTCGAACCACTTGCCGAGCGCGGTGTCGTAGCCCGCCGGCAGCTTTGCGATGAGCTCGTCCGACCCGGCCTGCTTGCTCGCGCTCACGACCGCGTCGCGGTTGGCGATGTCAGGCAGGCTGCCGAGGCCGATGTTCTCCGCCGCCGTCGCCTGGTAGTCGACGTAGTCCTGGAACATGGCGCCGATCTGACGCCGCAGCTCGGCGGGATCGAAGTCGCGCAGGTCGACGCCGTCGATCAGGATCCTGCCCTGGCTGGGGTCGTACAGCCGGCAGATGAGCTTGAACAGCGTCGTCTTCCCTGCTCCGTTGCGCCCCACGACGGCCAGCGTCTCCCCCGCCTTCACCGTGAACGAGACGTTGTCCAGGGCCAGCGTTTCAGATCCTGGATAGGCAAAGGTCACGTTCTCGAACCGGATCTCGCCGCGGAGCGGCTGAGGGACCGGCACCGGCTGCGACGCGACCGGCATCGAAGGCTCCTTCGCCATCAGCTCGACCAGGTTGTTCAGATAGAGGTTGTGCTCGTACATGCCGGAGAAGCCGCTGAGCACGCTCTGGATCGAGTTCTGCACCTGCACAGCCGCCTGCGTGTACGCGGTCAGGGCACCAAGCGAGAGCCGGCCGGCGATCGCTTGCAGAGCGATGTACAGATAGGTGATCGAGGTCACGAGCGTGCTGATGTTGCCCAGGGCGAAACCCGTCATGTAGCGGCGCACGACCTGCGAGCGCTGGGTGTCGTAGAACGCGCTGGCGATCAGGCGATAGCGCTCGATGAAGTAGTGGCCGAGCCCGAAGAGCTTCACCTCTTTGGCGAATGAGTCGGTGGTGACGAGGTTGACCATGTAGTTCATGCGGCGCAGCAGGCGCGAGCCCCACCGCGCGATGTTGTAACCGCGCCAGCCGTATCGAGTGTCGGCGATGAAGGCGGGGATCGGCGAGATGATCACGACCGCGGCCAGGATCCAGCTGACACCGAAGAGCAGCGCGATCATCGTGACCAGGGTGAGGAGCGTCTGAAGGAGGCCGAACGCTGTGGCGATCATCAGGACCGGCCGGTTGATGGAATCGTTCTGAGCCCGACGCAGAAGGTCGTAAGAAGCGGGGTCCTCGTAGAACTGGAGGTCGAGAGACGCGGCCTTCTCCATGACCATGAGCTGGATCCGCATCGAGACTGAGTTCTGCAGCAGCTGCTGCGAGATGTTGCGCAGAGTGTTGAGCAGCGCGCTGACCGCGAAGATGATCAGCTGCAGCACCGCGAGGAAGACGATCATCCCGACCGCGGAGAAAGTCAGGCCGGGGAGCCACGGCACGCCAAGCTCCGAGAGGCGGACGTGGTCGGCGATGTGAAACGCGTTGATCTTGATCCCCGTCACGACCGCGTTGGTCAGCATCAGGGTGAGGCCGACCGAGATGGTCGGGATGATCCCGGCGAGCGCGGTCGTGATGAACAGGCCGATGGTGACCGGTCGGCTGGCCTCCCAGACCAGGCGCAAGACCTGGGGCAGCGCCGCGGTCGTGCCCATGACGGCCTGTCTGAGACTCTCCCAGCGACCGCGCAGGTCCTTTGGGCCCTCGGGCTGCTGCGGCGGCTCGAGGGTCGGGTCGCCGGTCAGGCCGCTGTTGGCTGGCCCGCTTTCGGCGTTGCGCCGGCCTCGCCCCCAACCTCCCCACCAGATGACGGGCCCGTGGGAGCCCGGCGGCATCATTCCCATGTGAGTGCGAGCTTACGCGAGGTTATCGGCACGGCCTCGGCCCTGCCCGTCCGGCTGCGCCCCTCCGGCGCTGCCCCTCCGGCGCTGCGCGCCACCTCCCCATGAATGGGGAGGAGCAGTCCGACCCGCTTGACTTCTCATTTATTACAGTGTAATTATGTAACGCATGGATGAGAAAGAGCTCGGTTCGATCAAAGGTTGGTTTGCCGGAAGGCTCCCGGACGGCTGGTTCGCGGGGGTAGAGGTCGCCGTCGAGGACGACCAGATCGTGGTCATCGGCACGCTGCCGGAGACCAACCTCGGCTCCACACCGGAGGAGAAGGAGGGCGCCGCGGCGGGACGCATCGCCCGCTTCCGCGAGGAGACACGCGGCCAGCGCATCGGCATCGCCCAGGAGGCGGAGGAGCGCTTCAAGAAATACGTCACATGGGGCGCCAAGCTCGATGGCGTGACCAAGCGCTTCAACCCGGGCGGCGGAGGCGGCGGCCGCGGTGATGACCGACGAAGCGTGATGATCCGGCGCTGGATGCGGCGGCACCGCGGCCGCCGCGAGCGGCCGGCGGAGGCGCAGTCACAGGTCTTTTAGGGCTCCGCCGGGCGCGCGCAGGGCGCACTACTTAATACTGACCGCTGAGTACATGCTCCCCAGCCAGCGGCTCGGGATGGTGGACAGAAGCCTCGTGTTTCTGAACCCCGCCCGGGCCGCCATCTTTTCCCACTGCTCATAGGTGAAGGGGTGTGGGACCCAGTGGTTCCCGCGTTCGGTTCCGTACTCGACGACGATCAGCCGTCCTCGTGGGCGCAGCATCCGGTGCACCGCTTCGAGGACCGGCTGCTTGTCGCGGAGGAAATGCAGCGAGTTCGCCATCACGACCCCATCGAGGTCATGAAGGTCGAGCGGCCGCGTGAAGTCTGCGACGTGCGTTTCGATGGTTCCATCGATCGCGCGCAGTGCGCGCGCGTCCTTGTCGATGGCCGTGATG
>VBDS01000138.1 GCA_005889085.1 Chloroflexota bacterium | reverse complement strand
CTTTGTTGACTTCGCGACCGTGGCGATCTTCGGCGTCCAGTCGGCGAGCTCATCCACGTCGTACAGATAGCGAAAGCGCTCTGAGGGCGCGATGTCCTTCTTCTCCCAGTTCTCCTTGTTGCGGCCGTGGAATCGAAACACCGCCAGCTCATCATTGGTCGTGAACACGACAGGCGGCACCGAGCTCTTGAACCCCTGGGGTTCGTCGACCGCCACGTACGGGATCTTGTTGTCCTGCAGGAACTTGATCGTCCGTTCCGCGTTCTTCTCGTTGAACCAGCTGCCGTGCCGAAATTCGACCGCGATTGGGAGATCCAGGCGCTGCCGCGTCTCGAGGATGAGCTCGCGTGCCTCGGTGGACGGAAAGACCCACTTTGGAAACTGGACGAACACGGCACCAAGCTTGCCGGCTTCGATCAGCGGCTCGAGCGCACCGCGAAACTGCTGATAGACCGCATCGAGCAGCTCACCAGGCATGTCCTTGCGATAGACGCGCTTCTTCTCGATGAGCTCTGAAGGCAGCTCGTCTTTGATCGCCTTCGGCAGGCGAGACACCTCGGTCGGCTGGCCTGTCATCAGGGCGTGCGCCTTGATGTCGAACACGAAATCCTTTGGCGTCCGCTCCACCCAGCCCTCGGCCGTGCGCTTGTTGGGCAGCGCGTAGTAGGTCGCGTCGACCTCGACCATCGGAAACTGGCTCGCATAGAAGCGCAGCCGGTCCTCAGCAGTCTTCATCCCTACCGGGTAGAAGACGCCGGGCGCGATCATCGTCGGGTCGGTCCAGCTCGCAGTCCCGGAGCGCACCTCGCCGTGGCCCACGCGAATCGGCGAATGCGCTCCGTCTCCCGCCTCCTCCGCACGCTTGCGTGCAACCTCTACGCCGGGGTCGTGCGGGTCAGTCTTAGCCATGGCCGGCCAACTATGCCAGCCACTCGGTAGCAAAGCCTGGTGCGAGATGGATGTCGATCTGGCGCAGTCGACCAGGGCCGGGATTGATGAACGCATGCGCTTGTCCCGCGTCTACGACGGCCATCTCGCCCGTGCTGACTACGTGCTTCGAGTCTCCGTCGTCGAATGTAGAGGTACCTTCGATCACGATCAGGATCTCGACGTATGGATGCCGGTGGAGACGCGGCCCTTCTCCGGGCGCGGCATCGACGAACAGCACGCACGCGCCGACCCCGCCGTTCCGCTCGCCGACGAAGTCCCGCGAGATGACGTCCCGCGGAAGCTCAGCCTCACGAAAAATCCTTATTGGCATCTGAGCGATGTTAGACGAGGCTTGTGATCAGCTCGGCCTGCTCCATCAGGTGGCGTGGCGCCAAGAACTTGCGAATGATCAGCTGCCTCGCCTCGGTCCCGAGCGCCTCGGCGGCCTTGGGATCCTGCAGCAGGCCGACCACGGCGGAGCCGAACCCCTTCAGGTCTTGAGGGTCGTCGATCAAGATGCCGCTTCTCTCATGCTCGACCTGGTCTTCGATCCCGCCGACACGACTCGCGACGACAGGGCGTCCCTTCCACATCGCCTCGGCGACGGTCAGGCCGAATCCCTCCGCCAGGCTTTTCTGAACCACAACGTCGGCGCGGCGCTGAAGGGCGTTGACGATGGCGGCGTTTTCTTCGGTGTCATCCATGGGGAGCTGGGCGATCAAGATGCGGTCGCGCACCCGCGAATCCAGCTCGTCACGGACGTGCCTGACCTCGCGCAGGATCTCGGACTGTTCAGGGTCGTCATCGACGGAGGTCACGGTGGGCCCTGCGAGAACCAACCACGAATCGACGTGTGGCGCAACGTGCTGCGCGAACCCGCGAGTCACGCCGCTCGGGTCCTTCAGGCGGTCCCAGCGCGAGACCTGGACCACTATGCGGGCGTCTATCGGAAGAGGCGCGGTGAGGTCGGCCCGCCGGCGCACTCGACCCGCAGTGCCGTCGTTGCGGAGAAATGTCGCCTCGCCGTCGGACCCGCTGAGGATGCCGCTCGCGCGCAGAATCTCCGCTACCGTGTGGCCGTCCATGTCCTGGTTCTTGGTCGAGAACGCGTCGATGCACGGCGCGATGATATGGACCCGCGATCCATCCGGTCCATCCCATACGTAAGCCTTCCGCGAAAAGACGAAAGCCGATGCCTTCGTGAGGTAAGGCGTGAGGAACCGCCACGCGCCGCGGACCATATCGTTCGGCTGGTCGACCCCGACATGTGACCGCCAGATCACTTTCACGCCGTGGCTTGTCAGCGCGGGGACCAACCCCGCAGTTTGCGGGTCGTGAAGGACCGCAACGTCGCCAGGCTTCATCAACTCGACGAGCGCGGCCGTGTTTCGGCCCAGCGTGTCCTCATACTCCGCGCGCTCTGCAGGGCTGAGCTCAGACCCGTCCGGGGAGACGCCGTGAAGGAGCATGTGGATCTTCTTGGTCACCTGGAAGAACTCGGGTGTGCCATCGATCACCAGCCAGCGCTCGTCGACGCCGACACTCCGGTCATATGGAATGAGCGCGGCAAGAAGTTCGGCCACGCCGCCGCCGCGTCCGGCCGAGTTGACGTTCCAGACGACCCTGCCTCGCAGCTTCACCGCAAAGGCGCGCATGGCGCCAGCGAACTGAGACCACGCTTCCTTACCGAGCAGTGAGCGATAGCGCTCGATCGGCGACGGACCTGTTTCGACGGCGTGCACCTGCGCCCTGGTGGCGGCCATAAGAGGGGAACGTCTTGACGGTCGAACTTACGGACGCGCCCTTCCGCGCGCGCGTCTACTTATAAGTCAGGGCGCCAAACTCACGCGACGTTCGCGACCAGGACGTCTTCGGCGACGAGGTCATCGATCGTCGCGAGCAGGTCGTCAGCCAGGCTTAGCGCTTCGCTCCGGGATAGCCCCGCCAGCGCTCGCCCGTCGAAAACCAAACGCGCCGGCGCGCCTCCGCTGCCGTCCGAGATTGCTCGGACCACACCGCCGAGGCTGGGTGCCTCAACGCCTTCCGGATGCAGAGCCACCCCCACGATGACCGCGCGGGCCCCGGAGATGGGAACACCGAGCTCGAGCCGACTTCCCCGGTCGAGTTCGACGCTCTGTCCGCGGTGACGCGAGAGCCACAGGTAGACGCGTGCCAGGTCGTTCGCTCCGTCGGATTCGGTTCGTATGGCGCTCATCATTACCTCGTAAACCTACCGGCCGCTTCCTCGTGGGGATACGTACGCAGAAACCAAATCCGCACGTCATTTATTCGTGGGCTCAGTTAAATGATCGGCGAGCGCGTTTCCCAATTGAATGGACCTCATGCGTCATCTGGTCCTCACGCCGCTCGCCTGCATCCTCGTGACTGCGTCGACCTGTGCCAGCCCAAGCTCGCCGCAGGCCACGTCACGATCTGAGCCGCCGCACTGCGCCAAAACTTTCGTCAACGCAATCACGACCTCCGATGCCACGCCCGGCGTGTGGGATTGTCTCAGTCCGGCGTATCAGAACCGACTCGAGGGCCAGGGCGATCGCGTCTTCGCCGTCGATGTGCCCCTATGGACGCGTTACCGGTATCTGGGTGTGGATCACAACATCGCTCTCTTCGACCTCACAGTGAATGGGACTGTCGAGCCAGCCGTCTACAACCCGCCGGTCAGCCACGTGATCATGGCGGTCTATCTCGACTCGGCCGGCAAAGTCGATCATGCGAAGGCGGCTACCCCTAGCTAGAGAGCTGCGCTTCGAGCCGGTCGAGGAATGCGCCTTGCGCCGCGAGGATCATGCGCCGTGCCGCATCGAGGTCGAACCAGGCTGCCTTGTCGACTTCCGGAAATTCCTGCGTCCTGCCCGACCGCGGCGGCCACTCTATGGCGAACGTGCCGCTGGAGACCCGCGAGACATCCAGGTCTCCGGGAGCCGCCCACGCGTGGACGACCTTGCCACCGGCCTGCCGGACTGACCCGAGCGGCAATACCTCGCCTTCGGGCGGAGGCACGCCGAGCTCCTCCTGGAACTCCCGGCGTGCGACATCCAGACGCGACTCGCCGGGCCCCATCTCGCCCTTGGGGATGGACCACGCGCCCTCGTCGCGCCGCTTCCAGAACGGTCCGCCGGGGTGCACGAGAAGGACCTCGGTCTTGCCGTCGCGGATCCGATAGAGCACCAATCCGGCGCTCTCGACGGTCATCCGAATCTCGTTTGGCTCAGAGCGGCAGGCCTGCCTCGAGGTGGGCCATCGCCCTGTCCGCCACGTCGATCATGTCCGCTTTGGGATCGCTTGCCGCGATGAGCAGCGCCGACATCATCACGCCGAGCAGCGCGCCGGCCAGATTGCGGATGGCGAAATCCGTCGGTTCGCGTCCCACGCGGCCGGCTATCAGCTCGGCGATCTGATCGACGAGGTCGGCGAACTGGGTGAGCATGGCCGAACGCAGGGCGGGCGTGGAGGACATCAGGGAGATGCGCTGCCGCATCACGTTGTCCTGTTCCGCCGTCAGCTGACCGAACACCGTCTTCATCGAGTCGCGAAGCGCTCTGATCGGATGGGTGCCCTCGGGCTGAGCGTTGAAGGCGGCAAGGATGAGCGGATCGAGCTCGTCCTGCAAGACAACCTCTTCTTTGGTGGGGAAGTAGTTGAAGAACGTGCTTGGAGAGATCTCGGCTGCCTCGGCGATCTCCTCGATCGTGGTGGCCTCGAAGCCTTTCTCGAGAAAGAGGCGCAGGGCCTCCTTCTGGATCAAGGCTCGGGTCCTGAGCTTCTTGCGCTCGCGTAATCCGATCGCCACCTCAGGCCACATTCTCGACGGATGAGCTGTCAACGTGCGCCGCACGCGAGGTGCGCCCGGGCAGGAAGACCAGCGCCAGGAGCGTGGCGATCGCCGCCACGACCGCGGAAACGACCAGCGCAGCATCCATCCCTTGCACGAACGCGTGGCGAACAGACACGAGCAGCGCGGGCGAGTGCATCTTCTCGGCCACGGCGACGCCGGCGAAGAGGCTGCGCCGGACGGCGTCCGCGACGGCCGGCGGAAGCCCGGTGAGCGTCAGCTGCGAGCGATACACGGTGACGAGTACGCTGCCAAGGATCGCCGATCCGAACGGTGCACCGACCTTCTGCATCGCTTGGATCAGAGCCGACGCGACGCCGCTCTGCTCGCTGGGCACGGTCTTCAGCGCGGCCGCGGCCGCAGTGGCGAATCCCATTCCCATGCCGAAGCCCACGAGCATCATCCACGCGACGATGAACCACGGGCTCGAGTCGACCGCGGTAGCCGAGCCGAGGAGCAAGCCCGCGGTAGTGACCGCAAATCCCGTCGCAACCGTGACCTTGGGCCCGACCCGGTCGGCGATCCGGTCGGCCGGGACCGCGCCAAAGATCAGTCCGACGATGATCGGCAGGAGACGGACGCCCGATCCCTCAGGGTCGAGCCCCGCAACTCCCTGCATGTACTGCGGAATCGTAAAGATGAGGCCGATCAACGCGAGTCCGCCGAGCGCGGCGAGAATGACGCCCCACGTGAAGCCCCTCGAACGGAACAGGGTCAGGTCGATCAGCGGGCGGCCGCCGGGACGCAGCGTCAGGTGGCGCTCCCACCTGAAAAAGCCGACGACCACCAGCACACCGAACAGAAGGATGGCGAGCGAGGCGGGATCGGTCCAGCCGTTTCGCCCCAGCTCGATCAACCCGTAGGTCACACCAGCGAGCCCGCCGCTGGCGAGCACCATGCCTGCCGGGTCGATCGCTGGGCGCTGGGAGGCACGCGACTCCGGTACGAGCGTCAGCACGGCAAGGAGGCCGATCGCGGCCACCGGCACGTTCATGAGGAAAATCCAGCCCCACCAGAAGTTGGTCAGCAACCAGCCGCCGAAGATGGGTCCGATGGGGAGGGCCAGGAAGTTGGCAGCGGCCCAGATGCCAACAGCGCGGGGGCGCTCCTCCTCGGTGAAGATCACCGTCATGACCGAAAGCGCCATTACCACGATCGCGGCGCCCGCCACGCCCAGGATGAGGCGGCCCGCAATGAACTGGGCTGAGTTGACCGCGAAGGCGCATGCGACAGATCCGGCCCCGAATAAGACCAGTGCACCCAGAAGGATCCGCTTGCGACCGAACCGGTCGCCGAGCACGCCGGCAGGCAGCATCCCAGCGGCGAGCGTCAGGGCGTAGCCGGAAGAGAACCATTGCAGGTCCGACTCCGACGCCTTGAGGGCCACCGCCAGGGTGGGCAAGGCCACGCTGAGCACCGTCACGTCCAGCCCGACAGCCAGGACCCCCAACGTGATCGCCGCCAGAGCCCACCACCGGCGAGCGCCCCTCGAGGTCATTTCGCAACATCCTCCATTGTTAGGGTTTATTCTAACTTGATGTCAATCCAAAATACGAGAGACTATTGCGCTCGACCATGCTGGCTGTCGCGCGTCATCCTTGGTTCATGCGCATCGAAGGGTTTTCGTTTGGGACGATCCGCATCGATGGCGAGACCTTCGACCGTGACGTAGTGATCGACCGCGGCGCAGTCCGGTTGCGCAAGAAGAAACCCTCGAAACGTTTTCGCGACGAGTTCGGCCACACGCCACTCTCGGTCGAGGAGAGGATCCCCTGGAAGTGCACCCGTCTGGTCATCGGCACCGGGGCGCAGGGTGCGCTGCCTGTGATGCCTGCGGTCCTCGAGGAGGCAAAGCGCCGCGGCGTCGAGATCACCACGGTGCGGA
>VBDS01000137.1 GCA_005889085.1 Chloroflexota bacterium | reverse complement strand
CGACGAACATCGCTCTCGGGCCAAGCTCGGCCGCAATGCGTGCTGCCTCGCGCGCGGTCTTCGGCCGCAGAAAGTTAAATCGCGGCAGCCGCAGCAATCAGCAAGCCCCTTCCTGGTGCGCGAAGCGCCCATCTGTCCCCGGCGGTGTGACCTTGATGGTCTCGGGATATGGAATCGAAGGAAAGCGGGGCGGGCCGTAGCGCGGGGGCTCGCCCTTTTCTTTTCGGCGCAGCGCCTCGACGACTTTCTCCGGGGTGACCGGGATCTCGTCGATCCAAACGCCGAGCGCGTCGTACACGGCGGAGCAGATCGCGGGCGGGACTGGAAGCAGCGGACCCTGGCCAGCCTCCTTCGCGCCGTAAGGACCCTCCGGATCGATCGTCTCGACGATGAAGGTCTCGACTTCGGGCATGTCGAGGAAGGTCGGGGACTTGTACTCGAGCATCGAGGGCCATTTGTGGAGGCCCTTGCGAAAGGTTTGCTCTTCCATCAGCGCCTCGCCGAGACCCATATACACGCTGCCTTCGATCTGCCCCTCGACCAGAAGCGGGTTGATGGCGCGTCCGACGTCGTGGGCGATCCATATCTTGTTGACGCGCGCGATGCCGGTCCGCGCGTCGGCGTCGAGGTCGACCACGCAGGCCGTGTAGCTGTAGGCGGGGCTCGGTCCAACGCCCGAGCCCTTGTACGGGCCGGCGATCTTCGGTGGCGTGTAGCTCCCGGCGGTGGTCAGCGTGCCGAAGCGCGTCTCCGCCAGCACGCTGGCCTCCTCGAATGAGACGTCGTCGTATTTGCGGCCGCTTGCCTCCACGGCCTCCACCAACATGGCACGCATCTTTCGCGCGGCTTCGAGCGCGGCGTTGCCGGCCATGAACGTCACGCGCGATGAGTAGGAGCCGAGGTCGATCGGGGTCGTGTCTGTATCGGCGGTGACCAGCCTCACGTCCGCGGGCTGCAGGCCGAGCTCCTCCGCGACGATCGTCGCCAGCACCGAGTCCGAGCCCTGGCCGATATCCATGGCGCCGCAAAACGCCGTCACGCCACCGCGGTCGACCTTGATCTGGACCTCGGAGTGCGGCATATCGTTCCAGTAGATCGCCGTGCCGGCGCCCGACAGGTAGCTCGAGATGGCGAAACCCATGCCGTGCCCCGGCCGCCTCTGCCGCTCGTGGTAGCGAGATGCGCGCATGACCTTGTCGGTGCACTCCTCGAGACCGCACGACGTGACCCGCAGCCAGTTCACGGTCCGCGTATTCGGCTTGACGAAATTGCGCCGCTTGAGCTCCACCGGGTCGAGTCCGATGTCCTGCGCGATCTTTTCCAGGTGCAGCTCGAGGGCGAAGCGAGGCTGTGGCGTGCCGTGACCGCGCTTGGGACCGCACGGCGGCTTGTTGGTGAACACCCGGCAGCCCTCGAACCGGTACGCGGGGATGTCGTAGGTCACGGTTTGCAGGGCGCCGGTATAGAAGGTCGAGGCGACGCCATACGACCCGTACGCGCCGCCGTCGAGCGCGCTCTTGAAGTGCATCGCGGTGATGTGTCCGTCCGCGGTGACGCCCGTGCGGACCCACATCAACACCGGATGGCGGCCGCGATGGGCGTAGAAGACCTCCTCGCGAGTGAGCGTGCACTTGACCGGCCTTCCGGTCAGCATCGCGAGCTTGCCGACGATGATCTCGTGCGCGAATGGGTCGGTCTTGCCGCCAAAGCCGCCGCCATGCGCCGCGCCGATGACTCGGATTCGGTTCATCGGCAGCTCGAGCACCTTGGCCAGCGCGCGATGGACGTAGTGCACCACCTGGGTCGAAGACCAGAGAGTCACCTTCCCGTCCACAAATGTTGCGACGGCGCTGTGCTGCTCCATCGGCAGGTGTGTGTTGCCCTGGAAGAAGAACACATCCTCTCTTGTGTGGCTCGCTCGAGCAAAGCCGCCCTCGACGTCGCCGAACTCGAGCGCGACGAGCTTGTGGATGTTGTGCGGGCCGCCGTAGTCCTGAATGCGCTCGTCCTTCGGCTCTTGCAGCGCGGCGTCGATCGACATCACCGGGTCGAGCACCTCGTACTCGACCTTGATCGCATCGCACGCGGCAGCCGCGATCTCCTCCTCGGTGGCCGCAACCGCGGCGATGGGGTCGCCGACGTAGCGCACCTTCTCGTGCTCGAGGGCGCGCTCATCCTGAGTCACGGGGAGGATGCCGAACTTGATCGGGAGGTCGGTGCCGGTGATCACGGCAAGCACGCCTGGGATGCGGCGCGCGGCCGACGTGTCGATCGAGAGGATGCGCGCGTGAGGATGCGGGCTGCGCAGGATCCTGCAGTGAAGGGTGCGGGGCGGGAGCATGTCGTCGGCGTAGATGGCGCGACCGGTGACCTTGCTGACCGCGTCGACCTTCGGAAGCGGCTGGCCGACGACTCTCATCTCATACGGTCCGCGGCCAGCTCGATGGCGTCCAGGATCTTCGTGTAGCCCGTGCACCTGCAGAGGTTCCCTGCGAGCGCTTCGCGGATCTGGTCGCGCGAGGGCCTGGCGGTCGCCTCGAGCAGGGACTTCGCCGAGAGAAGGATGCCCGGCGTGCAGTAGCCGCACTGCGCGGCGCCCAACTCGGCGAACGCCGCCTGCAGCGGGTGCAGCTCCGAGCCGCGCGCCATCCCCTCGACCGTTGTCACCGCCCGACCCTGGATCTGGATCGGAAGCACGAGGCAGCTCAGCTCGGGCTTGCCATCCACCAGCACGGTGCAGGTTCCGCACTCGCCCAGCTCGCACCCATGCTTGGTACCCGTGAGCTGCATGTCCTCGCGCAGGACCTCGAGCAGCGTCTTGTGCACCGGCACGAGCAGCTCTTTTCGCTCGCCGTTGACCTCGAGGGCCAGAACGATCCGCTCGACCTCACGCGTGACCTCATCCCTCATGCGAAACCGAGCATATCCCTGAGCGCGCGGGCGCATGCCCACAGGTCTGGAGCCACGGCGTGCGCGCGGCTGGACGTGGGTTTGGGGTCGTCCGGGTAGACGAGGATCGTTTGCATACCGAGGGCCAGGGCGGGATCGATATCGTTCTCCTCGCGGTTGCCGATCACGACGCAGCGATCCGCCGGGACGCCGGCCCAGCGCAGGGCCATCTCGAAGACGGCTGGATGCGGTTTCAGGTGCCCGGCGTCATTCGAGGTGACGATCGCGTCGATGTGCTGGGCCATGCCCATCGCTCGAAAGTCTTCCCAGTAGCTCTGGGCATCGCGCCAGTAGGTGTTGCTCGCGATCACGTTGCGGAGCCCGAGCGCGTGCGACTCTGCCAGCAGCTCGTGGGCCCCGGGAAGTGGGTTCCGATCGCCTATGGGAAGCGCCATCGCGCGCCTGATGCGGGCCACGGTCGCGGCATCCGGATCCAGGCCGTGTGCGCTGAGACAGTGGGTGACGATGGTGGCCGCGTCGTCCGGCAGCACCACCTCCGTGGTGAGGGCTCGCGCCTCGTCGCCGAAGCGGCTCCTCTCGAGCAGGTCGTCGACGAAAACCTCCAGCTTGGACGGCGGCAGGTGAGGCAGAGCCCCGGCGAGCCTGGCCCGTCTGCCCTCGCCGTCTGTGGCGCGCAGCGGCCATGCGTTGGGCCAAAGCGTGCCGCCCACATCGATCAGGGCGACTTCAAGGGCTCTGGTTCGCCTCTCCACTCGCTGGGGCAATCGATGGGCGCGGGAAGCGCGTCCTGGTCGGGCTCCGCCCGCAGGCTGGTCACGGCCGCTCACGGCCCTGGCCTGGTGGGGACGCTTGATCTGGCAATCACGGCGGTCACTCTATGATCGCCTCCATGCTCAGGTGGCTGACTTCAGGCGAGTCGCACGGTCCCCAATTGACCGTGGTGATCGAGGGCCTGCCCGCCGGCCTCGAGATCAGCGAGGAGGATCTTCGCCGCGACCTCGCGCGCAGGCAGGGCGGCCACGGCCGCGGCGGGCGGCAGAAGATCGAGACGGACGTCGCGCGGATCGTCAGCGGTGTGCGCGGCGGATTCACGATCGGGAGCCCTGTGACGCTCGTCCTGGAGAACAAGGACCACGTGAACTGGACCGCGCAGATGACCGCGGCGAAAGAGGGCTTCGAGCCGAAGGTCGTGACCCGGCTGCGCCCGGGCCATGCCGACCTGGCGGGCGCCCTCAAGTACGGACACACGGACATTCGCAACGTGCTCGAACGCTCATCGGCGCGCGAGACGGCGACGCGGGTCGCGGCAGGCGGGGTTGCGCGGAAGCTGCTGCGCCAATTCGGCGTCGAAGTGCTGAGCTTCACCCAATCGATCGGCACGATCGACATTGGC
The DNA here is from genome assembly GCA_005889085.1 of Chloroflexota bacterium. GTDB lineage: Bacteria > Chloroflexota > Dormibacteria > Dormibacterales > Dormibacteraceae > 40CM-4-65-16. Next base: position 2,755 of record VBDS01000137.1, on the reverse strand, counting down.
TTCGAGGGCATTGATCCCGATGTCCTGACGGAGGAGGACATCGAACTCTCGCCAGTCCGCTGTCCGGACCCAGAGGCGTCGAAGCGAATGGTGGCTGCAATCGACGAGGTCGGGGAGGCGGGAGACACGCTGGGCGGGACGTTCCGCGTCATCGCGCGTGGAGTGCCGCCCGGCCTCGGCAGCTATGTCCACTGGGACCGCAAGCTGGACGGCAAGCTGGCCCAGGCCGTGATGTCGATCAACGCGATCAAGGGAGTCGAGTTCGGCGCGGGGTTCGAGGGCGCGTCCCGCCGCGGCTCTGAGTTTCACGACCAGATCGACTACGAGGAGGGGCGGTTTCGGCACCTTACGAATCGCGCCGGCGGCATCACCGGCGGTGTGACGAACGGCGAGCCAATTGACCTTCGCGTCGCGATCAAACCGATCTCGACGATGAAGAAGCCGATGCAATCGATCGACCTCAGGACAAAAGAAAAGACGGAGGCGCATTACGAGCGCAGCGACGTGTGCGTCGTGCCGGCGGCTGGGGTGATCGGGGAGGCTGTGGTCGCGCTGACGCTCGCCGATGCGTTCCTCGAGAAGTTCGGCGGTGACTCGATGCCCGAGCTCGAGCGCAACTACCGCGCCTACGTGGAATCGATCGCTCAGTAAGGCGTCGCGCGGACCGGAAGGACAGTCACCGCACCGCCGGAGCAAATCGAAACGTAGCCCGCTCCGGAAGGATCGCCAGCGATGATCACCAGCGAGCTCGATGATCCGGGCGGAGTCACTCGAAGCCTGACCACCTCCTCGCACTGGTCGCCCTCGTCGACCCAGCCCAGGGGTATGTAGGCGTGTCCCTCCGCCGGACGATGAGGGTCTACGGTCGGCGTGCCGACCGGTAGGACTACCACATCCGCGACGGCAGGGTCTTGTTGGAAGAACGCTGTGGTCCGCTGGAAAATGTGAGATGGCAGGGGTCGATATACGGCGTCCAGCAGCTGGAGGCTGGCGTAGCCATACATATCGCAGGCGCCATTTGAGTTATTCCTCAGCTCGATGACCTCGCGGGCATTTCCCGTCGCCGCGCCCAGCCCAATCAGCTGCATGTCCAGTCCTGAAGCGTGGCACGTAGCAATGTGCCCAGCAGGGGGTCCCGTCGGCGCAGGAGTACCAGTCGAGCATGCAACAAGGATCAACAGGGCCGGCACGAGAAGGTGTGTCCGCGTCACCTCAATCAGGTAAACGCACAGCGACCGACTCCCGTTACCTTGAGCCGGTGACCGGCAAAGTCATGTCGATGGGGGAGGCCATCGAGCGATACGTGCCCGATGGCGCCACCGTGGCAATGGGCACCGCCCTCGAGCCGCTCATCCCCTTCGCCGCCGGGCACGAGATGATCCGGCAAGGCCGGCGGGACCTCGAGCTGGTCGGGCCCATCTCGGATTCCCTGTTCGACCAGCTCATCGGCGCCGGGTGCGTGCGCCGCGTCACCGCCGCCTGGGTCGGCAACGTGTCCGAGGGTCTCGGCCACTGCTACCGGCGAGCGTGCGAGCACGGGGTCCCACGTTCGCTCGAGGTCAACGACCACTCGAACTTCTCCATCTCCCTCGCGCTCTGGGCCGCGGCGTGGAACGTGCCGAGCCTGCCCACGCGAACCCTGCTGGGCAGCGATATCCTGCGCACCAATCCCGGCCTGGCGGTGGCCGGCGACCTGGTCCAGGTGAGCGCGGTGCAGCCTGACGTCGCGATCGTGCATGTGCAGCGCGCGGACGAGCTCGGGCGGGCGCACGCGTGGGGGCCGCTCGGCATCAGCGAGGAAGCCGGCCTGGCCGCCGAGCGAGTGATCGTCAGCTGCGAGGAGCTGGTCGACGCGAGCGTGACCCTGAGCGACCCGAACCGAATCCTGTTCCCGGAGACGAAAGTCGTCGCCGTGGTGCATGAGCTGGGCGGCGCGCATCCCTCACCGGTCCAGGGGTTCTTCAGCCGCGACCACGCGTTCTACCGCGACTACGCCGAGCGGTCGCGCACCGCCGAAGGCTTCGAGTCGTGGTTGAGGGAATGGGTCCTTGAAGTCAAGGACCGCGCGTCTTACCTTGGCCGCCTCGACATGGAGTCGCTCCGCATCAAGAGCCACCGGCCTTCTGCTCCGGCGGACTTCGGTGACGACTGACTACACGCCCCAAGAGCTGATGGTCGCGGTCGCGTCGCGCGAGATCCGCGACGGCGACACCGTCTTCGTCGGCATGCGCCTGCCCGTCCTTGCCTACGCGGTCGCTCAAAGCTCGCACGCGCCGTCGGCGCGCGGGTTGTTCGAAGTCGGGCTCATGCGCAGCCGGCCCGCAGAAAAATTCCTCGGCACGATGGGCGATCCACCGAACGTGGTGGGAGCGCTGTGGGCGACCCGGATGTCGAACGCGATGGCGCTCATGGCTCAGGGTCACGTCGACCTGGGATTCATCGGAGGCGCCGAGGTCGACCGCTTCGGCAACCTGAACACGTCTTACGTCGGCGACCCGCAAAAGCCGAAGGTGAAGCTCCCGGGAAGTGGGGGAGGAGCCGACATCGCGATCCTCAGCCGGCGGTGGGTGACCCTGATGAGCCATGAGCGCCGGCGCCTGGTCGATCGCGTCTCGTTCGTCACATCACCCGGATACGGCGACGGAAGTCCCGGATGGCGGCGGCGCAACGGTCTGCTCGGCGGCGGCCCGTCCGCCATCGTGACGACCCTTGGCGTGCTGCGGTTTCCCGATGACGGCGGAGAAGCCTTCCTGGC
>VBDS01000136.1 GCA_005889085.1 Chloroflexota bacterium | reverse complement strand
GAAGGCGACGACCATTCCGACGGCGACCATCGCGAGCACGAACGGGGTCCATGCCACTCCAAAACCCGCGACCACAAGGCCGATCGCGCCCGGACCGAGCGTACCGCCGATCGAGGCGGCCGGGTACAACCACGAGGTCGCTCGCGCATCGCCTGGACGCAGCCTCGCCAGCCAGACGATGCCGGTGGGAAAGATCGGGGCCAGCGCAAGGCCCGTCAGGACATAGGCCACCGGCGCAGCCATGTGGAGTGAAGCCGCCAATAACGTGATCGCCGCCGCCGCGGCGGCGAACAGGACGATCTTCTGCTCTTGAACGCGCGATGGCATAAGGGTCATTAGGAGGCGCCCCGTGACTAGGGCGAGCCAGAAACCAGATGTGATCGTTGCGGCCTGCGCCGATTGCAAGCCGGGTCATCCAACCGCCGGTCCCGTTCTCGATTCCGACGTACAGCACGAAGGCGCAGACGAAGATCAGCACGAGCACGCCCGGGCGTCCGCGCGCGCCGCCGGCGATTGGCAGGCGTCCCGTGATTCCCCACTCTCCCGGAACGGCGGCAAGCGCGACCGCAGCTGCACCCAGGTACAGGAGCGAAAAGTGGGCGGCCGCGAAGGCCGCGACAAGGATCGGTCCGGCGACGGCTCCGCCCGAGTACGCGCCGTTCAGCGCGCTGAGCAACGCAGCGCGCCGGGTGCCTTCGCTGTACGCGACGAGCTGGTTGAGGCCCAGGACGAGGGCGCCGAAGCCCACACCGATAACGAACACGGCCCCGACGAATGCAGGCCAGCTCGGCGCGAGCGCGACGGCTGCACAGCCGGCTGCGACGCAGCCCATGGCCGCCACAACTGTGTTGCGCGCGGGCCACGCGTGCATCGATCGCATCGCGACAAACACCCCGATCAGCGACCCCGCGAAATGGATGCTGATGGTCGCGCCCGCTACCGGGAGACTGACCCCGAAGCGGCGCGTCAGATGCTCGAGCAGCGGGCCATACGCCGAGACGATCAGTCCCATGAACAGAAAGGTCGCGCCCACAGCGACGACTGCCGTGCGCGAGAGGACGATCCGGTTGGCAGGAGCCTCAGCGATCAGGCTTCATCGCCTGCCGGTATCGCGGCGATGGCACCGGACCGTCGAGCAGCGGGTCCGCGGTCTCGCGCATCCAGCTCCACAGCCGCTCGCTCAGCTCATGCTCGATCGCGGCGACCGCCGGACCGCCTGCGAGGTTGCGCTCCTCCAGCGGATCCTGGTCGAGGTCGTACAGCTCGACGATGCTCGGCCGGTCGGCCGAGTAGCGGCCGGGGTTGGCGCGAAAGATCGGCCCCTGCTGAATGTCCGCGGGAACCTCAACCGCAAACGCAGACTCGAAGTTGCGGATGTACTTGTAGCTCCGGGTGCGAACGCAGCGCATCGGGTCGTAATAGCTGTGAAACGTCTTCTCGCCGAAGATCCATTCCCGAGGTTCATACGCTTCGCCACGCAAAAGCGGCAGAAATGATCGGCCCTGCACGCCGGCGGGGATCGCAAAGCCGGCCGCTTCCAGCAGCGTCGGCAGCACGTCGATGTTGCTGATCAGCTGCTCGAGGATGTCGCCGCGGCGGATGCCGCCATCAGGCCAGCGGGCGAGCAACGCCACCTCGAGGCCGGCGTCGTAAAGGGTGCATTTGGCACGCGGCATGGCCAGGCCGTGGTCGGTGGTGAAGACGACGAACGCGCCACCGGTTCGCCCAGCCTTTTCCAGCGCACCGAGCACCCGCCCCACCGCGCGATCCATCTGACCGATCGTCCCTTCGACCGCCGTCATCTCCTCGACCGACTCAGGTCCAGGCGGGAGGTAGCCGGGGATCTTCAGCCCAGGCGGCGGCGCACCCGCGGGCGGGTACGGACGGTGCGTCTCCTCGAAGTTGAGCTCGAGATACAGGCGCCGGCTCGAGTCCTCCCGGGCGAGCACGGCTTCCAGCGCATCGGCGTCATTGACCTGGGTGAAGCCGAGGCGCTCCGGATGCTGCGTCACATGCTGGCCGCCGAAAAGGTGGGTGGCGAATCCAAGCCCGGCGAAGATGGCGGCCGCGTGCGGCGAGGTCAGATCCCAGTCGAAGCCACGATGCGTGAGCCCCATGACGCCGTTGCTGTGCGGGTACCGGCCGCTGGCCAGGCTCGCGCGGCTCGGGCTGCACTGCGGCGCGGTGGCAAACGCTTGGGCGAGCGTCGCCCCCTGCGCGGCGAGCGCGTCGAGGTTCGGGCTGACCACGCTCGCCCGGCCGTAGCAGTGCAGGTGACGCCCGATGTCATGCGTCGTCATGAGCACCACGTCGTGAGCAGTGCTCATCGGCCGCAGCCTTGGAACGCCGGAGCGCCTACCCCTTGACCGAACCCGCCGTGACGCCTCGCACGAAGTAGCGCTGGAGGGCGATGAAGACCGCCAGTGGAAGCGCCATCTGGAGGACGGCCGCGGCGGTCAGGAACTGCCACCCGCCTCCGAACGATGTCACGAGCCCTGTGATGACGACTGTGAAGGGCCGGTACTGGCTGGTACCCAGGAAGGTCAGCGCGACCAGAAGGTCGTTCCAGATGCCCAGGAAGACGAAGATCGTGAGCGAAGCGATCGCGGGCAGCGTCATCGGCACCGCGATTCTCAAGAACCGCACGGAATGACCCGCGCCGTCCACCTCAGCCGATTCGAAGACCTCCCTGGGCAGGCCGCCCAGATAGTTGCGGAGCAGGAAGACCTCAAACGGCAGGCCGTAGCCGGAGTGTGCCAGCCAGACGGCGATGATCGTTGCGTTGAGATGGACCAGCTTGAAGAACTGAAGCACCGGGATCAGCGTCATCTGGATCGGCACGACCATGAGGCCGACGATCACGATGAAGAAGAGGTTCTTGCCCGGGAACTTCATCCAGGCGAACGCGTACGCGCCCATGGTGGCGATGGTGAGCTGGATCACGGTGGCCGGGATCGTGATCAGGACGCTGCTGACGATCGACGGGGCAACCCCTTCAATGGCAAGGACCTGCTGGTAGCTCGCGAAAGTGAAGCCATGTGGCGGAAACAGGGTCGTCCACCATCCGGCCACGCCCATATCCGAAACGGAACGGAATGAGTTGATGATCATGCCGACCGTCGGCACGACCCAGATCGCGCAAAAGATGATGATCACAATGTGGAGTGGCAGCCGCTGAAGGCCCGCGCCAAATCGGTCGATAACCGAGACCGCGGATCGAGGGCGTACAGCCTCACGGGTGGTAGTGCCGACGCTCATCGCTGCTCCTCCTGTTGCTGGAAGCGTCTGATGTTGATGACCAAAAGCGGCACGACCGCGATGAACAGGACCACGCCGACGGCTGCCGCGCGACCCAGGTGGTTGTGCTGCAGCTGGCTGAACATCTGAGTCGCGATCACGTCGGTGCCGTATGCGCCGTTCGTCATGACGTAGACGATGTCGAAGGTCTTCAGCGCGTTGATGAGCATGGTGGTCCCGACGACGGTGATAGTGGGCCACAACAGCGGCGTGATCACCAGGCGCACGATCTGAAACTCGTTCGCCCCGTCGATTCGAGCCGCCTCGAGCACCTCGCTGCTGATGGCCTTCAGGCTCGCCGAGATGATGACCATGCAGAAGCCGGTCGCGGTCCAGACACCGACGAAGATCAACGCCGCGTTGTTGGTGGTGGCGTTGATGAGCCACGCCACCGGATCGCGGCCGGCGACGCCGAGCAAGGCGTTAAGGGTGCCGGTCTGCACTGTGCCTGGAGGTTGATAGTCGAACATGAACTTCCAGATGATCGATGCGGCGACGGCGCTGATCGGCACCGGGAGGAAGATGGCGATCTTGGCGAGCGACTCATATCGCACGCGGTCGACAAGGATCGCAATGACGAGGCCCAAGAAGACTGCAAAAAAGGTGTAGAAGACCAGCCAGAGGAGGCTGTTGCGCAGCGATGTCAGGGTGTCGGGAAAGGTAAAGAAGTACTTGTAATTCGAGAATCCAATCCAATCCGTGTCGTCGTTGTTTCGGAAGCTGACGACCACGGTGCGGAGGAGCGGGTAGACCATGAAGATGGTGGCGAAGCCGATCGCGGGCAGGGCCCAGAAGTAAGGACGGATCCAGCCCTGAAGGCTGTCTGACAGCCGCTCGATGATCTGCTCGCCCAGGATGATGTAGCCGAGCAGGGCCAATGGCACGGCGATGATCGCGATCAACGCGGTGATGATCTGACCTACATCAATCCCAGCCACCCCGACCTCCTTTTGCAGAACCTGCGGCCAGGGCGGTTTGCCGCCCTGGCCGGTTCAGGACCACGAAAGTGCTACCTAGCTTGTCGCGTACGCCGCCGCCTGCACCTGGTCGAGGTGCGCCAGCTCAGCGTTCAGGCTCCCCGGGTTGTTGGTCACGTTGAGCAGCGACTGCCAGAAGGCCTTCTGCATGTCCGAGGGCATGAAGTCGCCCGCGGTGACGAGCAGGTTCTTGGCGCTGGCGGCGACGCTCGCTGCGTTCTTGAAGACGGGGTCCGTGTAGTTGAGCGACTTGATCGCGCCCAGGGTCCCGCCGTCGTTGACCCAGATCTGCTGCGCGTCTTTCGACGCCATGTACACCATCAGCTTTCGAGCAGCGGGCGTGTCGTTGTACATCGCGAAGTTGTCGTAGAAGCCGTTGACGTTGCCGTCGTACTGCGTGTTGCCCATGCTCGGGTGGGCGAAGAAATCGAAGTCAGTGCCCGCCTTCAGGTTCAGGCTCGGGAAGTCCTGCTGGAAGAAGGACGGGATGAATGTCGCCTGCTCGAGGAACAGGCAGCCTGGCGGGGTCTTGAACATCGGGTCGCCGGCCTTGCCGAAGTTCGTCGACAGGGCGGTGTTCGCCCCGCCGTACACGTTGGCGGCTGAAACTTCCTTGAGGAAGGTCTGGTAACCGAGCTTGATCTCAGGGGACGAGAACTTCTGCTTGCCCTGTACCCAGTTCGTGTAGACGGTCTCGCCCGACTGCCGCATGATGATGTTGTCGATCTGGTCGCTCGCGGGCCAGCCTGACGCCGCGCCCGACTCGAAGCCGGCGCAGAACAGCTTCTGCGCCCCGTACTGCGAGGGATTGATCGCGAGCAGCTCGTCAAATGTCTTCGGAGCTGTTCCCGTGAAGACCTTCTTGTTGTACCAGATGAGTCCCTTGACCTGAGTCTTGATCATCAGCTCGTAGTGCTTGCCGCCGATGACACCGATGTACGGGTCGTCGGAGGCGCCACCGGGCGCGGTGGTCAGCGCGGGGTACGTGTTCGAAATGTATGCGCTGAAGTCGCTGCCGAGAGCGGTCTCGACCGGCTTGATCGCGCCCTTGCTGACCCAGCTCTTGACCATGACGGGGTCGGTGGGTCCGGGTGCGATGTCGGGCAGGTCGGTCCCGGCGGCGATGCCGTTGGCGATCTGGTTCGTCGAGTCGCGGTTGGTGGTGATGTGGACCTTTATGCCGCTAGACGACTCGAAGGGCGCAAGGACGTCCTTGAACGCCTTGAGCTCGGCGCCGCCCCAAGCCGTCCAGACGGTCACGTCCGTGGACGAAGCGCCGCCGCCTCCGGTGTTTCCGCCGCCTCCGCCACACGCCGCGATGAGGAACAACGCGCCGAGACAGAGCGCGACCCCCCGCGAACTACGCCTCGCTAAGACCTCGGTCATTGCGTGCTCTCCTCCGTATCCCGACCCCGCTCTGGGCCGGAAATTGCCACCTTCCCATTTGCCTTCTTCCCGGACCGACCGGGGCGAGAGTGCGCCGGCAAACAGAGTTACTCAGACAGGGGTACACGTGTCTAAGACGAACGTTCGCCTGACCTTACGACCGGATACTAGTTGCCGCCTGGCGGCTTGTCAATCTTCGCCTCGGAGAGCCTGCTGAATTCGCTCGGGCCGGGCACGGGCCGCGCGCACTAACATCGCCCGAATGACTGACTCCCTACGTTTCCCGGACGCCTTTCTGTTCGGCGCCGCGATCTCCGCCTACCAGACCGAGGGCGGCAACACCAACACCGACTGGTGGTGGTGGGAGCACATCGCATCCACGCCGTGCCGTGAGCCGTCAGGCGACGCCAGCGACTTCTACCACCGCTACCGAGAGGACGTCGCGATGCTGGCCAGCTTCGGCCTGACCACGTTTCGATTCGGCATCGAATGGGCGCGCATCGAGCCGGCTGAAGGCGAGTTCTCGCGGGCCGCCCTCGCTCACTATCGCCGCATCCTCGACGCCTGCCTCGAGCACGGCGTCGTCCCGATGGTCACCTTCCACCACTTCACGCTGCCAAGGTGGGTGCACGAGCAAGGAGGCTTCGCCTCGGAGCGCTTCCCGGCCTGGTTCGAGCGCTACTGCGACCGTGCGGCGGCCGCCCTCGGCGACCGGATGGCGTTCGCCTGCACCATCAACGAACCACAGGGACTGGGTTCGAGCGGCTGGCTGTTGGGCGTCAACCCGCCGGGACACACGGACGACCGCGAGGGGGCGCAGCGGGCCGTCGACAACCTGCTCGAGGCGCACAGGCTGGGCGCCGCCGCCATCCGCGCGCGCGCCGGAATCCCGACCGGCGTGACCCTTGCCCTCCCCGACCTGCAGTACGAAGAGGGAGCCCAGCCCGGCACGAGCTCGCTCGAGCTCGAGTCGCGGGTGAGTGATTGGTTCCTCGAGCTGGCACGCAATGACGACTTCGTCGGAGTGCAGACCTACACGCGGTTCCGTTATGGACCCGAGGGCCCGCGCAGCCCCGGCAACGACTGGAGCGATACGACTCGCGAGCTGACCGAGACCGACGAGACCACGCTGATGGGCTACGAGTACTACCCGCAGGCCCTCGGTGGCGCCATTCGGCGGGCGCACCAAAGCTGCCCCGGCGTGCCGATCCTGGTGACCGAGAGCGGAATCGCCACCGGTAACGACCAGAAGCGAATCGCCTACATCGACGCCGCGCTGCGAGGGGTCCTCGACTGCCTGAATGAGGGGATCGACGTGCGCAGCTATGTGTACTGGTCGCTGCTCGACAACTATGAGTGGGCGTTCGGGTATGCGCCCACGTTCGGCCTCGTGGCGGTGGACCGGCAGACCTTTACCCGCCAGCCAAGACAGAGCGCCTCATGGCTGGGCTCGGTCGCGCGCGCTCGGGCTTTGAGCGGGGCAGGCCAATCCATGTGATGATCGGGCAACGGTGATCCGCCCTCCGGTCGAAAGCAACTCGGGTCTGGCCGCGGTGCTGCGCGGGGTGGTCGCGGATTTCCAGCACGTCTCGGGCGCCGATATCGTCTCGATCTTCCTTTATGAAGAGTCGACCCACACCTACTACGCACCATTCGCCACGGGGCAGCCCCAGGAGAGCCTCCTTGACTCGCTGACCGACATGCACGAGCAGCTCGGCCGCTACCTCGCCGACGAGCGTCAGGGCAAGGTGCCGGACGAGCTGGGCGTGCATCAGTACGGCTCGACCGTGTGGCTCACCGCGACGCGCCGGCGCCTGTTCATCCGCCGCTACCAGGTGCAGTCGACGATCGGCCTGCCGCTGCTCACCGGCGACCGGCTTCTCGGCCTTGTCTATCTGAACTACAGGACCAGGGAGCGCGCGCCGGACGACAACCGCCTTCGCGAGCTCGAGCGCAAGGCCACGACCGCCGCGGGCCTGGTCCAGGCCGCACTCGAGGGCGCAGAGCGAGCGGCGCTCGACGGACTCTCCAGGCTGACCTCGCTCCTGACGACACCTGTCGGCGACGCCCGGACCGACGCCAAGGAGCTGCGGCGCCTGCTGTCGATC
>VBDS01000135.1 GCA_005889085.1 Chloroflexota bacterium | reverse complement strand
GTGATGCGCGCCAGGTCGGTGACGTTGACATCGGTGACGAACGTGCCGCGGTGGGGGATCGACCTGACGAGGTTCTCCCGCGCCAGGCGCTGCAGCGCCTCGCGGATGGGTGTCCGGCCGATCTTCAGGTCCTCGCGCAGGCGCGCCTCGTTGACCACCGAGCCCGGCGCCATGTCGAGGCAGACGATCCGCTCGAGGATGCGCAGGTATGCCTCCTCGCTCTGCGACCGTGCCTCCACGCTTTCTGCGACGGCCATATATTCCCCTCGCCCTCCCCTCAAGCGAGCGATATGCGACCGATATACCGGCGCGGAACGTAGCACCATACCGGTGCCGCGTCAATGTCGGATTACGCCCTGTGCGCGTCCGGCGCGGAGGCTTGGGCCAGCCGATCCTCGAGCAGGTCGGAGCGCAAGACTTCAACCGCCCGCTCCCAGCGTCCCGTGTAGTAGCGGCGGAAGTCGAAGTCGACCGCGGAGATCCTCGCCTGGATCGCGCCCCACAGCGTCCAGCCGATGTCGGACATGAGAGCGAACAGGTTCATCCGTGCGAGCTGCCTCGGGTCGCGCCGGCCGAAGTAGGCCTCGCACAGCGCGGCGCGCAGCTCGGAGTCGAATTCCGCCTCCTGAGCCGTGTTGCCCAGGTCGAAGCAAGGGTCATTGTTGCCACTGAGCTCGTAGTCGACGATGCGCAGGGAGGCGCCGTCGTCGATGAAGTTCTCGCAGAGGAGGTCGTTGTGGCAGGGGACCCGCGGCAGCGCATGGACTTCGACCGCGCGCTCGATCTCGGCCACGGTCGGGAGCCAGTCGCGATAGTCATCCGGGATCGCCACCTGGTGCTCGTCGACGATGTGCAGGTAGTGCTCGATGAGCCGGAACATATTGAAGTCCTGGAGGAAGCGCGGGGCTGCATGCAGGCGGTGGAACGACTGCGCCATGCGTGCCGCCATCCGGTTGGACTGCAGGGTCTTCGCCGACATCGTCGGACCGGAGATGAACTCGAGCACCATCACGTCGACTCCCGCCACGTGCTCGAGCACCTTGGGGCCGATGCCCGTGGTCGCCGCCGACTTCGTGTTGTAGACCTCGTTCGCCCGGTCGATGGCGAGCAGCTCTGTGGATTTTCCCGGCAAGCGCATCACATACCGCCGGCCCTCGCATTCGACGAGGTAGTTCTCGTTCGTCAGGCCTCCTGACAGCGGTGAGATCGCCACCGCCCGGCCTCTCCAGAGGGCGACCCGCGCCGCGGCTTCCTCAGCCGGCGCGCTGTGTGGCATCACGTTTCGAGAGAACGGCGTCCGACATTACGGTTGCGGGCAGCGTCTGGCCGAAAACCTCGACCTCGACGTGAGCGCCCGGCTTCAGGTCCATCGGGAGATAGGAGTAGGCGAGGTTCTTCGTCACCGTGAACCCGTAGGCGCAGCTTCGGAGTCGGCCCACCACCCGCCCGCCGCTGAGAACGGCCTCGCCTCCATAGATCGGCACGTACTCTTGTCCGCCGACCGCCAGCGTGCGCAGCCTTCGCGTGATCTCGGCTGATAGGAAGCTCCACTTCTCACGCCGCACGCAAAAGCCAAGTCCCGCTTCGAACGGGTTATCGAGCAGGCCCATGTCCGTGCCGTAGTAGCGATATCCCTTCTCCATCCGCAGCGAGTCGAGCACGCGATAGCCGCCCGGCGTGATTCCAAACGCGCTTCCCGCGCCGATCAGCCGGTCCCAGACCTGGCCGGCCGTGCCCGGCTCGACATAGAGCTCCCAGCCCAGCTCGCCGACGTAGGTCACGCGCTGGGCGAGCACCGCGAATCCGTCGATGCGAATCTGACGCGCCTGCATGAAAGGAAAACCAAGGTCGGAAACGTCGTCGCGCGTCACCTTCTCGAGCACGTTGCGCGCGTGCGGCCCCCACATCCCGATCACCGCCAGCTCTTCCGACGATTCGCGGAGGTGCACGTTCGAATCGCCGTCGCGGACCTGCATCTCGAGCCATCCCAGGTCGCTGTCCACGTACCCGGCCCCGGTGACCAGGCGAAAGTGATCGAGGGCGAGGCGCGTGATGGTCACATCGGCCGCGATTCCGCCGCCGGGTTCCAGCAACTGCGTGTAGACCACCGACCCCACGGGCAGATTGATGAGGTTGTCCGCGACCCGCTCGAGCAGGGGGAGAGCGCCTGGCCCGGTGATCTCGATCTTGCCGAACGAGCTCATGTCGATGATGCCGACGCGTTCGCGAAACGCACGGTGCTCCTCCGCCAGCAGGTCGAAATACGGCGGTCGGGTGAAGCCGAACACGCGCTGGTCCGGGCCCGCGCGGCGCCACGGCCGGCCGGTCTCGAAGTAATCCGGCCGCTCCCAACCATGCTTCACCCCGAACACGGCACCGAGGTCCTGCATGCGGGTATGCAGGGCGCTGGTCCGGCGCGGCCGGCCGGACTCGTCGGCGTCGAACGGATAACGCAGGTAGTAGTAGTACTTGTATGTCTCTCTCGCAAGCTCGGCTGCGTAGCGATGGTCGCGGTGCACCGCGCCGAACCGCCACGGCCGGTACGGATAGAGGTCGAGCTCCGTCTCTCCCGCGGTGACCAGCTCCGCGATGGCGCGCCCGATGCCGCCCGCCCCGCCAAACCCGTTCAGCGAAAGCCCGGCGGCCATGTACAGCCCGCGTACTCCAGGCACCGGTCCGACGAGCGGCCCTGCATCGGGCGTCATCGCGTCGGGATGGCACACCAATTTCTTGATCCCGGCCTCGTGCAGAAACGGAAAACGTCGTGCGGCGCCGGCAAGCAGCGGCTCGAAGCGCTTCTCGTCCGGTGGCAGCGAAGTGCCGGCGTGGTCCCACGGCACGCCGTCGATCCACCGCGCCACCGGGTTGGCCTCATATCCACCCAGGACCATCCCGCCTGCCTCAGCCTTGCCGTAAACAAGGTTGTCTGGGTCGCGGAAGCAGGGCATGTCGTGCTGCAACTCGTGCCCGGGTACCGCAAGAAGGGCGGCGTGCTGGTGGTCTACCGGTGTCGAGACGACGAACGCGCCGGCCATGGCCGCGAGCTGTGGGCCCCAGATGCCGCCTGCGACGACGACGATGCCGGTCTCGATCCTCCCCGCGTCCGTGTCGACGGCCTGGACCGCTCCCTTATCCGACAGCGCGATCCCGGTGACGCGGCGGTGGGTGAAGATCTGGCCGCCGAGACTGCGCGCGGCAGCGGCCAGCGAATGGGTCGCGGTGTGTGGATCCAGGTGGCCATCGCCGGGCATCCAAACCGCGCCGTAGAGCGAGTCGAGGGTGATCGCCGGCATCAACCGGGTCGCCTCGTCCGCTGAGATGAGCTCGACGTCCAGGCCGATGCCTCGCGCGCGGCTCACGCCGCGCTGCAGCTCCATCATCTGGTCCCTGCTTGACGCAAAGCGCAGGCTGCCGACGGTCTCGAAGACGCCGACCTCCTGGTAGAGCTCGATGCTGTAGCGGCGAAACCGCATCATCGTCGGCGACGGGTTGAACTGCGTCACCAGCCCGGCGGCGTGACATGTCGAGCCGCTGGTCAGCTCATCTTTTTCGACCAGGACGACGTCGCGCCAGCCGGCTTTCGCGAGGTGATACGCGACGCTGGTGCCTGTGATGCCGCCACCGATGACAACCGCCCTCGCCCGTTCCACGATTGCGCTGCAACCTTACTCGGGAAGCGGCTGCTGCTTGGTCTCGGGCAGGAGGAAGAGCAGGAGGGCACCGACCACCGCGGCGATTCCGCCGAGCTCGATCGCGCCGCCGAGCCCGGTGGTCGCTGAAAGGACGGCGACGAACTGGAGGCCGGCGATGCTGCCCACCGACGCCGCGACCGCGCTCGCGGCCTCCGCGGTTGCGCGGGCACGGGTTGGATACAGCTCCGCCGACCATGCACCGAACACAGGCGTGGCCGCGCTCGCGAATGCGCTCCACAGCACATTGCCGATGAAGAATCCGATCGCCCCGGTGGCAAAGCTCAGGCTCGTCGCGGCGGCGGTCGCGATCGTGAGCGCGATGGCAGGGCCGCGCCGCCCGAACCGGTCGGTCAGATATCCACCGGCCAGGTAGCACGTCGCTCCGGCCACACCTGACACGACGATCAAAGTGCTGATCGCGACGGGCGACATGCTCAGGGCGCGTGTCGCGTAGACCGTGAACAGCAGACCCGCCGGCTCGAGCAGCACGGCGAGCAGCGCGGTCATGCCGGCGAGCACTATCACCCTTCTGCGCCATGGCGGCTGCATCAGCAGTCGCACCGCAGAGCCTGTGATGCGGACGCCAAGCCACGTCTTGCCTTCGGGCAGGAGCCACCAGATGAGCGGCGCAATCGGCACACCGACGCCACCGGCCAGAAACAGCCACCGCCAGTGCGGGGCGATGATCGGATAGGCGATCACGGTGACCCCGGTGCCAATTCCGGAAAGGAGGGCAAGCACGCTCACAGCCCGACCGCGCTGGCCATTGGGAGCCTCCTCGACCACGAGCGCGGTGGCCACACCGGCGACCAGGACCTCGAAGCAAACGGCGATGAGGCGAAGAAGGGCCAGGTCCGCAAGCGTCGGTGCAAATGCGCTGGCGAAGTTGGCGAGCGAGAACCCGGCGACGCCGCCGGCGATCAGGCGGCGGCGGCCGAAACGGTCGGCCAACGTGGCCAGCGGGAGCGCTCCAAGAGAGCCGATGGCCAGCACCGACCCCAGGTCCGATAGCGCGGGAGTGCTTGCATGGAAGTCGTTGGCGATCGCGGGCAGCGCAAGCACGACGACCGAACCGTCGAAAGCGGTGAGCACCACCGCGGCGCCGGCCCACACAAGCGTCACGCGCTGCCGCCGGTCGAGGTCAACCACGGGCGGAATCAATCACGCAGCGTATATTCGCCGCTGATCCATGGCGGTCGTCAGCGTCAAAGACTTGCGCAAGCGATATCGCGCCGGCGATCCGTGGGCCGTCGACGGTGTGACTTTCGAGCTCGAAGCCGGCGAGGCGTTCGGGCTGCTGGGGCCTAACGGCGCGGGCAAGACGAGCGTTGTCAAGATGATCGCCGGCCTGATTCATCCTGACGTGGGCAGCATCTCGTTGTTCGGGTCGCACCCCGGCAATCCTGCGGCTCGGGCGCAGCTCGGCTTCGCTCCGGAAGACCCTGACTTTCCCAAATTCCTGCGCGCCTCCGAGATCCTCGATTACTTTGCGAGCCTGCTCGGGCTGGACGAGGCGGAACGCAAGCGAAGGATCCCTGAAACGCTCGCGTTCGCCGGCCTCGACGCCGAAAGGCGCCAGATACGGCAGTTCTCCAAGGGCATGAAGCAGCGCCTGGGCATTGCCCAGGCGATCCTCGGCCGTCCCAAGCTGTTGATCCTCGACGAGCCGACGGCAGATCTCGATCCGCTCGGCCGCCGTGACGTGCGCGCCTTGATTGAGCGCTTGAAGCAGAGCGGCGTCGCGATTCTGCTGAACAGCCACCTGCTCAGCGAAGTCGAGCTCGTCTGCGACACAGTCGCGATCATGGGCAAGGGGCGAGTCCTCAAGGAGGGGACGATGGAGGAGGTCGTGCCCGAGGGCCGCAATCTCGAAGATGTTTTCGTCGAGCTTTTCCAGGCCGCCTCGCCGAAACGCGATCAGCTTCCTTCGTTCATCGACGAGGGGCAAAGTCGGTGAACGGCACC
This sequence comes from Chloroflexota bacterium, assembly GCA_005889085.1. Taxonomy (GTDB): domain Bacteria; phylum Chloroflexota; class Dormibacteria; order Dormibacterales; family Dormibacteraceae; genus 40CM-4-65-16. The sequence continues at coordinate 1,594 of VBDS01000135.1, read as the reverse complement.
GCTGCGGTCGCGCGTTACACGCTGCTCGAACTGTCGCGCAGGCGAGTCCTGCTCGTTTTTTTCCTCGTCGGCTCCCTGGGCATCGTCGGACTCGGCGTCGGGCTGCGGATCCTCTACTCGCTGTTCGAGTCCAACCCGAACGGCGGCTTCAACCCGGTCACGAACCAGTTCGTCGAGCTTCAATTCGTCTCCCTCATCCGCTCGGCGCTGGGTACGTTTGGCCTCCTGATCGCCTACGGAATCGGGATGACCGCTATCTATCACGATCTCGACTCCGGGGCCGCCACCAGCATCTTCTCCAAGCCCGTGTCTCGATTCGCGTTTTCGGTGGGCAAGATTTTGGCCGGAGTTGCCGCCCTCGTTGTGATCGTCGGGTTGCTCGCTGTGGAAGCGCGGCTCGTCATGTTGCTATTCGGCGGCGGCTATGAGGACGCGATCACCGAAGAGGTTCTTGCGACCGTGGCCAACACGTTGGTCGTGATGCTCATCGTGCTTGCGCTCAGCACCTGGATGAACAACATCGTCGCCGCCGTGGTGGCGTTTGTCTATTACAACGTGATCACAGGCGTAATGACGCTGCTGCACAGCTTTGTTAACAGCAACCTGATCGAGAACGGAGTCGCCAGGGCCGTGATCGATGTCGCGTACTGGCTCTTTCCTCACCCGCTGACCAGCAGCATTCCGGCAGCTCTGGTGCGGGCTCAGGTGCAGGCCGGTGGTCAAAGCGGACAAAGCTCTGGACCAGCCGCCGCGGTTCTTCAGGGGTCGGGACCAGGCGACATTGCGTGGTGGGCGTTCGTCATGGTCTTCTTCGCGGCGGTGGTCTATTACTCGGTCCGCCGCCGCCAGGTCTAGACCAGATTCAATCTCTTCAATAGATAGGGTCCAGGACCAAGAAAGCCGCAAGTCGCCGCAACGTGGGCGACGGAGACGCCGAGCAGCGAGGCTGGTCCGGGCAGCAGCCAGTAGGCGAGGCCGAGCGGGATGCCGACCAGCGCAGTGGCGAGAGTGTCGGGCCACGTCCAGCGGCCGAGCCGGTGATACAGCACGTACGTGGCGGTGGCGATTGCGAAGCCGACCGGCGCCCCCCACAACACGCTCAGCCCGCCCTGCATCAAGCCGCGGAAAAGGGCCTCCTCGATGGGTCCGTTCAGCGCGTAGAAGGCGGCCTGGAACCACGCGTCATCAGCACCGGCCGGCACGAGCAGCGCGCCTCGCCTGCGTGTCAGCCACAGCTGGACTGCGACGGCGGCGGCGAACATGACCGGCACCGCGAGCGCCGCAAAACCCAGCTGAACGCTCAGCCGGCCGGTACCGAGACCCAGCCACCCCGCGCGCCCGCTCGCGAGGTAGGCGATCGCGAACGCCGCCGTGAAGGGCAGCAGCCGGATCACTATGTCCGGGCGCATCCAGGCCCAGCTGTCTGGAATACGCGTGAGCTCCAGCCGCGTTGGAGCTTTTGGAGTGGCGATCTCAGAACCCATCACGTTCGACGTCTTCTTCGACTACCTGTGCCCGTTCGTCTACCGGGCGGCTGGACTCATCGAGGCAGTGCAGCGCTCGAGCCGGCATGACATCGATGTTCGGTGGAGGT
>VBDS01000134.1 GCA_005889085.1 Chloroflexota bacterium | reverse complement strand
ATCAGGGTGTCGACCTTGGCCTCGGACTTGGTGATGCTGGTCCGGCCGGCCAAGCCTGGCCTGGGGGCCTCGAGGACCGCCACCCCCGCGGAGTCGTAGCCCCGGTACTCCAGGCGCTTCAGGCTCTCCATGAGGATCGGAGTGGCCTCACGGCCGCCGAGGTAGCCGATGATTCCGCACATCTCTTTACCTTCTTAACTAGAACTCTTGGGGCGCGTAATTCCCTTGGCCGGCGCTGCTGAAACGTTGAAACGGCGGCGGAGGCCGCCAGGTTACTCCTAGGGGCTCGGCGAGACGTTCGGGTTGCGCGAGATCGAGTACGTGACGGTGGCGATCGCCACCGCGCCACTTGTTCCAGAGGGATACGGGATCTGGACCTGGAACGTCGCGTCCGACGTGCTGCTGCTGAGGTCAATGGCCGGGAGCGTAATTCTCTGAATTCGGCCGAGCACGGCAGGGTCGCCGTTGACGACCACTGTGATCGGGTTGATGGTGATGCCGGTCACCCGATACCCCGCAGGAGGCCCGTGCGACGGCGGTGCATCGAGCAGCGGCACAGTGCTGCTCGAAGCGCCCGGCGTGGCCTCGATATGCAGGTTGACTGACGTCACGTCCAGGTTGGCGCAGGGCTGAGTCCGGCAGGCTGTCAGGTCGATGGCACCGTTGCTATTCGAAAGGGAGACCGGTTGGTTCGGCGAGTCGATCGTGCTCACGTTAACCACGCCAGGCAACGTCGCCGTCGCGGTCAGGCTAGTTTCCCAGGTGACCGGGCCGTCGAAATGGACCTTGCACGGATTTGGCGCAATTGTTCCGGGGCAAATCGCCACTTGTTTGGTCAGGCTATATCCCGAAGCGGCCCGGGCGGCAACCTGGACCGGAAGCTCTCTGACCTGGCGGGTGTCCACCTGGACCACGATCGGTGGCGGCTGCTGAACGGTCACCCGCGGGTCTGTCGCCCTGGCGACGATGTTCAGCCTGACTGCCGCGCTGGGAAGGGCGCGTGTAGCGTCGACCGATGCCGTGAGGTTGCTCGAGTTTACGTGGCTGATGACATCCGCCAGGCCTGTGTACGTGATGTCGGTCTTGGTCGGCGGGTTGATCAGGATGATGCTCGGTGGCACGGTATAGCCGATGATCAACGTGAGGTGGTTGGTCGTCGGAGGGTTCTGCGAGAACGCGACCGCGCCCAGCATCAGCACCGCAAGACCCAGCGCGAGCAGCTTCATGCGCCAGTCGTCGGTAAGAAGGCCCAAGCTCACCGGCGGATCCTGAAGCGCGAGAGGCCGTTGCCGTTCTGCGACGGCACTTTGAGCGCGACCCGGCGGCGCAGGCTGTCCGCGTCAAGGTTGCGACTGATCTGGCCTTCTTCGATCACCGAGATGTTCCCCGTCTCCTCGGAGACTACGAGGACGAGCGCGTCGGATGCCAGCGAGAGGCCGAGGGCCGCGCGGTGGCGGGTGCCGATGCGTTCCTTCACCGTCCCCTCCTCAGGGAGCGGGAGCAGGCAGCCGGCGGCGATGATCCGGTTGCCGCGGACGATCACAGCTCCGTCGTGAAGGGGTGAGTTCGGATAGAAGATCGACTGCAGCATCTCGGCGGAGATCTCGCCGTTGATGCGCACGCCGGTCGCCGCATAGTCCTCCAGGCCGACGTCGCGCTCGAAGGCGATAAGGGCCCCGGTCCGCTTCATGCTCAGGCGCTCCGTGGCGCGGATCGCCTCCGAGATCGCCTGGTTGTACTGGCGCGGGCTGAAGCGCGAGAGGGGCCGTCCGATGTTGCCGATGCGGCCGAGCTGGTCGAACGCTCGGCGCAGCTCCGGCTGGAACATGACGATGACCGCGATGATGATGAAGAAGGTCGCGTTGCGGAACAGCCAGGAGAGAAGGATCAGGTTGAAGGTCGTCGAGAGCACTCCCACGACCGCGAGCAGGATCAGGCCGACGAGGATCTGGGTGCCCTGCGTCCCGCGCAGCAGCCGAAGCAGCTGGTAGAGGACGAAGGCGACGACGGCGACATCGATGATCTCGACGGGACCGAGGTGGCGCGCGACCTCCACCAGCTGCGTCCCGAACTGGTTGATGAAGTTCGTCATCGTGTAAACAGCTCCGCGAGCAACGCCATCTGCGCGTACAGGCGGTTGCCCGCCTGCTGAAAGACCACCGATCTCGGGCCGTCGATCACCTCATCGGTGACCTCTTCCCCGCGGTGCGCGGGGAGGCAGTGCATGAAGACCGCGCCTGGCGCCGAGTTCATCACGTCCTGGTTGACCTGGTACTCCATGAAGGCGCGACGCCGCTCCTCGCGCTCGGCCTCCTGGCCCATCGATGCCCACACGTCTGTGTAGATCGCCGTTGCTCCGTCAGTTGCGTTGATGTCGTTCGTGACCGTGATCCTCGGGGTTCCGGAGTCGATCCTACGAGCCCGCTCGAGGACGCCGGCGGCTGGTTCGTACCCGGCGGGGCTGATCAGCGTGATCGCGAGGCCGGTGAGAGCCGCGGCTTCGATGAGCGAGTTGGCCACGTTGTTGCCGTCGCCGATGTAGACAAGGTGCTGCTCCGCCAGCTTGCCGCCGACCTCTTCGACCGTCATCAGGTCGGCGAGCACCTGGCAGGGATGCGAGCGGTCCGTCAGGCCGTTGATCACGGGCTTCTCGGAGGCCCCGGAAAGCTGGAGCAGGTCCTCATGGGAGCGCAAACGCGCGACTATGCCGTCGACGTAACAATCGAGGACGCGGGCGGCGTCGGGGATCGTCTCCCGGACGCCGAGCTGGACGTCGTTCTCGGTCAGGGTGGTCGTCGACCCGCCCAGCCTGGCGATCCCGACCTCGAACGAGACGCGCGTGCGATGGGACGGCTTCTGGAAGAGCATGGCGACGTGGCGCCCGTCGAGCGGCCGCTCCGACCACCGCCCGGCCTTGATCGCGTGGGCGAGGTCGAGGACCTCGCGGAGCTGGGCTCGATCGAGATCGGCCAGGTCGATGAAGTCGCGTCCCTCGAGCGATTTCACAGGAGCGATCATGATCGCCTGTCCGGGTCTAAAGTCGCGGCTCGATAAGTTCTCCGGCCACGACCGGCGAGATCGCCAGGTCGCGCAGGGAATCGAATTCCGGCAGACGGGCGCGGAGCTTGGGGTCGTCGCGCAGCTTGAGGATCAGGTCCCGGCAGGCTATCGGCTCGAGGCCGAAGACGGCCGGCTTGAAGCTGAGCGGCGGTTCGTTCTTGAACTGGATGGTGAGGCGGTCGGTAAGCCTCACATGGGGCCACGCGCTAGGCTCGGACAGCGTCACCGCGCCCATCGCGGTCCACACCGCCCGCATCTCGTGGCGGCCCTGGATCACCAACATGCGGTCGCGAAAGAAGCCGAGCTTGGCCGGCGGCCAGCTCTTGAGCTTGAGGGCCGCCCTGATCGCCAGCATCATCCCGCCCACCGCCCCGACGCCCAGAGCGACCCCTGCGATGGCGCCTTCCGGCAGGTTGAACGCACCGACCGCAAGGCCCCCGAAGAAGACCGCCCAGGCGACCCCGGCGATGCAGAAGGTGACGGTCGATCGGTGTGATCGAACGTAGATCAGGCTCGCCCCACCACCACCGAGTAGTGTATTCCCGAGGATGAATCGGGACATCAAGGCCGAAAGAGCCGAAATGGACCGGGCGGCGCGCGGGAAGACCGTGCTCACGAATTTCGAGCAAACCTGCAGCGAGTTTCCCGACGCCGACGCACTCAAATGGAAGGACGCATCAGGGACCTGGCGCGGGCTGACCTGGAGCCAGTACCGCGACGAGGTGCGCAAGGTGACCGCCGGCCTCAAGGCGCTTGGGTTTCGGCCTGGCGAGTTCGCCGCGATCATGGCGCGCAACCGGCCCGAGCACCTGATCGCCGACCTCGGCGTGCTGCATGCGCGCGGGACGCCGGTCAGTCTCTACAACACGCTGGCACCGGAACAGGTGCAATACATCGCGGCGCACTGCGAGGCCGTGCTGGCGTTTGTCGAGGACGCAGGGTTCTTCGCCAAGTTCGCGGCTGTGCGCGAGCAGCTGCCGAAGCTGCGCACGATCGTGGTCATGAACCCCGAGGGTGTGGCGCTGAACGATAGGGTGATCAGCTGGGACTCATTGATCGAGCGTGGCGCATCGGAAGATCGCCGGGACCCTGCTGCCTTCGAAGAGTGGAGGCGCGTGACACCGGACGACCTTGCAACCCTGGTCTACACCTCGGGCACCACGGGCCCGCCCAAGGGTGTGATGGAGGCTCACAGCAATCTCTGCTGGATGGCGGAATCCATCGATGCCTACCTCGACCACCAGACTGGTCAGCGACACATCTCGTATCTGCCGTTCGCCCACGTCTTCGAGAGATTTGTCGGGCACTACGGCGCGATCCGGGGCCACAACATCACTTATTTCTGCCCCGACACCACGCAGCTGTTCGCCTACGCCGTCGAGGTGAAACCGACACAGCTCATAGGTGTGCCTCGGGTGTGGGAGAAGCTGCAGGCCGGGCTTATGGCGGGTATCCAGGCCGACGCAGAGGAGCAGCGCCGCAACGCTGTATTGCAGGCGATAGAGATCGGCCGGAAGCTGGTCAGGCTCGGCCAGGCCGGCCAGGAGCCTCCGCCGGAGCTGCTCGCGGCGGCCGAGCGGGCACGCCCGGTGTGGATGGCGATCCGGGCCAAGGTGGGGCTCGAGGAGCTGGGCTGGGCCGTCACGGGCGCGGCGCCGATCAACCCCGAGGTCATCGAGTTCTTCCAGGCCCTGGGCATCAAGCTGTGGGAAGGCTGGGGCATGACCGAGACGAGCGTCGGCGCGACGTACAACCCTCTCACACGGATCAAGAACGGAACCGTCGGCATCGCCGATCCGGGCGTCGAGGTTCGTATCGCCGAGGACGGTGAGGTGCTGGTGCGCGGTGGCAACGTGATGAAGGGCTACTACAAGGATCCCGAGAAGACGGCCGAGACGATCGATGCCGAGGGGTGGCTGCACACCGGGGATGTCGGCGCGTTGGACTCCGATGGGTACCTGCGGATCATCGACCGCAAGAAGGAGCTCATCATCACCGCCGGCGGCAAGAACATCTCGCCCGCGAACCTCGAGGCGCTGTTGAAGCAGCACCCGCTTGTCGGGCAGGCGTGCGTGATCGGCGACCGGCGGCCGTATGTCAGCGCGCTGATCGTGCTCGACTCGGAGGTTGCGCCGGTGTGGGCGCGCAAGGCGGGGATTTCCTTTACTTCGCCGGCCGACCTGGCGCAGCATCCGGCGGTTCACGCCGAGATCCAGAAGGCCGTGGACGAGTGCAACCGCCACGTGTCGAATGTCGAAGGCGTGAAGCGGTTCACCATCCTGCCGGTGGAGTGGACGCCGGAATCGGAGGAGCTCACACCCACCCTCAAGTTGAAGCGGCGCGTGGTCGCGCAAAAATACGCCGGCGAGATCGAAGGCATGTACTCACGCGAGGAGCGCTCGCCCGCTAGCGCGTCGGAGGCACGGAGCGCTTAGCGGCTTCAGCGGCCGTTCTTCGTCGCTTTGGTCGGTTTGAATCCCATCACGGCCTCGGTGAACAGTCGCGTGGCTAGCCTGGTCTTGGGTTCGCCGGTTTTAGCCGCGAGCCTGGTGAGCTGGTCGATGACGCGCGGTTCGATGTTCAGGCGGTAGAGCTGCTTGACAACGGTCTTCTCATTCATGGCGTCGATTGTCGTGAGCGGCGGGCGTGGAGCCAACCCAGGTTGTTAAGGAGAGAATGCCGCCCCATGGTTGGCGACGTTCGCTGGCACCATGGGCTCACGCTCGCCGCGGGGTTTACTTCCGGCGGTCCAGCTTTCGGGCTGCGCCCACGACCTTTATATGTGTCTTGAGCTGGGAGCGGGAGCTGGGGCGAATTGCGGAGGACTTCCTCTTCATCCCAAGTGGCGACGTCGCCGGGATCGCCCGGGTGGAGGGTAAGTGGATGGTGCTCGAGGTGGCGCTCGGCTCCACGGTTCTCTTGCTTGCTTGATTGGCCTGTTAAGAGCGTTCTCGTTTCGAACATTCTTTCGTAGCCTTCGGGCATGGTTTCTCCCCCTGTTGGGTCGCTGATTGCCGAGATCGAACGCTTTTGCGCTCAGCCGTCGCCGGTGGCGGGGGACGAGCATGCTGCCGATCTGCGCGAGCTGGCGCGCGGCCGGAATCTGCTCGATCTCAAGTTCTCCGACATGGCCGCGGCATTTGCGCGGACCGACCACTACGACGCCGAGGGATGTCTCTCACCCATTCACTGGCTTCGCCTGAACTGTCACATGACGAGTGGAGCGGCGGCGGACAGGGTGATCGTCGGAGAGCGCGCTTCAAGCGTTCCCGAGAGCATCAAGGCGATGGTCGGCGGCGAGGTTGGATTTCCCCACGTCGCGCTGATCGCGCGGGAGGCCGAGGCGGTCGCCGAACTACCCGACGCCATGCCGTTCGACGAGACAACGCTCCTGGACAAGGCGCGTGACTTCACCGTTGGTCGCTTCCGCAATTTCTGCCACCACCACCGGCATTCGGTCGATCCGGCTGCATACGCAGCTGATCAGGCCGCGGCCAGCGAAGCTCGCGCGTTGACACTCAGCACGGGCGAGGGTGGAATGCTCTGGATCCGCGGTGTGCTGGATCCTGAGGGTGGCGCTGTGCTTCGAACCGCCCTCGAGCCTCTGGCCAGGCGCAGCGGCAGGGGCGATGAGCGGCGTCTCGACCGCCGGTTGGCTGACGGGCTCGTTGAGCTCGCACATCACGCATTGGACGGGGCTTCGTTGCCTGCGCGCGGTGGACAGCGGCCACACATTCAGGTGACTGCGACGCTCGACACACTGGTTCAGCGCTGCGGCGCGCCAGCAGGAGATCTCGAGTTCTCACTGCCGATCTCCGGCGCCGCGGTCGAGCGGGTGGCGTGTGACTGCAACGTGACACGGGTCCTGCTGAGCGCCGATTCGCAGGTGATCGACGTGGGACGAACGAC
>VBDS01000133.1 GCA_005889085.1 Chloroflexota bacterium | reverse complement strand
TCTCGAGCACCTGAGTGAGGTACATGAAGTTCATGCCGTAGAAGCCGGTAAGGAAGCTCAAAGGAAGGAAGAGGCTCGCGATCACCGTGAGTGCCTTGGTCGTCTCGTTGACGCGGTTCGAAACGGTTGAGAGGTAGACGTCCATCGCGCTGGACAGCAGGTCGCGCAACGAGTCGGCCGTTTCGTACTGGCGGGTGATGTGGTCATAGACGTCGCGGTAGTAGAGCGTCATGTCCTGCTGCTGCAGGTGGATTCCATGCGTGATCAGGCGCTGAAACACATCTCGTTGAGGGCCGAGGAAGATTCGAAGCTCGGTGACGGTGTGCTTGAGCTCGTAGATCCGACCGAGTGACTTGGGAGACGCCTTCCGAAGGATGTCGTCTTCGAGCTCGTCGACGAGGTCGTCGAGCTTTTCCAGCACGGGGAAGGTCGCGTCGACGAGCGCATCGATCACGAGGTAGGTGATGAACGCCGGCTTGCCATGAGTCAGCTCGGGGCTTTTGTGAACTCGGTCCTGGAGGTCCTTCAGCTGCGCCGATGGCTCGTTGTGCACGGTGATCAAGTAGTGCGGGCCGACAAACAGATGGTGCTCGCGCAGAAGGATCTCGTCCCGCTGCCACTCGGCGACGAAGAGAACCGTGAAGTTGTAGTCGGTGTACTCGTCCACCTTAGGGCGCTGGTCCTGGTGCCGTATGTCCTCGATCGTGAGCGCATGGAACTTGAAGGTCTGCTCGAGGAGGTGGAAGTCGCTCTCGTCCGGAGCTTCTATGTCGAGCCAGAACCCGGCCTCGGGGGCTGCGTTGAAGCAGCGGACGATCTCGTCCGTAGCGGTCGACTCCTGTTTGCCGCCCGTTGTGATAAGCGTTCTCATGTCTTCTTGACTCCGGTGCCTGGCATGCCTAGATCATGATGCGAGCGACGTCAACCGCTCAGATCTCCGGTACGGACCAACGGGTTCTGGCGGCCCAGGCTTCGGCCTGGGTGCCGATCTCGCGGATGACCCCGTCCTTCGCTTCGGTATAGGCGATGCGATCATCGGCCCAGCGAGCCGTCGCGGATTCCTTCGCCTTCAGGTAGGCGTCTCTCGCGGCGGGGTCAGATCCCAGGTAGGCGACGAACAAGAGGTGTCTCCGCTCCCAGGCGCTGCCGGCGTTGCATACGTGGATATGCACGTCACGGGTGCGGTCTGCGAACGGCCTGAAGAAGCGTTGGTCGTCGTCGCGGCTGCGCAGCTGTACGCCGAGCGACTCGATCGCGGGAACGTAGGTGGTTTCATCGAGGATGTCATCGACGCTGACCTGGATGTCGATCACGGGTTTGGCTTTTAGTCCAGGGACCGCGGTGGAGCCGACGTGGTCGATTCGGCGCGCCGCTGGACCAAGGGCGCCGATCAGCTTTTGCCTCCAGTCCTTGAAGCGAGCCGGCCATTCATGGTCATACGGCACCAGCTCGATCAGCTCGAGCTTCCGATCGCTGCCGGCCACGACCTCGAAGCCGGCATGCATCTCGTACAGAGCTCGCGTCGACAGCCGAACCCGCTCCTCGGTCGGTAATTCGTGCGGCTTCAGCCCGCGCGGGTTGGCGACCAGCTCGTAAAGGTTGATCAATGTCGCGCTCGTGTCGCCTGCGCGCCGCCGGATCCGCCAGGCTTCGAACGCTGCATCTTCGCTCAGTGGCGATCGCTCTCGGACATCTCGTCGATGCAGATGGCGATGCACAGCAGGAGGACGTCGTCCTGTCCGGGGGCGACGGCGACGCCGTAGAACATGTCGCCGACAAACCACTGTCTCGAGACCGAGGCCACGACCTGTCCTCCGCCAGTGATCTGGAACTCGTGGTTGAGGATGTCACCCTGGGCCTCCAGGGCGCCGCTGCCGGCCACGTCGATGTCGAAGTGCTGGCTCAGGATGTTGAAGAACGCCTTCTTCACGACGGCCACGACCTGGCCGTCGCGCTCGACATCCATCGTCTTCCGCAGCGTGAGCATCTCTTTCTGCATCCTCGCCAGCTCGTTTCCATTCGCGTCCTGCAGGGCGAAGGTCTGCGTCAGGACGAGCACCTTGCCATCGACCTTGTAGACGTTCTCGCCTTCCGTGTTCTGGACCCAGAAGTCCTCGCCGATCGAAAAGATCTGCCGGCGCAGCTGGTAGGTCGTCCATCCGGTCATCGCCATGCGCTCGAAAGTGTATTCGTAGCCCACGGCCTCCGAGGCCGCGGCGCGCGGGGGCAGGTAAGTCGCGAGCATAGTCGCGAGGTAGGACCCGACGAGGATGAGGCCTATCTCGAGCACTGGAACGTGGAAGTCGACTGCGCCAAACGTCTGGTGGTGATGAAGAACGTCGGACGCGCCGGTCCCGAAGAACAGGTGGCCACGGTCACCGCCCGATCGACCTCGTCTCCGCGGGCCGTGACCATGATGATCGGCATGAGGTACTGCTGCCGGCCCCGGAGCCGACCTCGCGCGGGCGCAGCGGCCGGCGCCGCTCGTCAGCTAGCGGTCAGCTGTGATCCTGGACCTCTCAGGCCGTGCGGATCGGCTCTCGCTTGACCATGTGCACGATGGCAACCAGGATGATGGCTCCGATCAGCGCAACGATGAACGAGATGACCAGCCCCGTCGGCTGCGTGCCGAAGATCAGCGAGAAGACAAAGCCGCCGGCGAACGATCCGACGATCCCGAGCACGACGTCCCAGATGATGCCGTAGCCATGACCGCTCATGACCTTGCCGGCCAGCCACCCGACGATCGCCCCCATGATCAGAAACCCTATGAGGTGCATTAGCCAACCTCCCACGCGGAATGCCTCGCCGCAAGGCGAGCTCAATCAGTTAACCCGCCTCTGGCCCCTACTACCTGCCCCAGACCTGACCTGGCCCACGAGCGCCTCCTGTAGGGCTGACAACATGCGAAGCTGACCGCGCCGATGAGCCACTTCCGGGCGGAGATCGCCGAACAGCCTGAGGTGGCCTCGCGGCTGCTGGCGCAGGGTGCAGACGCGGCGATGTCGATTGGAGAGCGCATCCGCGAGGTAGCGCCGCATGGCTTCCTCATCGCTGCGCGTGGCAGCTCCGACAATGCCGCGCTTTACGCCAAGTACCTGTTCGGCGTGCGCAACCGGGCCCTCGTCACGATGGCGGCGCCCTCGCTCTTCACCCACTACGCGCATCCGCCTCGCCTTGAGGGCCAGTGCGTGATCGGTGTCTCGCAGTCGGGCGAGTCGCCGGACGTGATCGCGGTGGTGGAGGAGGGGCGAAGACAGGGTTCGCTTACGCTCGCGATCACCAACGAGGGGGATTCAAAGCTCGCCCGCGCCGCCGAGCTCGTGTTGCCCATGCACGCGGGACCCGAGCTCAGCGTGCCGGCATCGAAGACTTACACAGCAAGTCTGCTTGCCCTGGCCCTGATCTCGCAGGCGATGAATCCCGATCCAGTGTTCGAGTCGGCACTGGACGCCGTGCCCCAGGCGATCGCGCGCACCCTGGAAAGAGACACCGAGCTCCATGCTCTCGTCCCGCCCCTTACCGGTCCGCGCGCGGTCGTGCTGGGACGGGGATTCAACTTCTCCACGGCTGAGGAGGTCGCGTTGAAGCTCAGCGAGACGAGCTATGTCCTGGCACGTGCCTGGTCGGTGGCCGATTTCGAGCATGGCCCGATCGCCATCGTCGAAGCGGGTCTCCCGGTTCTGATCATCGATGGCGGTGGGCCGGTCGTGTCAGACCTCGAGTCGGTGACCGAGCGCCTCGCAGCGATGGGATGCCACGTGCTGCGGCTCTTCGATATGTCTGGCCTGCCCGAAGCGTTGACTCCGATCCCTCTTGCCGTCCAGGGCCAGCTGCTTGCGCACCAGGTTGCCGTGGCTCGAGGCATGGATCCCGACCGCCCGCGCGCCATTCATAAGGTCACGCGGACCTGGTAGCGCTACGGACGCCAACGCGGTCCGCTAAAGCTTGCCATCCACCACCAGCGCAGCCGGGCTCATGACCGCGAGGCATGCCAGCGCCGCCTCAATGGTCGGCACCAGCTCGACGGCGAAACCTGCTTTCTCCAACGCCGCGCGCGCGGAGCATGCGTTTGCCTCATCGGCCGCGACCATGAGGACCCACGGGGTCATCGCGGTGGGCTTTGCTCCGAGTGACGACGGCGGGGATGTGAGCACTGCCCGCTCAGTCCGCCATGAGGCGATCCACCTCCGAATGCAGCAGGTCGAGGTCGACAGGCTTGGTCAAGAAGCCGTCGACGCCGCCACTTTCGAGCTCCTGGCGAACCTCGTCCGAAAGGTCTCCGGTCAGGGCGATCACCTTGATCGGGTGGAGCCGGTGGCGCTTGCGGAGCAGCTGAAGAACCTCTACGCCGTCGTACATCGGCATGTGGACGTCGAGGATGACGAGCCGAAAATCGCCGCTCGTGCCCATCTCGAGCGCCTGGTTGCCGTCGGGCGCTGTTGAGACGTCATAGCCGTGTTCTTTGAGGAAATAGGAAAGAAGCTCAGTGTTCATAGGGTCGTCGTCCGCGACCAGGATGCGTCCCCTCACCCCACCACCATGTGGCGGTCGCTCTCCGTGTCGACGAGGTACCGGCGTACTTCCGCACCGAAAGTTCGAGTGTCGATGGGCTTTGCGATGTAACCGACGCATCCAGCTCTCAATGCCAGCTCGCGGTCGCCCGTCATGGCGTGCGCGGTGAGGGCGACGACCGGTATCGCGTTGGTAGCGGGGTCAGCCTTGAGCTGGCGCGTCAGCGAGAGCCCGTCTTGACCTGGCAGCTGCACATCCATGAGGATGAGATCGGGCGCGCGGTCGCGGAGGTGGTCGAGCGCTTCAAGGGCAGAAGCAGCCAGCTCCACGCGGTAACCCTCGAGCTCAAGCACCGCCTGGACCAGCGCCTGGTTGGCCTCGTTGTCTTCCACGACCAGAATCACGCGCTTGTCGCTCACGACGAGCCGTTGCGCTGCGCGATCACCCGTTTGAGCAGACCGACGATGTCCGTGGTCGCGACATTGCCGCGAGTGAGGATCTGAGACACCCTTCCGTTGAGAAGTCGTTTGTCAGCATCGGTCAGGGTCATCGCGGTCACGACCATGATTGGAGTCTCGCGTGTCCTCTCGTCGGCGCGCAGTTCCTCGACGACGTCGAAACCCGTGACCTCCGGCATCATCAGGTCGAGCAGCACACAGTCAGGCTGGTTCGCCTTCGCGAGCTCGATCGCCTCGCGCCCGCCCGAAGCCTCGAACACGGTGAAGCCTGCCGGCTCTAGCGCCTGGGTCAGCCAAATGCGGTTGGCGGCATCATCGTCGACCACCAGCACCCGGACCTCGTTCTTGCCCGAGTGGCGCATGAAATCGAAGCGGTTGAGCCGCTTGATCAGTGCCCCGGTGTCCACGGGTTTGACGAAATAGTCGATCGCCCCGAGCGCGAGCCCAAGCTCCGGATTGTCGACCACGCTCACCACGACGATGGGTATGCCGCTCGTCGTTGCGTCGCTCTTCAGACGCGTCATGATCTCCCAGCCGTCGACCTCGGGCAGGATGATGTCGAGGGTGATCGCGGCGGGCTGCAGCTCGCGAGCTCGTGCGAGCGCCTCGTTGCCTGTGCGCGCCACCTCGGTCCGGTAACCGGCGGCCGAGAGCTGGCGCGTCAGAAGCTCGGCCGCCGCCGGGTCGTCCTCCACCACCAGGACGATGGGTCCCGACCCGTTCTTGGCGGCTGCCGCCATGGTCTCGGTCGCCGGCGGCACGCCTGCCCGGACGGGAAGGCTGAGCGTGAACACGCTGCCCTTGTTGGGCCGGCTCGCCGCGCGCACGTCGCCACCATGGAGCAGCGCGAATCGCTTGGTCAGCGCGAGTCCGAGACCGGTGCCTTCGTGCTTGCGCCCTGGCCCGAAGTCCACCTGGTGGAACTCGCGAAAGATCGACTTCAGGTCGGATTCCGAGATGCCGATGCCAGTGTCGGTGACCGAGATTTCGATCGTCTCTTTGATGCGCACGGCCCCGATCGTCACCGATCCACCTTCGGGCGTGAATTTGATCGCGTTCGAAACCAGGTTGAGGAGCATCTGCTTGACCTTGCCGGCGTCGGCCAGCATGTCGCCGGCACCCGCAACGGTTGAAGTCAAGGTGATGCTCTTCTTGGCTACCAGCGGCTCGACGGTCTTGACGACCTGGTCGACAGAATCTGCCACCGACAGCGTCTGCAGGCGCAGCTCCATCTGCCCCGCCTCGACCTTGGAAAGGTCGAGGATGTCGTTGATCAGGCCCAGGAGGTGCCTGCCGCTGGTCAGGATCTGGCTGAGAAAACGCTTCCGCGTGGCCTCGTCGAACTGGCCGTTTTGCGCGTCGGTCAGCAGCTCCGAGAAACCGATGATCGCATTGAGCGGCGTGCGCAGCTCGTGGCTCATGTTGGCGAGAAACACGCTCTTGTGACGGTTGGCGTCTTCGAGGGCGGCGTTGCTCTGCTCGAGCTGGGTGATCAGGTGACGGCGATCGAGGGCAGTCACAAACGCGCTCATGAGCTGCTGCATCCGCGTTATCTCGTCGCCGCCGAATCCAGGTGTGAAAGGTCCAGCCAGGATGACCAGAGTCCCGGACGTCGTCAGGCCCTTCACCGGCACCGACATGGCGATCACCTCGACACCCTCGAGGGTGACCCGCCGAACTCCTTCGCGCAGGCTCGGCAGGTGTCCGGTCAGCTCGGCGACCGCCGCCAGGTCCAGGCCATGGCACGAGGTGGCCTTGCCGTTGCCGTCGAACAGCGCGCCCGACGCGCCGCCGGCCAGGCGCAGCGCCCACTCGAGCGCGCGATTCGCCAGGGCGTCGCGGTCATCGCTGACGAGAAGGTCTTCCATGAACGTACGCAGGCCCTCTTCCTCTCCTGCGCGCCACTGCCGGCGCAGCCACGAAGGCGGTGCAAAGCTCGCGTACAGGAGGGGAATGATGGCCAGCGCGACAAGCTCGGTTATCACCTGGATCACCGGCTGCCGGATCAGCAAGCCGGCGGAGACTGCAAAGAGGAGGAGAGCCACCAACCCCCCGAACCCAAGGCTCAGGGAGCGCAGACGCCACGCCTGCACGGCGGGTAGCCCACGCGAGACCAGCCAAAAGCGAATGATCGGTTCGACTACGCAAGCGCACCACACCACTACCAGGGCTACGGCGACGAGCGTGAGCACGGTCTTGCTGAGCGAGAGCACCAACGCGGCGGTGATGAGGACGCTGACAGCCGCCAACGACACGATCGCGACGGCATGCCAGCGCCGGGGGATGGGGATGACAGAGTTGCGATAGAGGAGGAGGGCGTAGGCGGTGCCCATGAATCCGAGCAGCTCGATCACGCCCAGAAACGGCAGCATGATCGGGATGTATGCCTGCAGCCGGCCGAGACCTGACACAACGGCCAGCAAGATGATCGCGAGGGCAAGAAATCCCATCGACCGGTCTCGCCGGCGCAGCCACGTGATCGCCGTCACGACGCCGAGCGCGACAAATGCGACCGCGACCGCGTTCTGCAGGAACGAAACCAGGGTTTGCATGGGGATCAGGCCGCTCCCTGGCTCCCGAGAGTTTGAATTTCAGCGTTGAAGAGAGCGACGACTTCTGGATCCCATTGGCGGCTTGCACCGGCGCGGAGGATGGCCAGCGCCTCCTCCGGTGCCTTACGCGAGCGGTAGGGCCGGTCATTGACCAGGGCGTCGAAGGCGTCGCAGACGGCGACGATCCGCGCCAGGCGTGGAATGTTCGAGCCGGCGAGCTGATCTGGATATCCGGTGCCGTCGTACCGCTCGTGGTGGTTGCGGATGATCGGCAGCAGGCCGGCGCTCGAGCGCAGTGGCGCGACGATGGTCTCACCGATGACCGGGTGCTGGCGCATCGTCGCGAGCTGGTGGGCGTCAAGCGGTCCCGGCTTGAGCAGGATCGCGTCGGGGACACCGATCTTGCCGATATCGTGGATCAGCCCGCCGCGGTAGAGCGCATCCAGGTCTGACGCCCCAAGGCCCATCCGGCATCCGATCTTGCGCGCCGTTTCGGCCACCCTCTGGGTATGGGCCTCGGTGAACGGGTCTTTCGCCTCTACGGCGGCGGCCAGCGCGAAGATGACCTGCTCGGCACTGTCGAGCGAGTCGTACACGGTCTTCAAGCGCAGCGCCGAGCGGACCCGGGCGACGAGCTCGATCCGGTCGACCGGCTTGGTCATATAGTCGTCCGCGCCGGACTCCAGCGCACGCACCCTGTCGGCCGTGCGATCGAGGGAGGTGATCATCACGACCGGCAGGAGGCGCGAACGCGCGCTCGACTTGATGCGCCGGCAGACCTCGTAGCCGTCGATGCCCGGCATCTGAACGTCGAGCAGCACGAGGTCTGGCGGCGAGGCCTGGATCGCTTGAAGCGCCGACGCACCGTCCGCTGCAGTCCGCACATGGCAGTCGACGTCGGCCAGGCACGCCTCGATGAGCTCCCGGTTGGCCGCGCCGTCATCGACCACCAGCACGACGGGTGTTCGTTCCGGACGGGCGAGCCGGCGGGTCGCAGGCGTGCCTGAGGCCGCCTCGAGCCGGCCAGGCCACGCAGCCGGCTTGAGCCCCGCGACGAAGTCGGCCGCGGACGCGTAGCGCTCCTCAGGACGCTTGGACAGGGCGCGGCGCAAGACGTCCTCGACGTGAGCGGACAGCTCGCCCCTCAGCTCGCGCGTGGTTGGCATGGGGTTGGTGACATGGGAGAGGAGGGTGGCCGCGGGCGTCGAGGCCTCGAAAGGCACACGCCCGGTGAGCATCTCGTAGGCCACGATCGCCAGCGAGTAGAGGTCCGAAGCGGGGCCGAGCGGCTCGTCGGCGGCCTGTTCGGGCGACATGTACTCAGGCGTCCCCATGACCGTCCCGGAGCCGGTCAAACGTCGAACCGATCCCAGCATCCTGGCGAGACCGAAGTCACCCAGGGCCGGCGTGCCATCCGAGTGGAGGAGGACATTTGAAGGCTTGATGTCGCGGTGCAGGACGCCGTGTGCGTGCGCGTGGTCGAGGGCTCCAGCGACCTGTTCGAGGATCCGGACGACCTCTTTCAGGTCCATTGGCTGGCCAACCCTGTCCGCAAGAGTTCCCCCCTCGACCAGCTCGAGCACGAGGTAGGCCGTGCCGTCCTGGTAGCCGAAGTCGAAGACCTCGACGATGTTCGGGTGCTTCAGGCGCGCCACCGAGCGCGCCTCCTGCTGGAATCGCTCGCGGTATTCAGGGTCCTCGGCGAGGAAATCGGGCAGGACCTTGACCGCCACGTAGCGGTCGAGGGCGGCGTGGTACGCGCGGTGGACGGTTGCCATGCCGCCGCGGCCGACGCGCTCCATGACCCGGTACGGGCCGAGCGTCACGCCTTCCTGGACGTTCATGTGATCACGCCGAGGAGGATGAGCAGCGCGACCGCCGGCGGCAGCGCGCTCAGCCCGACCGAGGCCAGCAGGACGGCCACGAGGGGCAGGCGCCGTGCCGGAGCTTCCTCGACCGCCATACCCTCTTCGGCTACCCAACCGGTGACTAGCCCCACGTTAAGCAAGACATTCCATCCCACGTTCAGATTAGGAAGCGATTGCTTACCGGATCACTCTCCGATGAGCTAATTCACTACCCAGGTGGGTAGTTCTGTTAATCCACCGGCTAGAGCCAGCCTTCCTTGGCAGCGTGGTGGGCCAGCTCGGTCCTGTTGGACACGCCTGTTTTCTGAAGGATCTGGCGCATGTGGAACTTGACGGTGTTATGGCTCAGGTGCACCTGCGCGGCGATCTCTCGGTTGGTCAGGCCCTGCACGGCCATGCGCAGGATCTCGGTTTCGACCCGGCTCATCGCGGGGGCGGTCGCGGCTGCCCGGACGGCGGCCCCGCTGCCCCGGGCGCGAGTCAGCCGTTCCTGCATCGTGGCGCTGTCGATGGCCACCGATGCGACGCTGCCCAGCGCGTCGAGAAACGAGACCCACTCCTGGTCCGGGACCAGGGCCGAGCGGTGGAAGACCTCGAGGGCTCCCAACAGCCTGCCCCGGCTGATAAGCGGCACGGCGCCATAGGCCTTGAACCCCTCGCGTGCGAAGAGCGACCGGCGCCGAAATTGAGAAAAGGCGCTGAGAGCGGTCACCGTTTCGATCCGCTTGGTGCTAAGTGCCTTGCCAGGCATCCCTTCGTCCGCCGGGAGCCGGTACTCCGGCACCGCGGTGGCCAGAAATCCGGTGCTTGCGGAAAGCGCGAGCGTGTTGTCGTTTTCATCGAGGAGGAGGATGTCCGCAGCGTCAACTTTCAGCTGGGTCGAGACATGGTCGAGGATCACCTTCAGGGTCAACCTCAAATCTCCGCTCACGCTGATCGCGAGGCTGACACTCTGCAGGGCGGCAAGCCGCTCGAGCCGTTTGACCGCGTCTTCGTAGAGCTGAGCGTTTTCCACGGCAAGCGCTGTCCTGTCGGCGATCGCCTGCATCCAGATCGTGTCCTTTTGCGTGATCGGATTGGAGCTGCCTGGCTCGAACAATCCAAGGGTGCCGATGATGGCGCCTCGGGTCCGCATCGGCACCACGACGATGCCCAGGTGGGTCGCCTGCGACCTCCAGGGGTGCTCGGTCAGATAGCGCCGCACGTCATCGTTCAGGTAACTCATCAGGTCTTTCACCGTGATGTCCGGGATGACAAGCGGCTGACCTGACTCGATGACACGCGATGAGATCGGTGTCGATTCGGTGGTTCCCGCAAGCCGCATCGCATCGATGTAGTCGGTCGCAAAGTCCGGGTCGCCGTGGTCGCCGTTGGTGACCACGATCTGGATGTCGGATGGATCCTTGCCCATCAGCGAGGCCACCCAGATGCCTGGACGAAGCTTGTTCAGCGCCTCCGTGACGGTGGACAGGATTGCCCTCGGCTCCAGGCGGGCCTGGGCAAGGCGATCGGTCACCTCGTCCACGATGTGGTCGCCCGCCGAGCGGGTGGTGGCGCGGCTGTGCGCGATCAGATGGGTCACGTCGGCCAGCGTCGCCACGACACCGCCTGTCGGTCGATCATCCACCATCTCCGGCACCGCATCGACCTGGATCCAGACGTCGGCGCCCCCGGAGCGCCGCGCCCTGACGAGCACGCCCCGGACCGCCTGACGCGACCTCAAGACGGCGATGACCGGATGCGCTGCGAGCGGCCCCTCCTCTGATTCGATCACCAACCAGTCAGAGTCCTCGGCGTTGGTCCCAACCAGGTCTTCTTGTCGCACGCCGAGAAGCACACACGCGGCCACGTTGGCGTCGACAACCCGGCCGTCAGAGTCGTAGACGACGACCGCCGTGGGCAGCCTGTTAAGTGTCAGATTTGTGGCCAACAATGGCGGCATTATCCCGCGGAGCGCGAAAGCTTCCATGAGTTAGCTCACGCTTAAGGGCTGATGGTCAACGTTCTTGTGCAGAGAAAGGAAGGCGGCTGGCTGTGCGATGTCAGCGTCGAGCAGGGCGACGAACGCTCGCGGCACGCCGTGACCGTATCCGCCGCCGACGCTCAGCGATGGGGTGGCGGGGACCAGCCGGCCGAGGTTGCGGACCTGGTCCGGCGCAGCTTCGAGTTCCTCCTGGAGCGGGAACCGCCCGGCTCGATCCTGCGCGAGTTCGACCTTTCAGTGATCCAGCGCTACTTCCCGGAGTACGAGGCACGCATCAAGCGGTGACACATGGTCCGCCGGCTGGGCGTGCGGGCCCACCCATACGCGCGTCTTGTGCAGAAAGCGCCTTTCGCCGCAGCAGGAGCAAAGGAGCTTTTGCGCAAAGGGTGTGGAATTGTTCCTCCCGGTCGAGCTTCAAATCGCCGTCACATTGACGGCCTAGGTTTGGTCTCTACGATGGATTTCGACATGGCGGCGCCGATCCTTGTCGTCGACGACGATCCGAAGATCGTTTCCCTGGTCAAGACCTATCTCGAGCGCGAAGGCCTTCGTGTCGTCACCGCTCCCGACGGCCAGGCTGCGCTGAGGGCCTTCAACGAGCTGCACCCGGGCCTCATCGTGCTCGACCTCATGCTGCCCGAGCTCGACGGCCTGGCTCTGATGCGAATCATCCGCGAGCGGTCGGACGTACCGATCGTGATGCTTTCAGCGCGCGCGCAGGTCGAAGACCGGGTGTACGGCATCCACGAGGGAGCTGACGATTACCTTGCCAAGCCGTTCTCGCCGGCCGAGCTGGTCGTTCGGGTCAAGGCCGTGCTCCGTCGTGTGAGGGATGCGAACGGTTCCGGCACCCACCACGGAGTGCTGGAGCACGGCGACCTCACGATCGATCTCGATCGGGTCGAGGTTCGGCGGGCAGGCAAGGCAATGTCCTTGACCCCCGCGGAGTTTCGCCTCCTCGTCGCACTGGTGCAGGCGCATGGCCGCGTGCTGACGCGCCAGGCCCTTCTCGACTCGCTGTACGGACCATCGCAGGGTGATGCTCTCGAACGCACCGTCGACGTGCATATCGGACGGTTGCGCGACAAGCTCGGCGAAGAGGTCGGGACGCCGCGTTACATCGTGACTGTGCGCGGCGTGGGCTATCGCGCCGAGGCGTAGATGCGACGGCTGCGGAGTCTCGCCACAGGAATCACGGTCGTCTCGGTGCTTGTCGCGCTCATCGCCATCGCGGTCATCGTCGTAGGCGTGCTGGTGGTCGCGCAGTCCACCTTCGATCGCCTGATGATCCAGGCCGGGACGCCCGCCGCCGAAGCCCAGACGATGTTCGACCACGGTGTGGAAGCCATCTTCCTCGTCGCGGTACTCATAGCCATCGCGATCAGCGTGGGCCTGGCCGTGGTCCTCGCCGCGCGCCTGGCCAGCCCGCTGCGGCGGATGGCGTGGGCTGCGGAGCGCATCGCCCGCGGCGACTATGAGGCGCGCGTGCCGCGCGGTGGCCCTGCGGAGCTGGCATCCCTGGCCGATTCCTTCAACCAGATGGCGCGCAGCCTCTCCGAGCAGGAGCGGGAACGCCGCGACTTCATCGCCAACGCGGCGCACGAGCTGCGGACGCCGCTCACCAACCTCAAGGGGTACCTCGAGGCCCTTCGCGACGGCGTGATCGCGCCGACGCCAGAACAGTTCAGGTCGCTGCACGAGGAGGCGGAGAGGCTGGTTCGACTGTCCCGTTCTCTCGAAGCGCTTGCGGACAACGAGCGCCCTGACCGAGTGGCCGCATGCCAGGAGGTGGATCTCGCGCAGGCTGTGCGATCCGCGTACGAGTTCGCCCGCCCGGCGTTCGAAGCGAAGGACATCGAGGTCGAGCTCGTCATCCCCGACGGGCTCATCGCGCGTGCGGAGCCGGATGGCCTCGCGCAGGTGCTGGCCAACCTGCTGCAGAACGCATCGCGTTACACGCCGCGTGGCGGCCACGCCTCGATTCGCGCGGAGGACATGCACTCGAAAGTTCTGATCTCGATCACCAACACCGGTGACGGCATACCAGCCGATGACCTGCCCCACGTCTTCGAGCGGTTCTACCGCGTCGAGAAGTCCCGCGACGCCGGCCGGGGAGGAGCGGGGATCGGCCTCGCCATCGTCAAGCAGCTCGTCGAGGCCTCAGGGGGTCGCGTCGGCGCCGATTCGAACGCCCGCTTCACGCGCTTCTGGTTCAGCCTGCCGCCACATGTGACAGATCTGTAACGCGCTGTCACGGCGTCTAAACAGACACCCGTCAGCCTCATCTGCGAACCGACATTTCGCAAGGAGGCATTGCATGAAGAGTCCGATTCGACTTTTGGGCCTGCTCGCCGTGGTGGCCGCAGGCGTGTTCGTGGCGATAGTTCCGGCTCAGGCAGCGAGCGGGGAAGACGGCGAGTCAGGGCACGGGGTCTTCGTCCAGACCAACGACCCGAGCGCGAACTCAATC
>VBDS01000178.1:18804-43141 GCA_005889085.1 Chloroflexota bacterium | reverse complement strand
GAAGGCTCCGACCTCGAGGGCGTTCTTCGCCGCCTGGCCGAGAAACGCCGCGGTGCGGAAGGCATCCGCCGCGGTGCCGGACTGGTACAGGTGATAGCCGATCTCGGCAGCGTGCTCGGGCGCGGAGCGCCCGTAGACGCGCTCCAGCGTGTCGGCCACGGCCAGGTGGTAGGCCTGGAGGCGGGGCAGGGGCAGCGCCGCGAGGACTCTCTGGCGCACGAGGTCGTGCGTGAACCTGTACGTGTCCTTGCCCGCGGCGACGAGAAAGCGTCCGCGCGTTGCTTCGTCGAGCGCGTCGCGGAGCTCGTGCCCGCCAAGCTCGCCGAAGGCCTCGAGAAGCGAGATGTCGAAGTCCCTGCCGATGACTCCCGCCGCGACGAGCATGCGCTGCGCCGGCTCGCTCAGGCGCTGGATGCGGCGGCCGATCAGGCCGCGCACGCTCTGCGCCAGCTCGAGGTCTTCCTCTGTGTAGCTCGAGTGCGACCTCGCGCCGTGGCCGAGCATGCTCTCCGACTCGGCCATGTAGAGGTACGACTGCTCGACGAAGAGTGGGTTGCCTTCGGTCGCGGCCTGGATGCCGATGAGCTGCACCGGGTCCAGGGGTGCTTCAGCGAGCCCGGCGAGGATGCGTTCGACGTCGTGATCGGTGAGTCGGCCCAACGCGATCCGCTGGGCGCGGCGCCGCTTCACCAGGCGCGAGACCGCGGTGCTGAACGGCCGGCCGGAGTCGAGCTCCGAGTCCCAGTAGGTGCCGAGCACAACCATCCTGCTTCCGTTCACGCGCTCGGCGAGATCGCGCAGCAGCATCACCGACGCCTCGTCCGCCCACTGCAGGTCATCGAGCACGATCAGCAGCGGCTTGTTGCCCTGTATGTCGGACAAGAACGAGTGGATCGACTTGAAGAGCTGCTCGCGAACCTTGTCCGCGCCGAGCTCGGCGCCGGCGGGAATCGACCTGACCTTCTGACGCAGCCTTGGCGCGAGCGCGGCCAGCAGCGAACCGTGATGGCCCACGGCCTCCTGCAGCGTCTTGGCGCTGGAGGCCGCGACGGCCGCACCGAGGACCTCGCGGAACGGGCCGTACGAGCCGCCGGCCACCTCGAGGCAGCGCCCGCCGAGAACGAGCCATCCCTTTGCGGCGGCTTCGCCGGCGACCTCGGAGGCGAGCCTCGACGCGCCGATGCCGGGTGCGCCCGTCACGAAGACCACCGATCCGTTGCCTGTCGCCGCGCGGTCGAGCGTCATCCTGATGTCCAGCCTTTCCTGCTCGCGGTCGACGAATCCGTCACCGGAGGTGAGCACCCGAGACGCTTCCTTCACCTCGCCGGGCGTGACCTGGTGCAGCCGCCAGCGGTCGGGGAATCCCTTCAGCTTGTAGCGTCCGCGAAACTCGAACTTCATCTCGTCGACCGGGCCGACGAGCTGGCGCACGATATCGGAGACGAGAATCTCGCCACCCTTCGCTTTGCCCGCCACCCTCGCGGCGACGTTGACGGCCGCGCCAAAGATGTCGCCGGCCTCCTCGACCACCTCGCCGGTGTTGAGGCCGATGCGGATCCGAAGCTTTCGCTCAGGATTCTGCTTGCTGTACTCCGCGATCGCGCGCTGGATGTCGATTGCGCACTCCACGCCATGGCGCGCGGAGCCGAAGCTGATCATGAAGCCGTCGCCGAGGCCCTTGATCCGCCGCCCGGCGTGCTGGCCGACCTTCTCGTCGATGATCGTCTCGTACGCCTTCATGATCTCGTGCGAGGTCGTGAAGCCGCGCGTCGAGAGCAGCCGCGTTGACTCCTCGACGTCGGTGAACATGATGGTCACGGTGCCTTCGGTCTGACCGACTGCGAGACTGCCGATGATGGTCTCGGCGGAAAGCGGCGCGGCCGCGTTGATGGGCTGTCCGAGACCCTCGGCGATCTCGCGCAGGAGGCCCTGTGACGCCTTGAAGCCTGCCTCGCCCTGCGGGTAGCGCACCACCTGCATCAAGCCGGCCTCGGCCGCCAGCCGAAGCTCGCGGCCAGCCGAGTCCTTGCTGATCTTGTTCGCTGAGGCATAGTCGCTGGCTTTGAGCTCGGCGCCTTCGAACGCGTCGGTCAGGGCCGGCGCCAGGCGCAGGCTGAGACCGCGTCGCGTGATGATGCTCTCGATCACCGCGTGGATCCGGCGCGAGGCGCCTGCCGGACCGGGCGCGCCTTCGTTGGTGCGTATGGTGGGGAGCATGCCGCCGAACCCGCTCGACGCGGCGGCCAGCTGGCCCAGTGCGGTGGTCGCCCGCGCCATCGCGGTGGCGGCCTCGAGGGCCTGGCCGGCGTGAAAGTCCGGCGGCGGGCCGTAATAGCTCGGCACCGGGGTGGTCCCCTCGCCGGGCTGCGCCGGTGGTGCCGGCGGCATCGGATACACGACAGGCGGCGCGT
Organism: Chloroflexota bacterium; assembly: GCA_005889085.1. GTDB lineage: Bacteria > Chloroflexota > Dormibacteria > Dormibacterales > Dormibacteraceae > 40CM-4-65-16. Next base: position 40,730 of record VBDS01000178.1, on the reverse strand, counting down.
ATGCGGGCGAGGCCGAGGCGGGAGGTGGCAGGCGCGGAGCGGCCGCAGCGGGCTCCGCCGGCTGGGGGGCCGCGGCCTGCAGGTCGGCCACCGCAGAGCGCGCGGCGTCGATGAGCTTGCGCATCTCCTCCTGCATCTCCGGCGTCTGGGCCGCCGGCGCGGGCTCAGACTGCACCGGCCCCCCGCTTGTCGGACGGGAAGCGGGTCGCTCGGAGCTGAAGGGCACGACAACGACAGTTCGCCGCTCGACTGTTGTCTCGGAGGTCTTGCCCTGGCCGGACATGAGGGGGTCTTTGGTGACGGGCATCATGCTGTCCGACCCCGCCGGAACGTAGCGTGACTTGACCGGGTCGAACAGGTCCTGGTTGACCTGCACGCCGTAGAACGCGGCCTTATCGAGCGCGGTCGGCACGTAGCCTGTCGCGTTGTACTCGAGCCTCAGATCAGGGCCCATGCCGAGCAGGAAGATGTCGCGCAGGATCGGGCCGTTGGAGTCGTAGCCCACGACCTCGGCGATCTGCGCTACCTTGCGCCTGCCGTCCGGCATGCGTGCCTGGTGCACGATCAGGTTGACAGCAGACGCGATCTGCGCGCGCACGGCCTCGAATGGGATGTCGATCGAGGCCATCATCACCATCGTCTCCAGGCGGGACAGCGCGTCGCGCGCGGAGTTCGAGTGGATGGTCGACATGCTTCCGTCGTGGCCGGTGTTCATCGCCTGGAGCATGTCCAGAGCCTCAGAGCCGCGGACCTCACCGACCAGGATTCGGTCGGGACGCATCCGGAGGCTGTTGCGCAGGAGCTGTCGGATCGTGAGTTCGCCCTTGCCCTCGACGTTGGGTGGCCTGTGCTCGAGCGCGATGACGTGCGGATGGTCGATCTGCAGCTCGGCGGCGTCCTCGATCGTGATCACGCGCTGGTTGTGCGGGATGAAACGGGCCACCACGTTGAGCGTCGTGGTCTTGCCCGACCCGGTGCCGCCCGAGACCAGGATGTTCATGCGGCCCAGCACCGCGGCCTGCAGGAACTCCGCCATTGCTGGGCTCAGGCTGCCCTCGTGCTTCAGGTCGTCCATGCCGAGGACCGCGTCCTTGAACTTGCGGATGGTGAGCGCGGCGCCGTGGATGGCGGCGGGCCGGATGATGGCGTTGACACGGCTGCCGTCGGGCAAACGGGCGTCCACCATGGGGTTCAGGCCGTCGATGTGGCGGCCTGTGGTCGCGACCATTCGGCGGATCGTTTCCAGCAGCTGGTTTTCGTCTTCGAACCGGACGTCGGCCTTTGTCAGCACGCCGCGCCGCTCGATGAAGACCTGGTCCGGACCGTTGACCATGATCTCGCTCACTGAGCGGTCGTGCAGCAGGCTGTCGAGCGGTCCGTAGCCGACCGCGGCGCGGAGAATGATGTCCGCGAGCGCCGACTTCTCCTGCGAGTTCAAGCTGATGCCGTCTTCGAGCAGGAACCGGTCCAGGTGCGTGCGGACGGCCTTCGAGAAGGCGAGCGTGTCGCCCGTCGTCAAGCCCACGTCGCGGATCAGGGCCAGGCGGTCGCGGAAGTCGTTCGCCAGCTTGTTCAGGTCGCGGCCCTGACGGGCAGCCGCCGCGAGGATGTCGGAGCGCCGGCGCTGGGGCTGGCCGGGCGGCGCGCTCGGCGTGGTCCACATGTCGACGAACTGCATCTCGAGCACCGACGCGGATGCTGCCACCGCCGGGATCACACGCTGAATCTCAGTCAGGCGGACCTTGATCGCGAGGCCGTCGCCATCCGGCTGCTCGCCCTGGTCGATATAGGCCGCGATCCATTCGCCGTCCTTGAAGCGAATGATGGCCTTGCGCGCGACCGTCGCGTCGCCCAGATCGGGCTCGAGCTCCGGGTCGTCGACCGAGCCGAAGACGACGTACTTGATGTCGCGGCTTGGTGTCCATCGTGGACGGTCTGAGGCTGCGGACGAATAGACGGGGAAGCCGGCCGCGGTGATGGTGCGGGCGTCGGACTCGCCTTCTTCGAGTCCGCCGTCCAGCCGGTGGACGACGACCCTGATCCGCGGCACGCGCCGAGGTGCGTCGTCGGGCGGGCCGGCGGGTGTGGCGATCGTTACCTCGCTCATGGCAATGCGGGCGCGGCGGATGCTAGCACCGGCTTGCCACGCCTCCCTCCCCTTAAGAGCATGGAACTCATGAGCCGAATCGCTCCGGCGGCCGGCGCCGATCGAGCACCCACTTCGACCCGGGCATTCGCTTGGCGACGCCCTTCACCTCCGACGCGCGCGCAGCCACCGCCGCGGCGCTGCTGTAGCTGCCCGGTTCCGCGATCACGATCCCGATCGACACAGAGACGAGCGGCGCCCGCAGCCTGTTGCCATTGCGCTCTTCGACCTCGATCCACCCGTGCTCCCGGTCGATAGGGTCGTAGAGCGCCGGAATGGCCTCATCGAAACGCCTGGTGACCTCGGTCGCGATCGACTCGGCCATGCTCGGCTCGGTCAGGATCACGAAGTCGTCACCGCCGACATGACCCGCGAAGTGTTGACCGGTGTGACTCTCTTCGAGAACCTCGAGGATGATTGTCGCGAGCGTCTTGATCACGTCGTCACCGCGCAGGAAGCCGTAGTGGTCGTTGTAGCTCTTGAACGAATCGATGTCCGGATACAGCACTGCGAAGCGCTGGTTCTGCGCCAGCCGGCGGCTGATCTCACGCAGGATGTCGCTGTTGCCGCTCATGCCAGTCAGCGGGCTGAGGCCGCGAGTCGTGGTCGAGCGCGACATCACCGCGCGCAAGCGCGCGACGAGCTCTTCCGGGATGAAGGGCTTGGTCACGTAGTCGTCTGCGCCGGACAGAAGGTGCTCGACCTTGTCCTTGAGCGAGTCCCTCACGGTCAGGAAGACAACGGGGATCAAACGCGTCCGAAAGTCCTCGCGCAGCTGCGACATGATCTGGTCGCCCGTCACGTCGCCGAGCATCAGGTCGAGCAAGATGATGTCTGGCCGCCACTCGACCGCCGCCTCGTGCGCGGCGAGCCCATCGTTGACGGTGACGCACTCGAAACCCGCGCGCTCAAGCACGCGCTTGACCAGGCGCAGGACCTGCTCGTCGTCATCGATCACGAGCGCGATGTCGCGGTGGATGAGGGCTGAATGAGGTCGGTCCGGCGGCGTGCCGACGCGCCTGGCGAGGGTCACGTCGCGCGCTGGCCGGTACGCGGCAGCTTCTCGGTGAGCAGGATCGCTCGCTCCGCGGCGGCTTTGACCTCCTGGATGTCAGCTCGGATCGCTTCCGGGTCGTTCAGCTCCTCGCCGATGAGCTCGCTGTAGTTGACGATCACGGCCAGCATGTTGCGCAAGTCGTGGATCAATACGCGCATCGGATCCATCGGGGTCGCTTGCGTGCTCACAGCCTTTTGACCAGCCTCCACGTGTTCACCTCGCCCACGCGTTCATAACCGAGCTCGTCGACAAGTGCCCGCGCCATAGCGAGGCCGCGGCCTGCTTCGCTGTCGACGTGTGGCATCTCGCGCGCCAGGTGTTCGTGGACCGGGGGTCCAGAGTCGGTGAGCGAAGCGACGACGATCCCACTCTCGAATCGCAGGTCGTACTCGACCGGCCGTTCCGTGCCCGGCGGCCGGCCGTGGGTGAGCACGTTGCTGCCGATCTCGCCCAGCGCGGTCTCGAAGAGCATGAGGGGCCGATCGTCCGCCGACCGGCCAGTGGCCAGGCGTAGACGTTCGACGGAGCGGTGCAGGACGTCCAATCCCTCGTCAAGCTCGGCAAACGTGGCCCGGAATTCAAAGGGCTCGTGATCACTCCCCAACGGCTAAAAGCCGGTGAGGGCTTCCTCGACAGTGGCGTAGTAGGGGAACACGCGGTCCAGGGTGGTGAGCTCCAGCACCACGCGGACCTGCTGATTGGGGGCGGCAAGACGGAGCTCGCCCTGGCTGCTGCGGATCTCCTTTAGGGCCGCGATAACCGAGCCGAGGCCTGTGGAGTCGACGAAGCTGATGCCCTCCATGTCGATCACGACCTTTGGCGGCCCGTTCTTGGCGAGCTGGCTGATGGCGTCCTTGAGCGCGGGAGCGCCGGCCACGTCGAGGCGGCCGCTGGGCACGATCACGGCCACTCCACCGTCTGTCTGGCGAGTCTGGACGTCGAGGCTCAATTTGGAGGCGACCAGCATATGGCAGAAAGTAGGGACTTCAGCCTCGATAGACGCCGTCGATTCAGTGGTGCCCGGGCGATCCGAAGGAGCCCTTGCGATGGGCGTTTTTGGCCCCAAACGCGTCGTATCCCAGACGCGATAGTCGTTTTTGGCGCCAAAGCGGTGCAATCGAACGCATCAGATCTCTGTCACCGGGCACCTAAACTGCATGGCCGTGGCCGTCTCCGCAGGCAGTGAACGCGTACTCGTGGTGGACGACGACGAGCCCCTCGCCCGGGTGATGGCGCGAACCCTGCGCAGCCGCGGCTTCGAATGCGACGTGGCGCTCGACGGATCACAAGCCAGGCGGCTGTTCGAGGCGAACGACTACGCGGTAGCCCTCCTCGACGTCCGCCTCCCGGATGAGTCGGGCTACGGGCTCCTGGAGGAGCTACGTTCGACGCGGCCGGATACGGCGGTGGTCATGATCTCGGGGGTCGACGACCCCGAGCTGGGCAGGGCCGCGATCGAGCACGGGGCGTTCGCCTACCACGTCAAGCCGGTCGGCGCCACCCAGCTCTACCTGCTGGTGGTCAACAACGTCCACCGGCGCAGCCTCGAGAAGGAGAACCGGGCGAACCTCGACCGGCTCGAGGCGATGGTCGCCGAGCGGGTCGAGCAGATGCGGCGGGCGGCCGAGCTCCAGGCCGGCATGCTGCCGCCTTCTCCTCTCACGGCCGAAGGCTTCGAGATTGCCGCGCATTTCACGCCGGCGCGGGAGATCAGCGGCGATTTCTACGACTGGTACGGCGCGAGCCCAGGCCACATCACCCTCACCCTCGGCGACGTGATGGGCAAGGGACTCCTCGCGTCGCTGACGATGGCGACTGCGCGCGCGGCGCTGCGCGGGGTGGCCGGCGTCGAGCCGGTGGTGGAATGCATCAAGCAAGCGGCGGGCGTGATGTCAGCGGCGCTCGAGGTCAACCACTCCTATGTGACCGTCTTCTACGGCAGGTTCGACCCGCGTACGGGCCAGCTCGACTACGTGGATGCGGGCCACGGGCACGCGAGGTTGCTCAGAGGGAGCACATCGCAGGAGCTGCTGCCTCAACGCAGCGCGCCGATCGGCATGTTTCCCGACACCCAGTTCATCTCCGGCACCGTGACCCTCAACCCCGGTGACTCGCTCGTCGTTTTTTCCGACGGCTTGCTCGACCTGCGGCCGGACCTGGCGACGAAAGAGGTGCAGCTGCCTTACGAGGCGCGGCGCGCGGCGACCGCGCAGGAGATGGTGAACATGCTGGCCCGCGGAGCGCGGGACCGGGAGCTGTCCGACGATGTGACTGTCCTCGCACTCAGGCGGGTTTAGATCAGCCCCTCGGGCGCAGCCCCTCGGGCGCAGCCCCTCCGGCGCTTCGCGCCACCTCCCCACAAGTGGGGAGGAGCCTTCTATTAGTAGACCGCTTGCTGAGTCGCCAGCCACCGCTCGAGGACTGCGGCGACCACGTGGAGCTTCACTGGTTTGGAGATGTAGTCATCCATCCCTGCGGCGAGGCATCGTTCTCGCTCGCCCGAGACGGCGTCCGCGGTCATCGCGATGATTGGTACACGGCGCCCGCCGCGCTCGTCGTGCCGGATCTGGCGGCACGCTTCGTAGCCGTCCATCTCCGGCATCTGGCAGTCCATGAGGACAGCGTCATACCGACCTTTTGCCAGCATGGTGACGGCCTCAGCGCCGGTCGCGGCAACGTCGCCCCGATAGCCGAGACGCTCGACCATGCGCAGGCCGACGCGCTGGTTGGCCACGTTGTCGTCCACGACGAGGATGCGAGCGCTGCGCCCGGTCGGCGCCACCGTGTGAATCGCGGTTTCGCTTTCCACATGCGCCCGGCCGGCAAGCAGCGTCTGCAGGACGTCGAAGAGCTGCGAGGGGCGGACGGGCTTCACCATCTCCGAGTCAACCCCAAAAACCTCCTTCTCCGATCGACCGGCCGAGGTGAGCAGGATGACCGCCATCTCGGCGAGTGCCTCGTCGGACCGCACCGCCGCCGTCACGGCGGCGCCATCCATCCCCGGCATCATCAGGTCGACGATGGCGACCTCGAATGGATCGTCGCCCCCTGACGCGCGTCGCATCTCGTGCAGCGCTTCATGGCCGGAGTCGAAGCTACGCCCGCGCATGCCCCACGAGCTGACGTAGCGCTCGAGGATCGTCCGGTTGGTCCGGTTGTCATCGATGATCGCAACGGAGATCCCGGTCAGCTGCATGCTCGCGCGCGGACCGCGCGCCCTTGCCGCCGCCTCGCGAAACAGCGCGGTGAACCAGAACCGGCTGCCCTTGCCTTTCTCGCTCACGACGCCGATCTCGCCTCCCATGAGCTGGACGAGCATGCGGGCGATGGCGAGACCTAGCCCAGTCCCCCCATGGCGCCGCGTGGTCGAGCTGTCGATCTGGGAGTAGACCCCGAACACACGGGTCGATTCCTCTTCAGTGAGGCCGATTCCCGTGTCCTGAACCTCGAACTGGACTGAGATGCCCGGTCCTTTGGCCTCGTGCCGTTTCGCTCGCACGACCACCTCGCCGGTCTCGGTGAACTTGATCCCGTTGCCGATCAGGTTGATCAGGGCCTGGCGCACCCGTCCGGGATCCCCGATCACAAGCTCGGGGACGTCCGCCTCGACGTCGAGCACCAGCTCGATGCCCTTGTTGGCGGCCGGCTCGGCGAAGAGCTCGACCGCCTCCTCCACGACGTAGCGCGGGCTGAACTCCAGGGTCTCGAGACGGACTCGCCCTGCCTCGATCCGAGAGAAATCGAGGATGTCGTTGATGATCTCGAGCAGCGAGTCGCCGGACGTCCTGATCGTCTCCACGTACTCCCGCTGCTCTGGCGTGAGTGTGGTGTCGAGAAGGAGGCCGGTCATGCCGATCACGCCACTCAGGGGCGTCCGGATCTCGTGGCTCATGGTGGCCAGGAACTCCGACTTGACCCGCGTCAGCTCCTGCAGGTCCTGGTTGCGCTGGGCGAGGTCGGACAGCAGGACCGACTTGTCGACCTCGGCTTTGATCGCGGCGTGCCGGTTCTGGTCCCACTGCCTGACCACACGGTGGACAAGGATGCCGAACGCGACGAGCAGCAGCGCCTCGAGGACTGCCGCAGCAGGATCGCCCGAGGCAGGGTTGATGAAGCTGACCAGGATCAGGTCCGCCACGGCGAGCGCCGCCCCGACGGCGAACTCGACCGTGGTGTAGTAGAGCGCGAGGAAGATCAACGGCAGGAGGACGAACGGGAAGGAGCGCACGATGCTGAGCCCGAACTGGATCTCCAGGGCGAAGGCGACTGCCAGCCCGCCGATGGGCGAGATCGCGTGGAGGTACCGAGGGATGCGCTCCCAGGGCAGGACCACCAGCGCGCTGCCTAGCGTGGTGATGAGCACCGAGGCGACGACGCCGAAAGCGGTGCCGTCGGCCCACAGCGGGTAGAGCGCCAGCACGAAACCGCCCACGACCGGGATGGCGGTGACGATTCCGCTGCGGGCCGGCGTGTCGATCTGGGCCAGCGGGATCAGGACGAGCGCTACGCCCACGGCCATGGCGCCGCTGAGGGCAAGCGAGGTGGTGACCGCTGCGAAGCCGTGCAGGCTGACCAGGCCAACGATCGCCAGCCCGATGAACGGGTAGACCCGCCGGCTCAGTCCATCGCCCTGAAGCGGTGTGCTCGGATGACTCAATCTGGGCAGCGCAGGAAGCTTACACAAGGTAGCTTGCTTTGAACGACCCTCTCCCAACAGGGAAGAAGGAACTGACGTGAGGGGTGCCGTTCGCGACTGGGAGGGATCGTGGTTAAGGCGGCTGAAGCGCCCTGATCCGCCGATAAACTTTGTGCCCTGCGCACCTTCCATCCCGCCAGGGGGGGCGAGGCATCAGGGGTACCAGGGGCCGTTTCGCAGTCCTTCTCTCGGACTCGGCTCTCGGTCCGTCGTGCCACGCCGTTTGTGGCGCTGGCAGCCATCTTCGCGATCCAGGCCCTGGCCGACGCCCAGCCGGTGGTCGCGTTTCCGCTCTACCTGACGGTGGTCCTGCTGGTTTCTCTGCAGCAGAACCGCGTCGAATCGATCGCCGTGGCGTTCGTCGCGGCGGTGGCGGTGCTGGTCATTCCCCTCGCCAGCGCCGGCCAGGCATCCGACGTCGCGCCCGCGGTGCTGCTTGCGGCCGTGCTGGTGGGCGTCGCGGTCGCGATGAGCGAGCTGGCCCGGCACGCGCGCGAGGCCGCCATTGATACGCAGAGCCGGCTGGCCGAGCTGGCCGCCAGCGAGCGCAGGTTGCGGGCCACCGTCGAGTCGGCCGAGGTTGGGCTCGGGCTCGCCGACCTCGATGGGCGGTTGCTGCAGGTCAACGAGCCGCTGGCCGCGCTGCTCGGCCGGAGCCGCGATGCCCTGGCCCAGACCACCCTTATCGAGGTCACTGCGGAGGAGGACCGTGACGCTCTGAAAGACGCCCTCGGCATGCTGCGCAACGGCGACGTCACGCGGTGGCAGGCGGATATCAACCAGGTGTGCGCCGACGGCACGCTGGTGCCCGTCGCGGTCTTCATCTCGAAGCTCCCCAACACTGCGACCGGCGAACCCACGCTCCTCATCCAGGCGAGGGACACGTCGGCGAGCCGGCGCTCCGACGCTCAGCGCGAAGGCGCCGCCGCGGTGCGCCAGGTCATGGTCACGTCGGCCGGCCTGGACCAGGCGCTGCCACAGGTGCTGGCTGCACTTTGCGCATATCTCGGATGGGATGCCGGTCAGTTCTGGAGCGTGGACGCCGACCGCCAGGCGATGCGTGTGCGCTACGCGTGGAATGCCTCAGGCGCCGTGGTCGAGGGGTTCCTCCACGCGAGCCGCAGTCTGGTCGTTGTCAACGGGGCCGGGCTGATCGGGCGCGTCTGGCAGTCCGGCGTGCTCGCTGGCGACGCCGACCTCGAGCACTCGGCCGACTTCGGGCGCGTGGAGGCCACGCGCAGCGCCGGCCTGCGGTCGGCCGTCGCATTCCCTGTCGTGGACGGCGGCGAGGTGATCGGTGTCGTGGAGCTGGTCGCCGAGCGGGCGCGCACCCTGCAGGACGACGAGGTGACGATGCTGGCCACGGCAGGCGTCGAGCTGGGCCAGTTCATCCGCCGTTCTGACACCGCGCAGGCGCTGCGCAGGAGCGAGGCCGACCACCGCGCGATCTTTGAGCGATCGCCGTTCGGCATCGCCCGCATCAGCAGCGGCGGCGAGCTGTTGGAGGCCAACCCCGCGTTCCTCCAGATGCTCGAGCACGACGAGGAAACGATGCGCACCATCGCATGGCCCGACCTGCTGCACGCCTACGACCAGGCTGCGTCGCGCCAGCACAAAGCGCCTTTCCTCGCCGGCATCACCGACGGCAGCAGCGTCCACGCGCGAGCGGCGACCGGGGCCGGCAACTGGTTGTGGCTGCAGCTGACGGCGACCTCGATCCCGGACTCGAGCGGACGGCCCGAGCACGTGCTCCTGATGATCGAGGACGTGACCGCGGTCCGGGAGACGGCAGACAAGCTCGCCGAAGCCCTCGAGGCCCAGCGCGATGCGAACACGAACCTGGAGAAGCTCGACCGGACCAAGAGCGAGTTTCTGAGCATCGTGAGCCACGAGTTTCGGACCGCCCTGACCGGCATCCAGGGTTTCAGCGAGCTGATCCGGGATGGCGGCCTGGAACCGGATGAGGTCCGTGCCTACGGCGGCTACATATTCAGCGACGCGGACCGCGTGAACCGACTGATCGGGGACATGCTCGATCTGGACCGCATGGAGTCCGGCCGCATGACCATGCGCAGTGCCGAGGTCGACATCAACGAGGTCCTGACCGAGGCCGTATCCAGGGCGGTGCCTTCGGCGACGGCCGTCGAGTTCAAGTCCGACCTCGACCCCAGGCTCCCCATCGTGGCGGGCGATCGCGACCGCCTGATCCAGGTGGTCAGCAACCTCGTCAACAACGCGGTCAAGTACTCGCCCGAGGGCGGGACGGTCACCGTGACCACCCGCGTCGAGGGCCGCTATGCCCTGGTCAGCGTGACCGACACCGGGATCGGCATCCCGGCGGAGGAGATCGCCCACGTCTTCGAGCGCTTCCGGCGCGTCCGGAGCGGCGCCGCGCAATCAATTCCCGGGACTGGCCTGGGCCTCACGATCGTTAAGCAGATCGTGGAGATGCACGGAGGCAAGATCTGGGTGGAGAGCGCGGTCGGCCACGGCTCGTCGTTCCACTTCACGATCCCGTTGGCCCCCGAGGGCGCCGAGTCCCTGCAGCAGCTCCGGCATGGCTGAGGCGAATGCAGGTGGAACAGCGGTCGGCCAGGGAAGCACCGCCAGCACCTTCACCGTCCTGGTGGCCGACGACAACGAGGTGGCCCAGCGGCTCTGCAAGCGCGTGCTGGAGAAGGCGGGCTACGGCGTGCTGATCGCGGCCGATGGCCTGCAGGCGGTGGACATCGCGATGAGCCAGCGGCCGGCGATGATCCTGATGGACGTCGCCATGCCGGGAATAGACGGGCTTGAAGCGATGCGTCGGATCAAGGAACAGATTCCCACGATGCCGATCGTGATCGCCAGCGCGCACTCGATGGCAAGCGACCGCGAGCGCTTCCTTGCGGCCGGCGCGGACAACGTGCTCAGCAAGCCATTCCGGCTGGCCGACCTGATCGCCATCGTCGCGAAGCTGGCCAGCGCGACATGAAAGACCTGACCGGGACGCGGCTCAGCGGGTACGAGATCGTCGAGCGTCTCGGCGGCGGTGGGATGGCGGTCGTCTATCGCGCGGTGCAGCAGCCGCTCGGCCGCGAAGTTGCGCTCAAGGCGCTGTCGTCAGAGCTGTTCCAGGACGACGGTTTCGTCAAGCGCTTCGAGACTGAGGCGAAGACGCTCGCCCGGCTCGACCATCCGAACATCCTGCCGATCTATGACTTCGAGGTCATCGACGGCAACGCGTTTCTGACGATGCCCTTGATCCGCGGCGGCACGCTGCGCGACATCCTCAATCGCGGAACGCTTGACCCGCTCACCGCGTGGCGCTACCTGCGCGAGATCGGCGACGGCCTGCAGCACGCGCACGACGCGGGGATCGTCCACCGCGATCTGAAGCCGACCAACGTGCTCATCCACTCGGACGGGCGCGCGATGCTCGCTGACTTCGGCCTCGCGCGCGGCGCAGGGCAGCCGACACACCTGACGACCATCGGGCTCGCGATCGGAACGCCGGGTTACATGGCGCCCGAGCAGGTTATGGGGCACGACGTCGACAAGCGCGCGGACATTTACGCGATGGGCGTGCTGACGTTCGAGATGCTGACCGGCCGGCTTCCATACATCGGCTCCAACCGGATGGAAGTCGCTTACGCGACGGTCAACTCACCCATCCCGTCGGCAGTGAAGATCAACCCGAACCTGCCGGACGAGCTGGACGTGTTGCTCGCCAAGGTCCTCGCGAAAGATCCGGCGCAGCGGCCGCAGACGGTGCGCGAGCTGCTCGCGCTGATGGCGCGACTGCCGCAGCGACGCACGTCAGCGTCTGGGATTGTGGCTGCACCGCCGGTCGCGTCGGCGACGCCCGCCGGAGCTGTCGCGGTCCTGGGGCGCCCAGCGACTGCGGCCAACGGTCCCGACACGACCTCTATGCGTGCGATGCCTTCATCGCCACCAATTCCCGCTGCGCAGATCCTTCACGGTTCGCCGATACCGACGCCGACAGCCGCGGGTGCCTCAACGATCCGGACCCTCGAGCTGATGGGCGTGCGTCCTGCACGGGCGCGCGGGCGCTTCATTCTCAACTCGCACTTCAGCAATTTCGTCCACGTCGCGCGCGACGTGACCGGCGACCGGTGGCCCGAGGTCGCGTATGCGGCCGGCCTGGTCCAGTACATCGAGCAGGACGCGCCGCACGACGACCAGCTGTCGTCGCCGGTCGAGTCGCTGAGCCGGTTGAACGAGGCGTTCGAAACGATCTACGGTCCCGAAGCCGAGGACATGATCCGTGCCTGGGGCCGCCGCGCGACCGAGCGATGGCTGGCCGAGGGCCGGCACGGCCTGGGTGGGGCGAGGCGTTTTGTGCCGGGTCGCCAGCGCAAGCTCGCCGGCGTGGTGAAGAACTTCAGCGAGGCGATGGACAATGTCCGCGGCGAGCACACGCACGCGTGGCTGCAGGTCGACGAGCACCAGTTCTGGCTCGTCCACTTTTCGAACATGTTCGCGCTCGGCCGGATCAAGACCGTGAAGTCGTGCTACGTATGGACGTCGGCGATCGAGACGATCCTGAGGTGGGCGGGCCTGGCCAACGATTGGTACGTCGAAGAAGTTGAATGCGGCTCAGTAACGGGCACGTTCGACTGCGCATTCGCAATCCGGGCATCCGAGACAAGCTAAACCTCAGCGAAACCCTGGCGGCCGGACTTGCTCCGGCCGCAACACGCGTAGCAGTTGGCCGGCCAATCGTCGCTTCGAGTGGCTACTAAAGACAAGTCCCAACCGTATACCGGAAAGAGAGCAGCGCCTGCGGCGAAGCCGCACGCGCGATGAGAGGGAACCATCCGGGTTCCCTCTCATACAAAGAGGAAGGCCCTCCACCGGGGGGCAGAGGACCTTCAGAAAGGAGGGAGGGCTGATTCAGCTACGCCAAAATCGGCGCCAAAAACCATGTTACGCCCGGCTGGTCTCTTGCGCGCGGCGAACTTCCCCTCTCTTACATTCTCTGTGTGAGCCGATTCGCTATCGACGTCACCGCCTGCTGGCGGCCCCAGCGGGTGGGGATGCTGACTGTGGCGGTGGAGCTGTCCAAGGCCCTCATCGCCAACCGGGCCGGTGACGAGTTCGTGCTCCTGTGCAGCCGCGAGCGGCCGGAACGTTTGAAGGACGCCGACTGCGAGGCGGTGCTCTCTCCGTACCGCCACGAGCTGGCCCTGAAGTCGCGCTGGATCCCGGCGATCGAACCGAAGCTGCAGAGCGACGCCATCCTTTATCCGTACTGGCCCAGCCCGCCTGTCCGCCGGCCCGGCGCGCCGCCGGCGGCGATCTTCGTCCACGACCTCGCCTTCCGCGTCAGGCCGGCGGAGGTGCCGTGGCAGCAGCGCCTCTACTTCCGCACCGTCCTTCCGCCAGCCCTCCGCGGCGCGGCCGCCGTGCTGGTGCCGTCCGAGTCGACGCTGCGAGACCTGCTGAAGCTTTACCGGATCCCCGGGCTGGAGCAGAAGGTCGAGGTGATCCCGGAGGGGGTGCCGCCCGCCGTGGATCCGGGGCCGCTGCCGGAAGGCATCGAGCCCGGATTCATCCTGGCGGTCGGCACCGTCGAACCGCGCAAGAACTACGCCCGCCTGCTCGTCGCCTACCGCCAACTGCGGGGGCGGCATGGGTCGCTACCGTTCATCATCAACGGCCGTCCTGGCGTGCCGCAGCTGGTTATCGCGGGCCGGCCCGGATGGGCCTACGGGGACACCCTGCGGCGAATCGGGTCCGAGCCCGGCGTCCGCTACCTCGGACACGTCGACGAGCCCACGCTTGCGGCCCTGTACGAGTCCGCATCCGTGCTCGCCTTCCCGAGCCTCTACGAGGGCTTCGGTCTCCCGCTGCTCGAGGCGATGTCTCGTGGGATCCCGGCGGTGGTCGGTGCCGCCGGCGCGCTGCCGGAGCTGGCGCTTGGCGCTGCGATCTCGATCGACGCCGACGATTCGAATGCCATCGCTGGCGCTCTCGAGCGGCTGCTTGCCGACGGGGGTTTGCGCATGAAGCTCGGCGAGGAAGGCAAGCGCCGCGCGAAGGGTTATAGCTGGGCGAACGCCGCCGAGCGCACCCTCTCCGTGCTGCGGCGGATCGGTCAGGCTTCAGAGCGAAAGGTGGCTTAGTTGAGCGAACGTGTTTCAGTCCTCGTCCTCGTCGACGGCAGGTTGCCGCTCGACGCACGTCGCTTCGACGTGGCGACCGGCGCGGATGTCGCGTCTGCACGGCAAGTCCTCGTTGCTGCAACGGATCGTGCGATCAGTGATCGAGAGGCAGATCTTGTTCGCGACTTCGTGGGCCGAGGCGGCGGGCTCGTCCTGCTCGGTGACGCGCTTGCCGCCTGGTCTTCGTGTCAGGCGATCCGCGAGGTGGCCGGGTGGGTTCCGTCAGGCCCTGGACCGCGGACGGAGCTCATCGTCCGGCCCGATTCGAATCACCCGGTGACGCAGCGCCTTGATCCCGAGTGGAAGGTCCGGGACCGACTCTATACGTCCGAAGGGCCTCCGCTCGAGGCGTCGATCCTCTTGCGCACGAGCTGGCGCTACACGGAGCAGGTCGTCGGGTATGAGCGTCAGTTCGGCGAGGGGCGGTTCGTTTACCTCGGTCTCCATAACGACGGGAGCCCGACCTTCGAGAAGCTGGTCGGCCGTCTTGTCCTCGTCGCCGCTGGCCGGGCGGCTGCTCCCCCGGTTGGAGTGGGTCTCGTTGGTTATGGCGCCATCGGCCGCGAGCATGCAGCCTCGATCACGGCGATCAGCGGCCTGCGCCTGGCGGGAGTCTGCGACATCTCGCCCCAGCGGCGCGAGGCGGCTGAGCGTGACTGGTCAGTGCGCGTGCACGCTCACCAGGACGAGCTGCTCAACGATCCCGACATCGGCCTCGTGGTCGTGGGCACGCCTCCCAGCGCGCACGCCGACCCGGTCCTGGCAGCGCTCGACGCGGGCAAGCACGTGGTGTGTGAGAAGCCTTTCGGTCTGCACGTCGAAGAGGTCGACCGGATGATCGACGCGGCGGCGTCCCGCGGCCTCCTCCTCACGGTGTTTCAGAGCAGGCGTTGGGATCCCGACTACCTCGCGATGCGCGAAGTCGCGCGTTCGGGCCGCATCGGCGAACCCTTCTACATGGAGTCGTTCATCGGCGGCCACGGCCACCCGTGCGACTTCTGGCACAGCCACGAACCCATCTCCGGCGGGACCATCTACGACTGGGGCTCGCACTACTTCGACTGGATCCTTCAGCTCTTCGCGGACCGGGTCCAGACTGTGACGGCCGACGCGCACAAGCGCGTTTGGCACGACGTGACGAACGCGGACCAGGTTCGCGTCGACCTTACGTTTGCCGGCGGCGCGCAGGCGATGTTTCTCCAGTCCGAGATCGCTGCAGCGCGCAAGCCGAAGTGGTACCTGCTCGGGACCACTGGCGCGGTCGTCGCGGAGTGGCGCGACGAGCCGGTGCCCGCAGACTTTCCGGCGCGCGTCAAAGTGTTCCGCGCCGCGGAAGAAGGAGCGCACGAGGAGGTGCTGAGCCTTCCACGCCGCGACGAGCACGGTTTCTATCGCAACCTCGCAGACCACCTGGCCTGGGGCGAACCGCTCGCGGTCACACCCGAGGAGGCGCGCCGCACGGTGGCGGTGATGGAGGCGGCGACAAGGTCGATCGCGAAGGGTGGCGCCCAGCTCAAGGTCGAGATATAGGCGCGCGCCGCGTCGGCTGGGGTGTGCTCGGTGCGGCCGACATCGCCCGCAAGGCGCTGCTGCCGGCGATCGCCGCGTCCAACAACGGCAGGGTGGTGGCCATGGCAAGCAGGGCTCCCGAGCGAGCCCGCGAGATGCTCGCCCCGTACGCGGACGCGCGGGTTTGCGATTCATACGAGGCTCTGCTCGAGCAGAACGACGTCGACGCCGTCTACATCCCGCTCGTCAACAGCCTGCACAAGGAATGGACGCTGCGCGCGATGGCCGCAGGCAAGCACGTGCTGTGCGAGAAGCCACTCGCGATGAACGCCCCGGAGGCCGAGGAGATGGCATCCGCAGCCGAGGCTGCGGGCAAGCTCGTGATGGAGTCTTTCATGTACCGCTTCAATCCCGACACGCGCGCGTTCGTGGAATCGCTGCGCGACGCTTTGCACCTCCAGACGAGCTTCGGTTTTCGGTTGAGCGACAGCGCCAACTACCGCATGCACGCCGCGCTTGGCGGCGGGGCGTTGCTCGACGTCGGCTGCTACGCGGTCAGCATCACGCGCTGGATCCTCGGTGAGCCCGTCGAGGTGCTTGCCCGCGCTCACGTCGAACACGGAGTCGACATGACGGTGAGCTCGCTGCTCACGTTCCCGACTGGAGCGACCGCCTCGATCTGGGCGAGCTTTGAGTCACCTGAGGAACAAGACCTCACGGTCGTTACGCGGGACATCGTGCACCGCCGCGAACAGCCCTTCACCGCGGGTCATCCCGACGACCCCTACAGATTGATGGTCGAGTCGTTCGGCGAGAGCATTCTCCGCGACCGGCCGCTCGCCCTTCCGTTGAGCGACTCGATCGCGAACATGCGGGTCCTCGACCGCATCCGCGACGCGTTCAGCTCTTGACGAGCTCCTGAAAGCGCGGATCGTCGCGGAGGATCGCGAGCTCGGCATCGTCCGGTGCTTGACTCGTGATTTCAGGCCGGTGCCGCGCGGCTTCCTCCAGTGAATCGATCGCCTCGTCGAGCCGGCCCTGGGTCGCACGCACGCATGCGAGGTTATAGGCGACCGTCGCCAGGATGAGAGATGGAGCGTCAGCCGCCTTCATCTCCGTGTACGCATCCTCGAAGATCTCGTTGGCGCGGCTCTTCTCCCCGTTCTCGGTGAGGTAGGTATGCAAGTGCACCCTTGGATGCGTGTAGCTGTTGCGCAGCACCGCCGCCGTCGTTGTTTTGGCGATGCTCCATTCAAAGGGCTGGTCGCCGAGCCTCGAGTAAAGGTCGATGATCTCGGCGAGCAGGCGGTCCGATCTGGCCGCCGCATCGGTCAGCGGGGTGCCGATTCCGTTGGCGAGCTCGGCGTCGTTCACCTCGTCGATGTTCGACGGCGCCGGCGTGAACTCACGTCCCTCCGCGAGGTCGGCCAACCCGTTGCGTAGTCTCTCGCGCCACATGCCGAGATGAAACATGATCAGCGCGGCCGGCCAACCTTTCGGCGCGGACTCCGTCTTGCGCGCCTGCTCGACGAACTCCTGCTCGACCTTGCGCTCGGATTCGAGCGCGCGACGGACGGCTTCGGTGTCAGGCAGGGGTCATGTCCATGGTCTGGGTGCCCTTGAACGTGATCGGGCCCGTCAGCCCCGGGGTCGTGACGCCTGCAGCCATGTTCAGGCTCATCGTGGCATCGACGCTGCCGGTCGAGTGACTCTTCACGACCCGGTGGCCACTGGCGTCGAACCACGAGGTCACGTCAGAGGTGGTCGTTCCCTTCATGCTCAGGCTCTGCAGACCGCTGCCGCCGCCAGTCGGAAAAAGAGAGGTGCCTCCACCGGCCGAGGCGGACATGTCGATCTTGAGGTCAAAGGTGCCTTTGATGTTGCTCTCAACGACCGCTGTGTTGACGCTTCCGACCTTCTCGTCCCGAAGGTACTTGTTGGTTGTCGTGACGTGGCTGGTGCCTGAGCCGAACGGGTTTGCCTGGTCGTAGTCCTTCGTCCACGTGTCGCCAGGCTTGACGGCTTTGTCGGGGAGGATTGCCGTGAGCAGGCCGCCCTGAGACCCCGACATACCAGGGAGCGTGGTGTTGCCAAACGTGCTGCCGCTGATGCTGACGATGCGCCCGTCCGATGCGACCATCATGTCGACATTGGCCGAGGTCGTGGTGGTGGTCGTGTTGCTGACCCCGTTGGTGGTCGTCTTCACGGACAGATCGGTCACCGCGACCGCGATGGTGGCCGTGCCGCTCGAATCGACGGACTTCACCGTCATCGCCTCTTTCGCGCTCATGTCGAGGTCGATCGGGATCGACAAGCCTTCCGCGCCGACTGTGTACTTGAACGCAGCGTGCAAGCCGTATCTATAGGTGTCGCCCGCCTTGTAGGCCAGCTTCAGCGTCTGAGCCTGGACCCCGATCGAGCCGCACGCCGCGACCAGGAATAGCGCGAATACGGCTAACCGGCGCACGCCTCCAGCATAGTCGCCGGTTGTGGCTACGCCGCCGTCTTGGGCGCGCTTTCCGGCGCTTCTACCGGCTCCTTTATGACCTGCGGTTGAGGAGCGGCGACGGGCACGATCTGGCGGAAGAGCCGCACGGATTCGTTCCAGCTCGCGAGCATCGCGGCGGCCTTCCGGCTGCCCGTTCGAGCCAGATGCTCCTCGACCAGGCCTTTCAGCTCTTCAGAGTCCTCGGCCGGCACCTCCCGAGCGATGACGCTGTCGGCGTTGAGCTGGCGCCATTCGACCAGGTAAGCGGTGCCTCCGGTCATCCCGGCGCCCGCGTTCCAGCCGACCGGGCCCAGTGCGACCGCGACCCCTCCGGTCATGTACTCGCAGAAGTGGTCGCCCGCGCCTTCGACCACCGCGACCGCGCCCGAGTTGCGCACGCAGAAGCGCTCACCGGCGCGGCCGGCGATGAAGAGCTTGCCGCCGGTTGCCCCATAGCAGATCGTGTTGCCCGCAAGCACGGGGTCGTCCGTCGAGTCGTCGGCAAACGGACGGATCGCGATCACGCCGCCGCCCATGCCCTTGGCGACGTAGTCCTGCGCCTGGCCCTCGAGGCGAAGCTCGACGCCATCGTCGAGAAACGCGCCGAAGCTCTGGCCCGCGCTGCCGCGATAGTCGCGGCGTTCACCACGAGCGAGAGATGCGCCCACGGTCCGGTGTGAGTTGTCGATGTCTCCAGCCTGCGGCGCGGCCGGGGGAACGTCGCCGTTGCGATGCCAGGCGCGACGCCTCGGCAGAGATGTGTCGGTGGCGGCAAGGACGAAGGAAAGGTCGAGCCTTGCCTCGGGATCCTGGTCGAGCAGCTCGACATGGCCGACGATCCCGTCGAGCGAGCGCGCGCCCAGCCGGGCCAGGTGCTCGCGCACCTCTTCTGCGATCAGGAAGAGGTAGTTGACGACGTGCTCCGGCTTGCCTTCGAACTTCGCGCGCAGATCTTCGCGCTGCGTCGCGATGCCTGTAGGGCATGTGTTGAGGTGACACTGCCGCGCCATATCGCAGCCGAGCGCTACCAGCACTCCGGTGCCGAAGCCGAACTCCTCGGCGCCGAGCAGCGCAGCGACGACGATGTCGCGTCCGCTGCGCAGGCCGCCGTCAGTGCGCAGGCTCACCCGCTCGCGGAGGCGGTTCGACACCAGGACCTGCTGCGCTTCGGCGAGGCCCAGCTCCCATGGCGAGCCGGCGTTCTTGATCGAGGAGAGCGGCGACGCGCCGGTGCCGCCGTCATGACCCGAGATGAGGATGTAGTCGGCTTTCGCCTTCGCCACTCCGGCCGCGATCGTGCCGACGCCCGCCTCGGAGACGAGCTTCACGCCCACGCGCGCGGTCGGGTTGACCGTCTTCAGGTCGTGGATGAGCTGCGCGAGGTCTTCGATCGAATAGATGTCGTGATGGGGCGGCGGGGAGATGAGCTGCATGCCTGGCTGCGCGTGGCGGAGGCGCGCGATGAGGCTCGTGACCTTGAGACCGGGAAGCTGGCCCCCCTCGCCGGGCTTAGAGCCCTGCGCGATCTTTATCTCCAGCTCCTCGGCGCGCTTGAGGTAGCTCGGGGTCACGCCGAAACGCGCGCTGGCGACCTGCTTGACCTTGTTGTCACGTCGCATGCCGCCGTCGTCGGCGTAGGTGTCGGGGTCTTCGCCGCCCTCGCCGGAGTTGGAGCGGGCGCCGACCTGGTTCATCGCGATGGCGAGCGCCGAGTGGGCCTCGGGTGACAGCGCGCCCAGCGACATCGCGGTGCTGACGAATCGCTTGACGATGTCCGACGCCGGCTCCACCTCATCAAGCGGAACCGGCTGCGTACATTCCTTGATCTGCATGAGCTCGCGCAGCGACTGTGGCTCGCCCATGCTGGAGAGGCGCCGCCATTCGCGATACGCCTCGGGGTCTGCGGTCTGCGCCGCCTTCTGCGCCGCACGCACGGCGATGGGGTTGTATGCGTGATGCTCGCCGGCCTTGCGGAAACGCACTCGACCGTGGTCGGGGATGGCGGTCGGTCGCCTGCGCGCCGCGTCCTCGATGTCATCGAGGTCTGCGCCACCCACGCGTGATGGCACGGAGGGGAAGCAGAGGCGCATCACCTCGGCGCCGAGGCCCAGTGCCTCCAGCACCTCGGCGCCGCGGTAGCTGGTCACACACGAGATCCCCATCTTTGCCATCACCTTGAGCAGCCCGGACTCGAGCGCCTTGCGATATTTGGCAATCGCGTCTTCCCCGCTTGGCGGGGAAGTACCCGGCGAAGCCGGGGGATGGGGTTGCGCCGCACTTGCAAAAGCGAGATATGGATGAACCGCCGTCGCGCCGATCGTGATCAGACAGGCCACGTCGTGCACGTCGACTGCGTCGCCGGCGATGGCGACGATGTCGGTCGACATGCGACGGCCGGTGGCGAGGAGGTGCGAGTGGACAGCGCCGACGGCAAGCGCCATCGGCACCGGCAGCCGGTGTTGTGCCGAGCGCCGGTCGCTGAGCGCGATCACGCCTTGGACTTCGCTTGCCTCGCGACACAACCGGAGCAATGCGTCGCGCAGCGTTTCGTCCGGCGCGTATGTCGCGTCGAGCACGACCGCGTCCTCGAGCACCCGCCCCAACTCGGCCGCGCCGAGCACCGGCGACTCGAGCTCCAGCAGCTTGTCCTCGGTGGGAACTGCGGGGTGGTGGCGACGCAGAAGGTCGCGGTCCGCGCCGCCTTCGGGCTCAAGGGTCCGCTCCCGCGAGCCGAGCAGGACGCGCAGCGACATCACAGCCTTCTCGCGCAGCGGGTCGATCGCGGGGTTGGTGACCTGCGCGAACCGCTGTCGCAGATAGCCGTAGACGCGGCGCGGAGTCCGGCCAAGCGGAGCGATCGGGATGTCGTCGCCCATCGAGTAGACGGGCTCGGCGGCGGACTCGGCCATGACGTCGACTACGAACTTCACATCCTCGAAGCCCCAGCCATGTAGAGCGTGCTGTGCGGGGAGGTCCTCGAGCGGCTCGAGGTCGATCTGGTGCCGGTCGACCGGGACGAGGATCCGGTCGGCGAGCATGCCGTAGTCGTGACGCGCGGCGGCGCGCTCCTTGGCGTCGGCGTCGCGCAGCAGCGAACCGTCGCGGGTGTCGACGAGCAGCATCTGGCCGGGACCGAGGCGGCCGCGCTCGACGACGTCTTCGGGTGCCATCGCCACGACGCCGGCCTCAGAGGCCGCGGCCACGATGCCCTGCCGCGTTCGCTGCCAGCGCAGGGGTCGGAGGCCGTTGCGGTCGAGGGCGGCGCCGACCACGATCCCGTCGCTGAAGGCCAGCGCAGCCGGACCGTCCCATGGCTCGAAGCGGATCGATTGGTAGCGGTAGAAGTCACGCACCTTTGCAGCGAGGTCACCGCGCCCTTCCCACGCGTCGGGGACGAGGCTCATCAGTGCCTCGCTGACCTCCCATCCCCGCTGGACCAGAAGCTCAAGCGCGTTGTCGAGCGACGCGGAGTCAGATCCTTCGGGCCAGATCGCGCCCCGCAGCTCGGGCTCGAGCTCCGCCTCGCGGGCGCGCATCCAGGCGCGGTTGCCGGTGACGGTGTTGATCTCCCCGTTGTGGGCGAGCATGCGGAACGGCTGCGCGAGCCGCCAGTCCGGCATGGTGTTGGTCGAATAGCGCTGGTGAAACACGGCGAGCCGGCTCTGACAATCGTCATCGGCGAGGTCAAGGTAGAAGTCGGCCAGGCGCGTCCCGGCCATCAGGCCCTTGTAGACGAGCGTCCGGCTCGACAACGAGGGGATGTACATTCGCACGTCCTTCGCGACGGCGTCGTGTTCGGCGCGGCGTCGGGCCAGGTACAGGCGTCGCTCCCACTCGTCGGGATCGAGGCCGGGGTTTTCGAG
>VBDS01000178.1:0-18646 GCA_005889085.1 Chloroflexota bacterium | reverse complement strand
CGGTGGGGAACCTGGATCAACAGACCGGCGCCGTCGCCGCTCTTGCCATCGGCATCCAGACCACCGCGGTGCGCCAGGCGCGCGAGCGCCTGCACGCCGAGGGCGACAGCCTCGTGGCCGAGCTCGGGGGTGGCGACAAAACCCATGCCGCAGGCCGCGCGGGCCTCGGGGAGGTCTCCCGGCCAGGCGAGACGTGAAGGAGAAAGGCTGGGGGGCACTGTCGGGTACGTTAGCGGGCGCTCTTTGGAGGGACTAGTGTGCCGCTGACAAAAAAGCGGCCGAGTTTGTTATGTGGTCTCTACATTCCCAAAAGCGATTGAACTCGCAAGGCGACCGACAGGTTCAAGCGCGTCTCGGGGTCTTCGAGATCCAGGCCCGTGATCTCGCGGATGCGGTCGAGCCGGTAGCGGAGCGTGTTGGGGTGGACGCGCAGGCGGTGCGCGGCCTGCTGCTGCTCGCCGGTTTCAAGATAGGCGCGGAGGGTGGCGACGAGCGCGCCCTTGCGCGCGCTGTCGTGCTCAATCAGCGGGCCGAGGTGGCGCCGGCTGTAGTCCACCAGGCGCTCGTCGCTGACCGCGGCGAGCAGCCCGGTCAGTCCCAGCTCAGGCACCGCGACGACCTGGCCCCAGCGCTTGAACCGGGCCAGGGATTCCATAACCGAAGTCACCTCACGGAGGGCGCCGGCCACCGCGCCCGGCGCTTCGGCTGGTGCGCTGAAGCCGACCGACACCGTGAAGCCGGGCTTCCATTCGGCAACCGCCTGGCGGATCTGCAATCCGAGGGCGTGGCTGCGCGCCTGGTGATCGCCGGGCTCTGCCCCGAGCGGTAGGAGCGCGACCACCTGGTCGGACCGGCCCTGGACCAGGGCACGTGGGTAGGACGCGCGCACCACTCCGGTGACGCGCCGAAGGAACTCCCGCTTGAGGGCCTGGATTGCGTCCTCGGAGATCTGGCGGGCCCGGTTGAAGCCGCGGAAGTCGTCGATGTCGACCAGCACGACGATATGGCTGCCGTGGAGCGGGTAGCCGAGGTGGCGGGCGCGGCGCTGGGCCGCGGCCTCGTCGCCGTAAGTGCCGTGAAGCAGGTCTTCGAGGTACTCGCCGCGGACCCGGCCTTCGACCTCAGACAGCTCGCGCTCCTTGGCGATGGACAGCGCGAGCACGAGTGCCGCCTGCTCGATTGCCATGAAGGCGAGCTCCTCGTTGTGCGGCGGGTGATCCAGCACCGAGATGTAGCCGAGCACCTGGTTGGAAGAGAGGATCGGTGCGATCAGCCGCTCGCGCGACATCCCGAGGTGCGGGAAGGCGGGGACCTTGAGCGGCCCGCGCCTGGCCTCGACCTCGCGCAGCATGCGCTGGATCTGGGGATCAAAGAGCACCCGCTGCGGCGTGCCCTGGCGGAGGATCGTCTCCTTGCGGTGCGGGTCGGCGCTGCCGCCTGCGTGGGCGAGAAGGTGGAAGCTTGCGTCCTCGACCACGACAGCGCTCTCGAGGAGGTCGGCCAGGGTGCGGCAGATCTCGTTCACGCCCTTGCCGTCGAGGACGAGCTCGGTGAAGCGGCGGTGGATCTCGATCGAGCGCTTCAGGCGCCAGTGCTCGGCGTTGATGATCCGTTCGAGGAGGGGCGTCATGAGGTCGACGAACTGGACGTCGGACGCGATCGTGAAGAGGGGCACCTTCAGCCGGTCCGCCTCCGAGACCATCTCGGGAGGCAGCTTGCGCAGGTAGGGCAGCGGCCTGACCACAAGGCCGACGCCACCGCCCTCGGCGATTCGCCCGACAAGGCGGATCTGCGCCGCGAGGTCGTCTTTGATCGGAAAGCCTGTGGTGAACATCAGGTCGCCCGCACGTGGCTGGACTTCGGGGGTTTCCATGCTCCGGACCCACTCGATCGGGCGGTCGAGGCCATCCTCGCCGGCGACGAGCTTGGCCTGAGCCAGCACCGAATGCATCGCCTCCCGTACGGTTGGGCGGGGCTCCCGGACCTCCGCTTCGACCCGCTTTGTGGCCATTTCAGCAAGCTTAGGATGTGGGCGGACGACAAGCAACTTCGGTTGGGGCTTGTGCCGCGAGCACTAGAACGATTTCGACGCATTGCGTTAAATTTCCGGCATGACCTACGAAGAGGCCCCGGCCTGCGACCGGCACGACTCCCAGGTTCGGTTGCAGCTGCGCACGATGCACTCAGACGCGGCGCGACCCGACGTGCTGGTCGGACTGTTCGAATGTCCCGAGTGCGGCCACGAACGCTGGCTGCCGATGAAGACCAGCTACGAGGACAGCGAAGCCGCAATCTCGGCTGCTTAGCGGTTTAGGCGCAGCCCCTCAGGCGCTTCGCGCCAGCTCCCCATAAATGGGGAGCAGCCACCTCCCCATGAATGGGGAGGAGCCTCTCCCAAATGGGGGAGCCTAATTCCTGGCGATCAGCTCCCTCAGGACCAGCGGCAGGATGCCGCCGTGGTGGAGGTATCCCACTTCTGTTTCGTTGTCGATGCGCGCTCGGGTCGTGAAGCGCTTGACCTGGCCATCGTCACCCACCGCCTCGACGTCCACGTGCTGCAGCGGCTTGATCTGGTCCAGTCCGTGGATGGTGTAGCGCTCGCGTCCGCTCAGGCCCAGCGATTGTGCGCTCTCGCCAGGCGCGAACTCGAGGGGCAGGATGCCCATCCCCACCAGGTTCGAGCGGTGGATCCGCTCGAAGCTCTCAGCGATCGCCGCACGCACACCCAAGAGGAGCGGGCCTTTGGCCGCCCAGTCGCGTGACGAGCCCGAGCCGTATTCCTTGCCGGCGATCACGATGAGCGGCACTCCCTCGCCCCGGTAGCGCTCCGACGCCTCGAAAATGGTCGTCTCCTCTCCGCCAGGCAGATGGACGGTCCAGTAGCCTTCGCGCTCGACGAGCTTGTTGCGCAGCCGGATGTTGCCGAACGTGCCGCGCGCCATGACCTCGTGGTTGCCGCGTCGCGCGCCATAGCTGTTGAAATCGGTCCTCTCCACGCCGTGCGCGATGAGGTATCCGCCAGCGGGGCTGTCGACCGGAATCGCGCCCGCCGGTGAGATGTGGTCGGTCGTCACGGAATCGCCGAGCACCGCGAGCACACGCGCACCATCGACATCGCGAAGGGCCGGCGGTTCGGGACCGAAGCCCTCGAAGTAAGGCGGCTCCTTGACATACGTGGAGCTCTCGTCCCACTGGAAGATCGGCCCGGTCGGCGAGCTCATCTTCTTCCAGTGCTCGTCGCCTTCGAAGATGCGCGAGTACTCGCGCTTGAACATATCCTGCTTGACGCACTGCTGGATGACCGCATTCACCTCTTCCTGCGCCGGCCACAGCTCGGAGAGCATCACCGGCTTGCCGTCACTCGTGCGACCGATCGGGTCCTTGGTGAGGTCGATGTTCACTGTGCCCGCGAGCGCATACGCAACGACGAGCGGTGGCGACCCCAGGTAGCTGGCCTTGACCAGGGGGTGGATGCGCGACTCGAAGTTGCGGTTGCCGGAAAGGACGGCGACCACGCTGAGGTTCTCTTTGGTCACCGCCGCCTCGACCTCGGGACTCGCGAGCGGGCCGGAGTTGCCGATGCACGTGGTGCAGCCGTAGCCGACGAGGTAGAAGCCCAGCTTCTCGAGCGGTTCCATCAAGCCGGCCGTGTTGAGGTAATCGGTCACCACACGCGAACCCGGGGCGAGGCTCGTCTTGACATATGGATGGACGGTGAGACCACGCTCCACCGCGTTTCTCGCCAGCAATCCCGCGGCGACCATGACCGACGGGTTCGACGTGTTTGTGCAGCTGGTGATGGCCGCGATCACCACGCAACCGTTCTCGAGCTTGGCGGTCGGTTCCGCGGCCACCGCGACCGCCGTGCGTCCGTCGACGGGGCCGCCTTCCTCGGTGAGCCGCGAGATCGCGTCGGGGCTCGGTTTGGGGCTGTTGGCGAATGCGGAGGTGAAGCTCTCCCACACTTTGGGCAGCGGCGCGCGGTCCTGCGGCCGCTTGGGGCCGGCGAGGCTGGGCTCGACCTTTGTCAGGTCGAGCTCGAGCAGCTCGGTGAACTTCGGGATGGCGTCTCCGTCCTTGCGGAAGAGGCCCTGCTCTTTGCTGTAGCTCTCGACCAGGTCGATCTGCTCGCGGCTGCGGCCTGTGATCTCCAGGTAGCGCAGCGTCTGCGCGTCGACCGGAAACAGCGCCGACGTCGCCCCGTACTCGGGGCACATGTTGCTCATCGTGGCGCGGTCGGGAACCGAAAGGCTCGACAGACCATCGCCGCAGAACTCGACGAACTTCTCCACCACACCGTGCTTGCGCAGCATCTCCGTGAGCGTCAGCACGAGGTCGGTTGCCGTCGACCCCGCGGGCAGCACTCCGCGGAAGTGCACGCCGACCACGATTGGCGTCGCGAGGTAGGCAGGCTGGCCGAGCATCGCGGCCTCGGCCTCGATGCCGCCGACTCCCCAACCGAGCACGCCGAGCCCGTTGACCATCGTCGTGTGTGAGTCGGTGCCCATCAAAGTGTCGGGGATCGCGACCTTGCGACCGTCCACGTCGCGGACTTGCACAACCTTCGAGATGTATTCGAGGTTGACCTGGTGGCAGATGCCCATGCCCGGCGGGACGAGCGAAAAGTTGTGGAACGCCTGCTGCGCCCACCGCAAAAGCGAGTAGCGCTCGCGGTTGCGCTCGATCTCCTTTTCGATGTTGCGCGTGTAGGAGTCGCGGAATCCGAACGAGTCGACCTGGACCGAGTGGTCGATGATCAGGTCGACGGGGACGAGCGGGTCGACCTTCCCCGCGTCCTTGCCCGCCCGCTGCATCGCGGACCGCATCGCGGCCAGGTCGACCACCGCCGGCACGCCCGTGAAGTCCTGCATCAGGACGCGCGCGGGCAGGAACGGAAGCTCGCTGCCGGGCGTCTGGACGGGCCACTTCGCCAGCGCGCCGATGCTGGCTTCTTCGGTGATACCCGCCTCGGCGAGCCGGATGAGCCCCTCGAGGAGGACCTTCACGGTCATCGGCAGGCCGGAAGGGTCGTGGAATCCAGCTTTGGGAAGTGCGCTGAGGGGGTAGAACTCGAGCCCGGATCCACCCAGCCGCGCGCGCTGAATCACAGAAGGCAAAGATACGCGCTCCTCGGATTCGTCCTCGAACGGTTGCCGAATTCGTCCTTGACAGGAATCGAAGCCCGGACTAGATTCCGCTAAACCGTTTTACCCCACCCTAACTGTGTCCCTTAAATCGGGTGGGGCACCGGGCGGTCTGGCCCGGCACTCAAGGAGGATGGAAGCTTTGTTGGTCTGGAGCAGATGGGGTAAATCGGCGGGGGTCTCCCTCCTCGCGATGCTGACCATGGTGGTTGCCGCGTGTGGCGGGACCACCCCAAACAACAGCCCAACCCTCACCCGCAGCGGCACGATCACGATCTGGCACAACTGGGAGGGCACCTACCTCGACGCCAAGAAGGCGATCTTCGACGCATACTCGAAGCAGTACCCGAACGTCACCATCAACCTGGTCCACAAGCCAGACCTCACCAGCGCGGTCACGACGGCAGTGCCCGCGGGCCAGGGTCCAGACGTCATCGCGTGGGTCGATGACGTGGTCGGGAAGTTCGTCAAGCTCGAGATCATCAAGCCGATCGATGGGATCGACGGCGTTGACATGAGCTATATGAACGCCAACTTCAGCAAGGCCGCGGTTGACGCGGACACATTCGACGGAAAGATCTACGGCATGCCGGAGACGGTCGAAGCGATCACGATGATCTACAACAAGGACCTGATCACGGCAGACAAGCTGCCCAAGACCACCGACGACCTGCTCGCCCTGGCCAAGTCATACCCGCAGGCACACGCCGGGATGTACGGCGTGGTCTGGAACACCCGCAACGACGCGTACTTCAATGCACCATGGATCTATGGCTTCGGCGGCTACTACGTCAAGGCCGACGGCACGGACGGACTCACCACAGCCGGTACCAAGGCGGGCTTCAACTACATCTCCAGCTTCCGCGGCTCGATCCCGGCAGGGGTCGACTACGGCGTGGCCGACACCCTGTTCAAGGAGAAGAAGGCCGCGATCATCATCAACGGGCCCTGGTCGGTCGCCGACTACGGCAAGGCCGGCGTCAACTACGGCCTCGCCACTCTGCCCACCGCGAATGGAAAGGCCGTCTCACCGTTCGTCGGCGTCAAGACGCTGATGGTCTCGGCGAACGCGGCGAACCCGGCGCTGGCGGTCGACGTCATCAAGTGGTTCGACAACAAGGACAACGAGATCGCACAATCGGTTGCGAACAAGGAAATCCCGGCCAACAAGCTGGCGCTCGCAGACGCGTCGGTCCAGGCGATCCCTGAGGTCAAGGGGTTTGGCGCTCAGGTGGCCAACGGTGTGCCGCTTCCCAACACTCCCTTCATGGGCGCGCTCTGGGACCCGGTCGCGAAGGCGCTCGAGGCGGTCTGGACTGGCAAGCAGACGGTCGACTCTGCGCTCAGCGACGCGCACACGGCGGCGCAAACCAACATCGCGCAGCTGAAGTAACCAGGGAGGACACGAGGACGGCGGCATTAGCGCCGCCGTCCTCGGTCATTCACGCTTGAATCGAACGAGCGCCCGACTAACGCTGACCTACCTGTCCCCGATGATCATCGGGGTCAGCCTGATCAGCCTTTTTCCGATCATCTACAACGTCTACATCTCGTTCACGAACCAGAACCTCTATCACTTCAGGCACTACTCCATCGTCGGCTTCGTCAACTACGGAAAGCTCTTCAAGGGACTCGACGCCGACTTCTTCATCGTCCTCGCGAGGACTTTCCTCTTTGTAGGCATCTGCATTCCTCTCTTCCTAATCGTCGGCATGCTGGCGGCTCTCGCCGTCAACCACCCGTCTGTGCGCTGGAAGCCGTTCTGGCGCGTGGCCTTGATCGTGCCCTGGGCGGTGCCGACCTACATCACGGCGCTGGTGTGGAAGTTCTTCTTCAACGGAGAGTTCGGAACCTTGAACCAGCTTTACCGCGTCGTCGCCGGCCCTCAAGCCGGGCTGCCGTGGCTGACCGATCCGAACTGGGCCTTTGGATCCGTCGTGCTGGCCAACGTGTGGATGTCCTATCCCTTCTTCATGGTCGTCATCCTCGGGGCGCTGCAGAGCATTCCGAGCGACATGTACGAAGCTGCTGCGGTCGATGGCGCGGGTTCATGGCGCAAGTTCTGGCGCATCACAGTGCCTCTCCTGAGGCCGGCGATCCTTCCCGCGACGATCCTGAGCGCCATCGTCACCTTCAACGTGCTCAACACTGCATACCTCATCACCCTGGGTGGACCGTTCTCCAGCGCGGCGAAGCCGGGTGCCACCGACTTCGTGATGGTCTACGCGTTCCGGAACGCCTTCCAGCTTTTCAACTACAGCTACATCGCCGCGTTCGCGGTGGTGATCTTCTTCCTGTTATTCACGGTCACCATGGGCAGCCTTCGCTTCACCGGCCTGATCCAGGAGGAGGCTCGATGACCGTGCGCCCAGCCGAGCTCGGCTCGCCGCTGCCTGCAAAGCCGATGACGGCGAGAGGGCTTGGCGTCCTTGCACGCGGACAGCGCTTCCTCTCGCGGGCGGCAGCTCCGGTGCTTATCCATGCCTTCCTGGTCGCCATGGTCATCTTCGCTTTGTTTCCGGTCTTCTTCGTCCTGCAGGCCGCGTTCCGGCCCGGGCAGTCGCTTTACTCGCTGAGCCTCAGCCTGTGGCCCGACCATCCGACGTGGGACAACTTCACCTACATATGGACCCAGCAGCCCTTTCCAACGTGGCTCCGGAACAGCCTCGCCATCGCGATCGGCACCATGATCTGCGGCCTTATCGGATCGGCCACCGGCGCATACGCGATCGCCAGGTTTCGATTCGCCGGCAAGAAGATCACGTTGATCACGCTCCTCGCGATCCAGGCCTTTCCATCCGTTCTCGCGCTGATCCCGATCTACATCATCCTGAGGACGATCGGCCTCGTTGGCTCGCCGTTTGGGTTGATGCTGGCCTACGTGGCGGGCGCGCTCGTCTTCAGCACGTGGAACCTCAAGGGCTACTTCGACACGATTCCCCGTGACCTGGATGAGGCGGCGTTGATCGACGGCTGCACCGTGACGCAGGCCTTCGTCCGCATCATCCTGCCGCTTTCGCTTCCGGCCCTGGCAGTCACCGCCCTGCTCATGTTTCTGACCGCCTGGAACGAATGGGTCATGGCGCAGACGCTCCTCTTGAACGAGGACGCCTACACGGTGCCGGTCGGGCTCTGGGGCCTGGCCAGCAACTACCGCATTCCGTGGGGCTACTTCGCGGCAGGCTCCTTGATCGTGTCGATTCCAGTCATGGTGCTGTTCCTCGGCCTGCAGCGCTACTTCAGGTCCGGGCTCACGGTGGGCGGCGTCAAAGGCTGAGCCGGCTCCATCTTTTCGTGGTGGTGGCGGGCGCCCTCGTTGCAGTGCTCGCCATCGTGGCGATCGTCGTCTTCCGGCCGGCGGCGCAGTGGACCGCAGACGTCGCTCCCGCGGCCAGTGTCGTGCCCGACCACTGGACCACCGGCGACAAGGACGCGATCGGTACCGCGGCGGGCCGCCAGTCGAACGTGTGGTTCACCGCGTCGCACGGCACGCTGGCCGATGTCTTGTATCCAACCGTCGACGCAGACAACCTGCGCCAGTTCGGCTTCCTGGTCACGGATGGCTCGAGCTTTTTCTTCGACGCCGCAACGCAGGGCGTGGCGAGCTCGCGGGTCACCGACGATCGCGCGCCCACCTATGCCATGCAGGTCGATGACCCGGTGCACCAGTTCAGCCTGGTCACCGAAATTGCCACTGATCCTGACCGCCCCGTGGTTGTGGTGAGGGCGCATCTGATCGGCCACGCATCGAACCTGAGCGTTTACGGCTATCTCGTGCCGCACCTGGACGGCTCCGGCGCCGGCCAGACGGCTTTCTTCGACGGCACGCGCGGATACGTGAGCAGGGGCGGTCTGTGGCTGGCGATCGGGGGCGACGCGATGACCGATCAGCGGACCGCCGGCTACCTCGGTCGGGGAGATGGGTACGACCAGCTGCACCACGACGCGCTCGCGAACCGGTACCGCCAGGCGGGTCCTGGTCGCGTCACGCTCACGTGGAAGCTCGACAGCGCCGGCGGCTCGTGGGTCACCGAGCTGGCGTTTGGCTCGAGCCGCGCGGCGGCGGATGCACAGCTCAACGCGACGCAGAACACGGGGCCGCAGAGCGTGTTCGACGCCTACCGGTCGGGCTGGCGCCAGTTCACCGCGCAGCTGAGTGCGCCTCCCGGCGACGCGGCCCTCTTCTTCCACAGCGTCGAGGTGATCAAGATGGCCGAGGACAAGCTGCACCCAGGCGCGATCGTCGCGTCGCTGGCGCGGCCGTGGGGCGACAGCGCGCCGGACAACGACGGTGATGTCGGCTATCGCAAGGTGTGGCCGCGCGACCTGTATCACGCGGCGAGCGCGCTGCTCGCCGCCGGCGACACCGCGACCGCCTACGACGTGCTCCGCTTCATGGGCAAGATGCAGAGACCGGACGGCAGCATGCCGCAGAACACCGACCTCAACGGCGCGCCGGTGTGGACGGGACAACAGCTGGACGAAACCGCCGACGCGATCCTGCTCGCGGTGCGCCTTTGGGGCAAGGCGACGGGTCCGGACATCGAGAAGGCGGCCGGCTACCTGCTCGGCAAGGGGCCCGCCACCCAGCAGGAGAGATGGGAGGAGGCCGGCGGCTACTCGCCTGCGACGCTTGCCGCAGAGATCGCTGCTCTGCGCGCGGTGGAGCGCTGGGAGATCGCCACCAAACAGGTCGTGGACCGCGCGGTGCCGCTGCATGAAGTCATCCAACGGTGGGACTCTTCAGTCGAGTCCTGGACGTTCGGGCCTGGTTACTACCTTCGGGTCTCGCCAGATGGGATGCCGGCCATGGCTGAGCCGATCGACATCGCGAACGGCGGCGGCCTTTGGGACCAGCGCGAGATCGTCGACCCAAGCTTCCTCGAGCTGGTGCGGCTCGGGGTGCGACAGCCGAACGACCCGCGGATCCTCTCGACACTTGCAGTGGTCGACGCCCGCGCGTCAGGGCAGGTGAACCTGGTCCGGCTCTGGTATCGATACCCGCACGACGGTTACGGGGAGAGAAATCCGGGTTCGGCGCCTCCCGGCCAGGGCCATCTGTGGCCACTGCTCACAGGCGAGCGCGGCATCTACAACGTGCTGGCCGGTCGCGACACAACAGTGCCCGTGGCCGAGCTCGAGTCGCTGGCCGGCCCCGACCAGCTGCTCGGCGAGCAGGTGTGGGAGGGAACCGGTCTGCCGACCGGCTCAGCCAGGCCCCTGGTCTGGGCTCACGCCGAGTACATCATCCTGGCGAAGGCGGTCGCGACCGGAACCGTCGACGATCGACCCGCTTAGCGTCTCGAGGTTCAGCGACACCACCAACCGTTCGTCACCCAAGACTCGTTCGTAGACGAGCTCATTCTGGTCTGCGTGGAGGGTTCGTCTCGTGCCGCGCCGGAGCGCGGGCGACTCACGGCGCAGGCGGCCGAGCCGCTGGAAATATGCGAGGAGTTCCGCGTCCTGATCGGCGCCCCACAGCATGGGCAGCCGCGCCTCGGCATTCTCCCTCGCCGCATCGTGGCGCTGGCTCAGGCCGACCTCGGTGCCGTAATAGATGACGGGCATGCCGGGAAGCGTCATGAGCAACGTCGCGGCGAGTTTCAGCCGGCGCCCATCGCCGCCGGACAGCCACAGGAAACGGTTCATGTCGTGATTGTCGAGGAGAGTCGCGAGGGCCAGTCCGGGCAGGGCGCTTTCGTGCGCGTCCATCCAGCGCGCAAACTCGACCAGGTCCATGCGGCGGCGGCCGAACGTGCTTCGCACGACGTACGCGAAGTCGAAGTCGAAGATCGCGTCGAGGCGGCCCGCGTAACGCGCCAGCCAGTCGAAGTGGCCCGTCGCTTCGCCGATGATCAAGGCGTCGGGCTTGACCTCGCGAAGCTCGCGTCGCAGCTCGATCCAGAACGATGGGTCGGCCCCCGCGACGTGGTCGCACCGCACCCCATCGGCTCCGTACTCGGTGACCCAGTAGCGCGCGGCCTTGACCAAGTACTGCTGCACCCGCCGGCTGCCGGTGTCGAGCTCGGGAAGCGTGATGTTGTCGAAGAAGCAGCGGTAGTAGTGCGGCCACTGCCAGAAGCGATAGAACTCGGCCGCCTCGCCCCCTCGCTGGATCGCGTCGCGGAAAAGCTGGTGGCCGCGCCCCGTGTGGTTGGGCACGAAGTCGAGCAGCACGCGCATCCCGCGCTCATGCGCGGTTGCGATCAGTCGCTTCAGGGCGGCGTCGCCGCCATACCGCTCATCGACCTTGAAGAAATCCTCGTGGTCGTAGCCGTGGTGGCTGGGCGTCTGATGGATTGGAGTGAGCCAGAGGGTGTTGCAGCCGAGGCCTGTGATGTGGTCGAGATGCTCGCGGATGCCATCCAGCGTGCCTCCGTACAGCGCCGTCGACGAATTCGGCGGTGGCAGCGCGCCATCCGCTCGCGCGAAGCGGTCGACCATGACCTGGTACACCAGCGCGTCGTGGGTCCAGTCGGGTGGATTGGCGACTGAGCTGAACGCGAACTCCTGGCCGCCCACTCTCGGATCAGAGTCCGTAGCCCACAAGCTGCCTGAGCCAGTTTCGACCTTGACCTTGTAGCGTCGGGTCAGCCCCATCCCCGCCTTCGGCGGGACTTCCCCATCAATGGGGAAGACAGGTTCGATCGTCACGGTGCTCGGTCCAAGGTCGGCTCGGACCTCAACCGCTTCGAGAGGATCCTCGCCGGCGGCGACGAGGCCGTCGTGGAACGCACCGCCGTACAGCGCCCGCGCCCGCCGAATGTCCTGCACGTCCGCCTGGTGCGCGAAGAAGAAATCCTCACCCCAAGTCGTTTTGGGGAGGAGGGCGTGGAGGTCGATCAGAAAGCGCGCATGCGCTCCGAGGTCGATTCCCTCATTGGTCGTGAGGAGGTCGAGCTGTGACTTGCGCTTTAGCGCCGCGCGGATCGCCCTCACGGGAGTTTTCGCAACGGCGGGCGGCACGGAGATGACCTCTGGACCCGGGCCGTCGCGCAGGCGCTCGAAACGTTGGCGCAGCTCGCTGCCGTACGCCAGTCGGAGGTGCTGCTCGATACCCCACATGAGCAGCCCGTCGATGGGACGGTGCGCCAGCGCCCAGGCAAAAAACGCCTCCGCCGCGCCGCGCTCGCCGCAAAGGTCCATCGCGTGGGCCATCAGCACGTCGTCGCCTGGCGCCGCGATGAACGCCCCCGATCGCTCCTGGTGCAGCGCGATGACCAGGACGCTGCGCGCGTAAAGGTCGGACGTCGCCGCGCGGTCTGGCACATCCGGGATGCGGTCGACGATGGATGCTCGTGTCGCGCCGCCGAGCGGCGGAGGATCGAACTCGAGCGGCCATCCGGCGCCCTGCGTGGCGACCTCGATGTTGCCGTCGAGGGCTGCGACACGCGACTCGCCCTGGCCCAAGACGACGCGCAGCACGTTGGTGCCGCGGACATAGCTGAGCTTTTCGCCGCGGCGCGCGAAGACATACGCGAGGACCTGCCCATTGCCAACGGGCGCGAAAAACCTCTTGCGCGCAAGCGCGGTCAGGACGCGCGAGGCGCGTGCGCCTTCTGATCTCACCGCCCCGCAGCCTTCATCTCGTGCGCGATCCTCTGCATGCCGTCGGCCCGCTCAATCTCTTCGAGAGGCACGGGCAGTGCAATGCGCCAGTTGGGGAACTCATCAGTCGTGCCCGGGACGTTGGGCCGCTCGTGCACGCCGAGGGCGTCTTCCATCGAGACCAGCACCATCCGCGTCCGACCTCGCGCGAGCTGCCGGTAGGCGGCGACCGCCACGTCGACGGGCTGAGTGTCATCGGGCAGGTGCGTCAGGCTGACCAGCTTGTCGCGAAGGTGATGCAGGCGGTGCTCGGGCTCGCTGCGGGTCCAGATCCCGGCCACTGTGGGCAGGTCGTGTGTGCCGACCGCGGCGACCGCGTCGTGCGTCCAGCGCGCGGGCTCCGAGCCCTCGAACCAGACAAGGCGGTAGGACAGCGAGCCCTTCCTGCGGAGGTGCTTGCGCACCCTCGGTTC
This sequence comes from Chloroflexota bacterium, assembly GCA_005889085.1. Classification (GTDB taxonomy): domain Bacteria; phylum Chloroflexota; class Dormibacteria; order Dormibacterales; family Dormibacteraceae; genus 40CM-4-65-16. The sequence continues at coordinate 5,481 of VBDS01000178.1, read as the reverse complement.
GACCAGGCCGAGGTCTTCGCCGATCACGAACGCCTTCGCGCGCCGGCTCTCGTTCGCGAGCAGCGGGAGGAGGACGTGCGCGGGGTATCTGACATACGCGCCCTGCGCCGCGGTCATGCCGTCGGGAATCCAGAACAGCCTGAAAAGGCCCATCACATGGTCGAGCCGGACGCCGGCGGCGTGCCCGGCCGCACCACGGATCGCGTCGATGAACGGCTCCCATCTCGCGTCGCCCAGGCGCCATGGGTTGAACGCGGGAAGGCCCCAGTCCTGGCCGTCGCGGAAGAACTCGTCTGGCGGGGCGCCGACCCGAATCCCAGGCGAGAGGTGGTCCCGCCAGCGCCAGGCGTCGAAGCCGTCGGAGGCGAAGCCGACGGGCACGTCGGTGATGAGACCGATCTCGCGCGAGGCGCGCGCGAGCTGACGGTCGGCGTGGAACTGAAGCCACCGGTGATACGCGACACGGTCCGCGCTCACCCGTCCCACGTCTCGCGGCCAGCTGCGCCAGGCGGGTCCATGCATCTCGCAAATGCAGTTGAAGGTGGCGAAGTCGCGCAGCGCGGCGCCCTGGCGGCGCACGTATGCATTCAGTCCCTGGGGATTGGGCGCGGCCCTAAAAATGCTCTCGAGAGCTAGCGACTTGAGCCGGAAGACCTCGTCGTAGTCGATGATGCGTTGTTCGTTGAGGCGTCGTGCGGCGTCGCGCAGCGCCGCGAGTTCGACTGTATCGGCGCCTTCGATCTCTTCGACTCGCAGGTAGAGGATGTTGCGGAAGCGGCGGGTCGACGCGTAGTACGGTGAGGGTTGGTACGGCAACGTCGGAGTCTGTGCGCCGAGCGGGTTGAGCAGGATGGCCGACGCGCCGGCCCGGCGCGACCATCGCGCGAAGTGACGAAGGTCAGCGAAATCGCCGACCCCCCAGCTTTCGCGCGAGCGCAAGGCGTAGAGCTGGACCGCCCAACCCCACACCCGTTCGGGGGCCGGAGCGCAGGGCTCGTCGGGCAGATTGGGTCGGCGCACGCGTGGCGGCCGCTCCGCCGCCGCGCCCATCGCGTCAAGAATTGCCTGCTCCACATCCGGCGGCGTCTCGACGACGTTGCCCTGCCAGCCGTGATAGGCGGGAAGGATGCCCCAGCGGCGAGCCTTCTCAGATATCGCGATCAGGCCAGTGCTCGAAACGGCTCCGGCTCGAAGCCGGCCAGGACTTCCTTCCAGGCGGCAAGCTCGCGCATGACGGCGGGGTCGTCTTTGACCAGCCACGAGAGGTGGCGCAGCGCGTGCTCGAGCACCGCCTCGATGCCGATCGCCTGCGGCGCCGCCATCGCCCCACCGCGCGCGAGCTCGGCGCGCCGGACGGGAGTCTCCACCAGCGAGTCGGGTGGCAGCTTCTCTGGGGAGACGATTACCGCAACGTAGGTCAGGATGATGCGGCCTTCCTCCTGACGCCATGAGGTCGAGTGGACGACGACTGGCACAAGCGGGTACCAGTTGAGTACGTCGAGCACTGTGTCAGCGGGCTTGGCGGAAGGTGTAAGGCCGACGCGCAGCGAGTCGGCGTGGATGGGTTTCATCCAGAAGAGGCGTTCGCCACGGAGCCCGACGGGCAGCACCTCGAGGGTCTGGGCGACGAACTTGGGTGACCAGTCCACCGTCGAGATGGGCGGGCCCATGGCCTCCACGATCGGTTCGATCTTCGGTGAAGCCTGGATCCGCCGATCCCCGCTCGCCTCAGCGCGAATCTGATCCGCGTGGCCGGCCGATCCAGGCTTAGCTCTTCGCGGCATTCGCGGGGGGGTCGTCGACCATTCGCCAGAGCGCCCGAACCTGGGCCGGCGTGACCTCCAGCTGGTGCGCCGAGCGCCCGTGCTCGCGCACCTTCTCGATCAGCTCTGACTTCGATCCGCGCATCACGTAGCCGCAGCGGCACGTGACTTCCATGAGCACGGTTCCAAGCCTAGCTGGCTCTTCCCCGCTCGCGGGGCAATCAGTAGGCGCATTCCGCGTCCTTAACCGGCTTGTCCGGCAGGTATCCGGCGAAGCCGGGGGATGGGGCTACGATGCTGCCATGGCGATCGCCGAAGACCTCGACGTGGCGTCGTTTTTGAAGGGCCAGCCGAAGAAGCTGTTCATCGGCGGCCGGTGGGTCGACTCCGCAAGCGGCAAGACGTTCGACACGCTCGATCCGGCCACAGGCGAGGTGCTGGCCAGCGTCGCCGAAGGCAGCGCGGAGGACGTCGACCGAGCCGTCGCGGCCGCACGCAGGTCATTCGACAGCGGTGTGTGGCGCGACCTGCCGCCGGCAGAGCGGGCCAGGGCGCTGTGGCGGGTCGGCGACATGATCGAAGACAGGGCGCTGGAGTTCGCCCAGCTCGATTGTCTCGACAACGGCATGCCCATCAACGACGCGCTCCTCTTCTTTGTGCCGTTCGCGGCCGCTACGTTCCGCTACTACGCAGGTTGGGTCACGAAGCTCGACGGCGCGACGCAGGAGATATCGCTGCCAGGCAAGTACCTGAGCTACACCCTTCGCCAGCCGGTAGGCGTGGTGGGGCAGATCATCCCGTGGAACCTCCCGATCATGATGGCGGCCTGGAAGATCGCGCCAGCTCTCGCTTGCGGCAACAGCGTGGTGCTGAAGCCTTCGGAGGAGACGCCGCTCAGCGCTCTCCTGCTCGCAGAGCTGCTCCAGCAGGCGGACGTGCCGGACGGGGTTGTGAACGTGGTCCCTGGTTTTGGCGAGACGGCGGGCGCAAGGCTCGCATCGCACCCAGACGTCGACAAGGTCGCGTTCACGGGCTCGACCGAGGTAGGCAGGCTCATCGCGAAAGCCGCGGCCGACAGCAACCTCAAGCGCGTCAGCCTCGAGCTGGGCGGCAAGTCGCCCAACATCGTGTTCGCCGACGCGGACCTGACCAAGGCGGCGTCCGGCGCTTTCTTCGGCATCTTTTTCAACCAGGGCCAGATGTGCTCGGCCGGTTCGCGGCTGTTCGTCCAGGAAAAGGTTTACGACGAGACGGTCGATTCGCTGCTCAAGACGGTGGCCGAGGCGCGCATCGGTCCGGGCATCGATCCCGTGACGCAGATCGGACCGCTCGTCTCCAGGACGCAGATGGACCGAGTGCTCGGCTACATCAAGCTTGGCAACGAGGAAGGGGCGCGGATGCTGGTCGGAGGCGGCCGACCCGAGGGTCTGGATCACGGGAATTTCGTCCAGCCCACGGTGTTCGCTGACGTCGACGGCAAGATGCGGATCGCGCAGGAAGAGATCTTCGGGCCAGTGGTGGCCGCGATTCCGTTCAAGGACGAGGACGACCTGGTCGAGAAGGCGAACAGCACCATGTACGGCCTGGTGGCGGGCGTGTGGACGAAGGACGTTGGCCGCGCGCACCGAGTGGCGCACGCGCTCAAGGCTGGGACGGTTTACGTGAACTGCTACCACGTCGTCGACCCAGCTACTCCGTGGGGTGGTTTCAAGCAGAGCGGGTGGGGGCGCGAGCTCGGCCCTTATGCCCTGGATCTGTACACAGAGCTCAAGAACGTGATCGTCGACATCGGCTGACACGTTCGCGTCAGCGGCCCCGAATCAGAAGACCACAGGCCGGGCGATACTGGAGCGGTGATTCGGGGGGTTATCGCGGTATTCCTGAGCGCGCTGCAGCTTGCGACGGCCCCGGCGCCGGCGGCCAGGACAGCTCCCACCAACCCGGCGGACGTGTTTGAGTTCCCCCTGCCCACATGGGCGCCTCACTGCCTCGGATTCGGCAGCCAATGGACTTACTGCAACGGCACCTCGCTTCGGGCATGCGCGTCGGGCGCTGTCTGGCTGCACACCGGGGCTGACATCGTCGCCACAGCCGGCCAGCCGGTGATGGCTGCCGGAGACGGGGTGATTGTGGGCTACCTGATCGACCCGACGTTTCGGGGTGGAGTCTTGATCCGGCATCAGACCAGCTCCGGCGCCGTCATAACGCAGTACTGGCATGTGTGGCTCAAGTCCGGGTACAGCGCCGGCACGGGCGTAAAACGCGGTGAGGTGTTCGCGGCGGTGGCGGACATGGGAGACAAGACGCACCTGCATTTCGCCGTCTTCAACGGAGATTTCGAGCCGCACGCCTGGAACGGTGCGCTGCCGCCGAGCGCGTGCTCGGGCTTTCCAGCGTTCCCCTATCGGTTCATCGACCCGACGGCGTTCATCGAGGCGCATCAGCCGGTTGCGCCCTTGGCGCGAGGCACTCGCATATGAGAGGCGTGGCGCACGAGCATCGTGCGCACCTGCAACACAACTGAATCGGGCGTATTTAGAACGTCCCCTGCGGTGAACCGCAGCAGATGCACGCCGGCGTCGAGCAATCTGTTCTGACGGCGGTTGTCTTCAGCCAGGCTGTTGCGATGAGTTCCGCCGTCATACTCGATCCCGAGTCGTTGGCTTTCGTAGTAGAGATCCGGGCGGCCAACGAAACGGCCCGTTCGGTCGTGAATAGAAGCTTGCGCCTTTGGCCGGGGTAGACCTCCCAGCACGAGAACCATGCGCAATCGGGACTCCATTGGCGACTCCGCCGCTGGCTCAGCAAGTTCGATGACACGGCGGAAGGTGGTGATTCCTGGGCGTCCGGCGTGGGCTCTCGCCCATGAGGTCAGCTGATGAATGCTCACCCGTCCAAGATGCAGCGCGGCATCGGCCATGACCACGGCTTCGGTGATGCGCAGCCGACAGCACACTTCAGCAAGCGTCCGCACAACTGAAGTCGTCGGCATCCCTCTTACGTCAACAACGTCGTCCCCTCCGAGAGGAGACCGGCGAACAGCGATGCCTGCTCGCGCGGACACCCCGACACCAGTTCGAACAGTCACTTCAATGGGATCGCATGGCGACACGCCGATTCCGTGCAACCACGCAGCGGTCAATCCCGAAAATGCGGTACCTGCAGGCAGTCGTCGTAACGCACCGGCCAGCGTCTCTATTGGAGTCTCAGGGAGGCCCGCCCATATGTAGGTGGAGGATCCGACACGTCTCCAACTAGCTCCTTCGAGGTGCCACCGACGCAGCCCAGCTCGCCGCGCCTCTTCGATGGTGAACGGCTTCCGAGTGAGTTCCGCCGGGACGAGGGGCTTACGGCCCATTTGGACGAGCATCAAACACGAGCGCCCTGCTCGGATACTCAGGGTGTTAAGCGCTATTCGTTTCCCGCCGTTGCCGGCGAATGCGGGATTGGCCGTAGCGCCAAGGCCGCGTGTGCCGGCAAGTGCGGGTTTGGGACGTCGATCAGGTGCACAGGACGAAGTTCCAGGAGTGGGTCACCTCGATCCGTAGCGCCGGCGTGTCCGATCCAGATACGCCGACCAACGTTTCCCGAACCTCGCGGCGAACGCGACGAGCCATTTGGGCATCCACCGTCCCACCAGCGCACCCAGCGCGATCGACACGAGGATCCACAGCCACAGGAAAAGCGCGTGGGACATGCCCACGGTGATGTGAAGGGG
>VBDS01000132.1 GCA_005889085.1 Chloroflexota bacterium | reverse complement strand
GGCCTGGACCTGGTCCCCGGAGACGTCCACGACGCCCTTGCCCGCAAGCCGCGCGCTTCCCTTGAAGACAGTTATCCCGCCGGCCTTGAGCAGCCCCTCCACGCCCTTGACGAGCTGATCCACCACGGCCGTCTTGCGCTTCTGGGCCACGGCCCAGTCGAACCCGATGCTGTCCGCGACCAGCCCGAACGGGCCTCCGTCCCTGGCCAGCGTGTAGAGCTCAGACGACTGGAGCAGGGCCTTGGTCGGGATGCAGCCGCGGACCAGGCACGTGCCCCCGACGCGGTCTTTCTCGACCACGGCGGTCCTGGCTCCCAGCTGGGCGGCGCGGAGCGCGGCCACGTAGCCGCCGGGCCCACCGCCGATCACGACAACGTCAAAGGTTCCGGCCATAGCTCCTACCTATACGAGATATCGAAGAAAATTATGCCGGGCGGACCGGTCTGGGCGGCGCGGTACGGGCGCCGTTCGGGCTGTAGCGGTTGACGATCGGCATCCGGCGGTCGCGGCCGAATGCGCGCGGGGTGATCTTCACGCCCGGTGGCGCCTGGCGTCGCTTGTACTCGCTCCGGTCGACCAGCTGGATAACCCGCGCCACCGTTTCGGACTTATGCCCGGCGGCCACCAGCTCCTCGGGGCCGAGGTCGTCCTCGATGTAGCCGACCAGGATCGGGTCGAGCTCCTCGTAGGGCGGCAAGCTGTCCGTGTCCTTCTGTCCGGCCTTGAGCTCCGCCGACGGCGGCTTGGTCATCACCCGCTCCGGAATTGCTGGGCCGAGTGTGTTGCGGTGACGGCAGAGCTCATAGACGGTCGTCTTGGTGATGTCCTTGAGCACGGCATAGCCGCCCGCGATGTCGCCGTACAGGGTGCCGTACCCGGTCGCCAGCTCCGACTTGTTGCCCGTGCTGAGCACGATGTAGCCGAACTTGTTCGACAGCGCGTGGAGGATCGTGGAGCGAATGCGAGGCTGGAGGTTCTCCTCCGCGACGCCTGGCTTGGTGCCCTGGAAAACCGGGCCGAGGATCTCCTCGAACCCCCTGTGGGGCGGCTCGATGCTGAAATCCATCAGCTGCATGCCGAGGTTCTCGGCGACAAGCTCAGCGTCCTCGAGGCTCTCGGCCGAGGTATGCCGCGAAGCCATCCTCACGCCGATCACGTTCTGGGGCCCTAGCGCATCACAGGCGATCGCCGCCGTGAGCGCCGAGTCGACCCCACCGGACATCCCGATGACGACCTTCTCGAAACCTTGCTTGCCCATGTAGTCATGCGTGCCGAGGACGACCGCGGCGTAGATTTCAGCCGCGCCCTCCAGTGGCTGCGCGAGGCGATTCTGGATCGGAGGTTTCGCGCGCCGCTTCGGATTGCTGGCCAGCGCGACCTCGCTCACGGCGAGATCGAGGCGCCTTGCACCTTCCGCCTCGTGCCTCAGGTCTTCGAGAGAGGCGTGGACCGGGGCCTCAGTGTCGATGTCGGTGATGAGGAAGTCCGGGACCATCGAATCGGCATGGCTGAGCGGCTTGCCATGAGCGTCAAAGACGACGCTGTTGCCGTCGAAGACGAGCTCGTCCTGCCCGCCGACGGTGTTGACCCATGCCACGAATGCGCCGTAAGCGGACGCCCGCTCGGCCACCATCGCCTCTCGGGGCACGCGCTTGCCGTAGTGGTAGGGCGAGCCGTTGATGTTGATCAGGAGCCGTGCACCATGGTGCGCCTGCCAGGCCATCGGACCTGAAGGAAACCAGCAGTCTTCACAGACGGACATCCCGATCCTCACACCATCCAGCTCGACGATCGGGCACTCGTGGCCCGGCTCGAAGTAGCGCTTCTCGTCGAACACGCCGTAGTTCGGCAGAAACACCTTGTGGTAGATGGCCTTGACCTCGCCGTCGTGCAGAAACGCCGCGGCGTTGAAGATATCGCCGGCCTGGTCGACGAACCCCACGACGGCCGAGATGTCCCGCGTGGCGCGGGCGATGACATCGAGCTGCGTGAGGTTGTCGCGCACAAACGATGGCTTGAGCACGAGGTCCTCCGGCGGGTAGCCGGTGATAACAAGCTCGGGGAAGCAGACGATGTCCACACTGGCGTCGCGGGCGCGCTCGATCCCGTCGATGACCAGCCCTGCGTTGCCGGCCAGGTCGCCTACCGTGGGGTTGACCTGCGCGAGCGCGATCCTCACAAGCTCATTCTCCCAACTATCGCGTGATGGGCGAAAATAGAGGCCAGGAATGAGGCCGGTCCTCTTCTCTGTGGACGGTGTGCCCATTTACGCCTACGGCCTTTTCTTCCTGCTCGCAATCCTCACCGTCCTCGGCCTCGTGCTCTATGAGGCGCGCCGGCGGAAATGGCCGAAGGAAGAGGTGGTGCCGATCCTCCTCGCGGCGTTCGTCGGCGGAATGGTCTGTGCCCGACTCTCGATCCTCTTCTTCAACGGGTGGCAGACCTGGCCTGAGGTCCTCAACTTTGCGGCCCTCTTCGACCCGCGAATCGGTCCTGGCTCGATCCTCGGCGGCATCGGCGGCGCGTACCTCGGCGGCTACATCGCGAGCCGCGCCATCGGCAAGGACGGCTGCGCCTGTGACGCTTTTGCGCCTGCCATGGCGTTAGGCAACGCAGTCGGGAGAATTGGCATCTTCCTGGCCGGCGTCGACGGACTGGGCAAGCCGACGAACCTGCCCTGGGGGGTGCAGCTCCCCGGTGACAACTACCTCGTCCACCCGGCCCCTCTGTACGACGCGGCGTTTGACGTCGCGTGGTTCTGCTTGCTGATGACGCTGCGCAACCACCCGGCGATGCAGAACGGAAACCTCTTGAAGTTCGGCGTTGCAGGCTACGCAGCGGTCCGCTTCTTCATCGAATTCGTCCGCAACAACCGCGTCATCGTCGTTGGCCTCACCGGCCAACAGCTGTTCTGCCTGGCGCTGCTCGGCGGGCTCGGTGTCTGGTACCTGCTTCGTCAGAGACGCGTCATCGCCACGGCTTGAGTGCGACATATCTACGGAGGCCCTCACGAAAAGAGAGTCGACTTCTGGCTCGGGTTCGCCGGGTGGTTCGCCTTGAATCTCGCCGCGGTGGGTGCCGTATTCCTTGTCAGCATGAGGTCCAACTCGGGCGCTTTGGGACTCAGCGCTCTGTTGGTTCTGCTCAACGTTGGCATTCCGATCGTCCTAGCGTTCACGCGACGGTACGCCGCGCTGGGCGTCCTGCTCGCCTTCGCCAGCCTGTTCGCACTGACAATCGTCGAGGGAATTTTCTCCACCGTCTCCGATTTCGTGGGTTTCGCTGGTGGCCTCGCAATCGGGGGAACAGCCGGGGGCAATTTCATAGGCGGCACCCTGATCGTCGTTGGCATCCTTGTCCTGATCGGATTTGTCCTCGGCGCTTTTTTCGTTCTCCGGCGGATCAGCCGAAGTCTGTGAATGCTGCGTTTTGAAGAAACTGCGTAAGCGGGCGGCCCAGCTTGCCTGATGATCCACCAGACCAACTTCGGAGCGACCCCAGCGAATGGCCGGGAGCCGGAAGTGACGACTTCGATCCAAAGAGTCACATCTGGGATGGACGCGAGTGGTGGACCTCAGACCGACAGTTCTGGTGGGACGGCTTTCAATGGCAATCGCGTGACGTGCCTCATACGCCGAGGGCGCCGGCGAGATGGGAACCTGAGGCAGAGCTCTCACCGCAAGGACGGCGGCGCCGGCGTGATTTCTGGCTGGGCTTCATCGGGTGGTTTGCCGTAAACGGCGCCGTCCTGATCGTGATAGCTCGGCTGGAAATCGGGGCGCAGCAGATCGGTTCCGGCGTCTTGTTGGTTGCCAACCTGACGGCTCTCATCGTGCTGGCTTTCTTACGAGGCTATGTTGCCCTCGGGATGGTGACGGCGTTCGGAGTTATCTTCGGAGCGGTTGTGGCCGGCGGAGTCTTTTTTACAGCGGGCGACTATGCGGGCTTTGCGGCCGGCGGCGGCGGTCTTGGGGGTGCGGTCGTTGTATGGATCATCGGGGCCATCGTCATCGTCGCCGGGGCTGGATTCGCATTGCGTGGTATCCACCGGAGCATCAGGTGAAGGCGGATCGGCCAGAGATCTTCTGGGAGCTCACACGCAGCCTCTGCCCGGAATGCCGGCGTGTGATCGACGCTCAGATCCTGCTTCGTGATGGGCGCGTGATCATGCGCAAGCGGTGCCCGGATCATGGCTGGTTTGAAGCCCTGGTCTTCGGCGACGCAGACCTCTACACGAAGATCGCACGCTTCAACAAGCCTGGGACGATCCCGCTGAAGTTTGCGACCGAGGTGCGGGAGGGCTGCCCGCATGACTGCGGGCTGTGCCCTGAGCACCGTCAGCACACGTGCCTGGCGCTGATCGAGGTCAACTCCGCGTGCAACCTGGACTGCCCTCTGTGCTTTGCCAATTCCGGAACGCATCTGGCGAAAACAGGGTTCGAGCTCACGCGACAGCAGGTCACCTTCATGCTGGATCGCTACGTCGAGGCGGAGGGCAACCCTGAGGTGCTGCAGTTCTCTGGCGGCGAGCCGACACTTCATCCCGACCTGTTGGACTTCGTCGAGCTGGCCAAGGAGAAGGGAGTCGGCTACGTGATGATCAACACCAACGGGTTGAAGATCGCTCACGACGACCGGCTGCTGGCCGGTCTCCAGCGGCTCAAGCCCCACGTCTATCTGCAGTTCGACGGCTTCGAGAGCACGACGAACCTTGCACTGCGCGGCCGGCGCGAGCTGGTGCAGGAGAAGCTCCGCGCGCTGGACCGCCTGGCCGAAGCCGACGTGCGGGTAGTGCTGGTCGCCGCTATCGAGCGAGGCGTCAACGAGCGCGAGATCGGTCCGATCGTGGAGTTCGGGCTGCGCCACCCGGCGGTGTTCGGCGTCAACTTCCAGCCCGCGTTTCGCGCGCAGCGCCATCTTCCGGCTGACCCGTTGCAGCGGATGACGATTCCAGACGTGTTGAAGGCGCTTGAGGTCCAGACCAGGGGCATGTTCACGCTCGATGACTTTGTGCCTGTGCCCTGCTGCATGCCGACCTGCAACTTTGTCACCTACGCCTTGATCGACGGAGGCCAGGTGACCCCAATCACCCGCGTGTTGGACGTAGAGAGCCACCTCGACTACATCTCCAACCGCACGCTGCCGTCGCTCAACGATCAGCTGCTTGCGACGCTCGAACGGCTATGGAGCTCATCCGCGCAGGTCGGTTCTGAGAGGGCGGCGGCCGACGTCCATTCGGTTTTGAGCGGGAGCTGTCCAGCCTGTCACTCGCGGCTTCCCCTGAGCGCTCATGCGCCACGCGACCTGGCGCGCCACGTTTTCATGATCAACACGCGCGACTTCATGGACCCCTGGACCTTCAACGTCAAGAACGTCATGAAATGCTGTGTGGAGTTTCTCGTCCCTGACGGCCGCATGATCCCGTTCTGCGCTTACAACTCGGTGGGCTACCGGGAGCAGGTGGCGGCTCAGCTGAACCGAGTGCAAGCCTAGCCGCCGTTACGATTGGTCGTGCCGTGAGCTACTTCGAACGTCTCCGGACGCTCTCGCGCGAACGGCACACGCTTCTGTGTGTCGGACTCGACCCTGACCCCGACCGGATCGACGGTGGCGCGGCCGGAGCGCTGCGGCATTGCCTCGAGGTTGTGCGGCAAACCGAGGAGCACGTCTGCTGCTTCAAGCCGAACAGCGCATTCTGGGAGCAGTACGGTCCCGACGGCTGGTCGGCCTTGATGGAGCTGCGCGATGAGGCAGGTGGGACGCCGTTTCTCTTCGACGTCAAGCGCGGCGATATGGACAACACGATGCGCGCCTACGCGCGCGCGGTCTTCCAGACGCTCGGCATGGACGCGGCGACGGTGAACCCGTACCTCGGCTCGGACTCGCTTGCCGAGTTCACGAAATACGAGGACCGCGGGGTCTACGTACTCTGCCGAACGTCGAACCCCGGCGCGTCGGACCTGCAGCACCTCGAGTCAGGGGGCGAGCCGCTTTACCGGCACGTCGCCGCGCTGGCGGAGCGGCTGAACGCCAAGGGCAACGTCGGCCTGGTCGTCGGAGCGACCGCGCCCGGAGCGGTGGCAGACGTCCGCCGCATCACCAACCTTCCTTTTCTTCTCCCGGGGGTTGGCGCGCAGGGCGGCGACGTCGAGGCGGCCGTTCGCGCGGCCTGGAACGGCGACCCGGCCTCGTGCCTGGTGGCGGCCAGCAGGAGCGTGCTGTTCGCGGCCAGCCCGGCGCGTGAGGCAGCAGAGCTGCAGGCTCAGATCAACGCGGCCGCCGGGGTTCGCGCATGACCGAGCGAAAGCACACCGCCCGCCTTGTCCTGCAGGGCCACATCATCGACTCGATGATGCTGCCCCAGGTCATGGACATGGTCATGGACCTCGGTGGCAACTTCACCATCGAGGAGTTGAAGGTCGGCCAGCACAAGACCGACACGTCGATCTGCCGGATGGAGGTGTACGCCGACTCGGCGGAGCTCCTCGACCGCATCGTCCAGCGCGCCCGGTCCCTGGGTGCGACGGCCGAACACGAGCAGCCTGTGCGCCTCGAACGGGTCGCGCGCGAGGGCGTCTTTCCGGAGGGCTTCTACTCGACGAGCAACCTTCCAACCGAGGTTCTGCTCGACGGCAAGTGGGTCGTGGTCGACAACATCGAGATGGACACCGCG
>VBDS01000131.1 GCA_005889085.1 Chloroflexota bacterium | reverse complement strand
GGCTCGAGTGTGACGGTGTCGCCCTCGATCGGCGTACGGTCGGGCATCTTCGCCGCGTGCCAATGAAGTCCGCCCATTCAGGCCCGTATTCTGGACTCAACGGTATCGGGCTCACTGAGGGGGCTAAAGATGAAGGTCGCAATCATCGGCTCGGGGAATGTAGGCAAGGCGCTCGCTGGATCAGCCACGCGCGCCGGGCACGAGGTCACCATCGCCTCTCGACATCACGAGAAGGCCCAGGAGGCGGCCAGGGCGACCAACTCGCAGGCCGCCGGTTCGACCAGGGACGCGGTCAAGGACGCCGAGCTGGTCGTGCTTGCCGTGCCGGCTGACAAAGTCGACGAGGTGGTCGGCGGGCTTACGTCCGACCTCGATGGCAAGGTGATCATCGACGTGACCAACCGGATCGACGCGCAAGATCCTGGCAAGGTCCTCGACGGCACCTCGAACGCGGAAAGTATTCAGAGGCAGGCGCCGAAGGCGCACGTGATGAAGGCCTTCAACTACGCATTCGCCTCGAAGATGGCCGATCCGAAGGTGAACGGGATGCGGCTCGATGGGTTCGTGGCCGGCGACGACGAGGCGGCAAAGCAAAAGACGCTCGAATTCGTCGAATCGATCGGATTCCGCCCGGTCGACTCAGGGCCGCTCACGATGTCTCGGGCGTTAGAGGCGATGGGGATGCTGAACGTCCTGCTGCAGATCAAGCACAAATGGCCATGGCAGAGCGGCTGGAAGCTCACGGGACCGACCGGCGACGACAAGAAGTAGCGCGGCGCCCTACTTGGCGCCGGTGACACCGCCGTCGATGATGAGGCCTGAGGCCAGGACGAACCGCGACTCGTCGGAGGCCAGGTAGAGTGCCGCGTTGGCAACATCCTCGGGCCGGCCCAGGTCGTTGCTGAGCTGGCGCTTGCGGATCGACGCCATCCCCTCTTCGGGGTCCGCGTACGAGTCCTTCAAGTAGCGCTCGACGAAGGGGGTCAGGATCGTCCCGGGCAGGAGCGCGTTGACTCTGATCCCGTGCTGGGCCAGGTCCGCCTGCATCGATTTCGTCATCGAAAGCACCGCGCCTTTGGAAGCCGCGTAGGAGACGCGGCGCGCCAGCCCGATCTCGGCGATGCAGGACGACATGTTGATGATGGAGCCGGCCTTGCGCTCGATCATGTAAGGGACTATCGCGCGGCTCATCAGGTAGACACCCCGCACGTTCACGCGCATGACGCGGTCGAACAGGTCGGGCTCGGTCTCGACCACGTCTCCCACGCCGGCGATGCCCGCGTTGTTGAAGAGGACGTCGATGCGGCCCTCTCGCTCGGCGACCTTCTTCGCGAACGCCACCGTCTGAGCTTCATCCGTCACGTCGAGCTGCTCTGCGATCGCCGCGCGCCCGATCGCGGCGACCGTCTCCCCCGCACCGTCGACATCGACGTCAGCCACGACGACTCGCGCGCCCTCGGCAGCGAAGAGGAGCGCGCTGGCGCGTCCGATGCCCGACCCCGCCCCGGTGATGACGCAGACCTTGCCGTCGAGCCGACCCATGGTTTCTAAGCGCGCTCGGTGCCGATCAGCTTGGCCAGGCCCAATGCGATCAGGATGATCGCGCCGTCGACTGCGTCGATCCACGTCGAGCTGACGTCGGACAGCGTGAGGATGTTGGTGACCAGGGCGAGCAGGATCACCCCTGTCAGCGCGCCGACAACGCGACCGCGTCCCCCCTCGAGCGAGATACCGCCGATCACCGCGGCCGCGAAGACCCCGAAGATCAGATTTGAGCCCTGACCCGCGGTGACCGCGGTCACCCGACCGGCCTGCATCAGCCCGCCGATCGCTGCCAAGAGGCTGGCCACGATGAAGACGCCGATCCGGATCCGGTCCACCTGGATTCCGGCCGCCCTTGCCGCCTCGAGGTTGCCACCGATCGCGTACATCGCGCGGCCGATGCGGTGGTAGCGCAGGAACAGGGCGGCGGCGGCGAAGGCCGCGATCGTGAGCCATATGGCGACCGGAACGCCGAACCACGACTCGGCGCCCAGGTAGATGTACGCCTCGGGCAGGTTGTACACGGTCTGCCCGCCCAGCCAGCCGAGCTGCAGGCCGGTCAACAGGATGCTCATCGCGAGCGTGAAGATGAAAGCGTTGAAGTTCGCCTTGATGACAAGGAGCCCGTTGAAGGTTCCCACCGCGAGGCCGACCAGGAGGACGACCAGCAGACCGAGCCAGGGGTTCCATTCCGTGCCGAGGCCCTGGCTCGCCTTGGGCGCGATCAACCACGCCCCGAGCAAAGGCGCCAGGCCGAACGTGCCCTGCAGCGAGATGTCGAACTTGCCGGTCAGGAGGATCAGAGACTCGGCGACGACCACCATGCCCAGCGCGGCGCCTCCCTCGGCGACGTTGATGAGGTTCGAGGTGGTGAAGAACACCGGGTTGACGAGGGAGCCCGCGAACATCATCACGACGATCACCGGGACGAGCGTCAGCTCGCGGAACCAGTTCAGCACCACGAAACGGAAATCGCGCCTCGCCATCGCACGCGGCGTGCCCGGCGTTCGCTCGACCGCACGCTCGGCTGTCAAACCGCTACCTCGAGGCCTTCCACCGCGGAGATCAGCTTCTGGCGATCCCACGGACCGCGGTCGAACTGCGCCGTGACACGGCCGCGCACCATCACGACGAGCCGCGTGCAGACCCGCAGGTCTTCGAAATCGTCAGAAACGAGCAGGACGGCAACTCCTTCGTCGCGGGCGCGTCCGAGCGCGTCCAGCAAAGCCTCCTTCGACGCCACGTCGACGCCAACTGTCGGGTTGACCGCGACCAGCACTGACGGTTTCGACGCCAGGGCGCGACCGACGACGACCTTCTGCTGGTTTCCGCCGCTGAGGCTCGACACAGGCTGATCCAGGCTGCGGGCCACGATCTGGAGGACCTGTGCCTCCTCCTGCGCGATCCGCGTGCGCCGCCGAGCAGAGACGAAACCGAACCGGTCGGCAATCCGGTCCAGCACCGCATGTGTGAGATTCTCGTCCACGCCGAGCTGGGGCGAGAACCCGCGCGCGTGGCGGTCCTGTGGCACGTAACCGACACCGCGCCGCAGCGTCGCGTGGACGCTGCCCACAGGGACCGGTGATCCGTCGATGGCGATCGATCCTCGCCGCGGCTTGATCAGGCCGACCACCGCGTCCGCCACCGTCGCCGTGCCGGAGCCGCGAAGGCCCACGAGCCCGACGCACTCGCCGGCGCGGACCGAAAGGTCGACGTCGATCACCGAACCGCCTCTCGATGCGACGGTCAGCTGCTTGACCTCGAGCTTCGTGCCGCCAAGCGAATCGACCCTCACAGCCTCGATCTCGGTCGCCCGTCGCGGCGGTGCGCTACCCACCATCGCCGCGACGAGCTTCGCCTGGCTGATGTCGCCGACCCGCCCGCTCAGGACGAGCTCGCCATCCCGCAGGACGCTGACTCGCTGACAGATCTCGTAAATCTCCTCGAGATGGTGGGAGATGTACAGCACGCCGACGCCACCTTCCCGCAGGCGGCGCACTCGCTCAAAGAGACGGTCCACGGCCGCCTTCTCGAGCGCCGCGGTCGGCTCGTCGAGGATCAGGAAACGCGCCCCGATGGAAAGGGCCCGCGCGATCTCTACGATCTGCCGTTGCTCGACGGTGAGCGTCGCGGCTTCCTGGTCGACGTCGATGTCGAATCCCCACTCGAGCATCAGCTCATGGGCCTCCGCCCGCATGCGCCGCCAGTTGATGACCGCGCCCTCACCCTGGACCGGCCGGTTGAGAAAGACGTTCTCGGCCACGGTGAGCGGAGGCACGACCATCGACCGCTGGTAGACGCATGCAACGCGCGCGAGCCACGCGCCGCGGTCGGCCAGGCTCGGCGCGGCCTCGCCGGCCAGGCGGATGGCTCCGCGATCGGGCCTGTTCAGGCCGGTGAACAGCGTGACGAGGGTCGACTTCCCGGCACCGTTGCGGCCGACCAGCGCATGACATTCGCCTGGCTGCACTGTGAGCGAGACGTCGACCAGCGCGTGCGTCTCGCCGAACGACTTCGAGACGTTTTCGGCCTCGCCCACCGTGGCCGGAGATGTCGCCGGCCCGGTGGACGAGAACCGCTGCATTGGGAGGTGAGGTTTCCTTAGTGGTTGTTGCACCACAGGTCAGTGCTGGTGACCTGTGTCGATCCGTTGTCGCCGGCGAGCGTCACCAGCGGCGCCGCCAGCGCGTCTTCCTGGTTGCCCTGCACGTTGACGATCGTACTGTTGTGGTCGGTCTTCTGGCCCTCGCTGTACTTCGTGCCCTTGATCGCCTCTTTCGCATAGAAGATCGCGTAGTAGGCGTACTTGTCGGCGGGCTGGTCGATGGTCGCGTCGAGGGTCTTGGAGCGAATCAGGTCGCACTCGTGCGGAGATCCGTCATTGCCGACCAGGATGATGTGGTTGGACGCGCCAACGTCCGAGTATTTGCTCTTCTGCTTCTCGGCCGCGATGATGCCGTCCTCCGGCACGCTCCAGTGGACGTAGATCCCGCGCAGGTCGGAGATCGCGGTCAGGGCCGTGGTGGCGTTCTGAACCGCGGGGTCGGTGCCCCAGTCCTTGGTCTCGTAAGACTTGACCTTGAAGTTGGGGTACTTGGACGAGATCATGCTCGTGCATCCGCTCGCGCGGTCGCGTGCGTTCAGCGACGTCAGGTCGCCTTCCACCATCGCGATCGTGCCTGGGCCGCTCGCATGCGATGCGATGTAGTCGCACGACTTGCTGCCGTAGGCGGTGTTGTCGGCCCGGACGATCATGTAGACGCTGCCCTGGCTCGGGGCGACGTCGACCGTGACGACGGGGATGTTCTTGCTCTTCGCATAGTCGAGGGCCGGCCCGATCGCGGCGCTGTCAGCCGGGTTGATGATCAGCGCCTGGACGCCCTGCGCGATCAGCGCTTTGACGTCGATGATCTGCTGCGCCGCCTCGTTTCCATTCGCCTCGACGTTGGCGACCTTCGGGCCGACGAGCTTCACGCCCAGCTGCGACTCGTACTGGCTCTCGTACTTCAGGTAGTTGCCCCAGAAACCTGGAAGGTTGTATGTCAGGACGACGCCAATCGTCGGCGTCGATGATGTGTTGCCAGTGCTTGGGCTGCCTCCGCAGGCCACCGCCGCGACAGCCGCCACGGCCGTCATCCCGGTGGCGAGACTCCGTCTGCCGAATCCCGATCTCAACTTGCCTCCTCCTGCTCTAACGTTGCCAGTAATCCGATGTTTCGTACGTAGCGCACCATAATTCGCTGCCGATTGAGTGTCAAGTGCCCACTTCTGTACCCTCAGGCATCCGATGTTCAATCCAGGCTGCGCCTCCTGGATACGCGAACCGGAGGCGCGAAGCCGGCTTGATCTCGGCGCTGTAGCCGGCCGCTCGCGGCGCCAGGTAGCGGCCATTGCGGAGGTGGACCGGCTCCACAAAGTGCTCGTGCAGGTGATCGACGTACTCGCAGGTCCGGTTCTCGAGCGACCCGCTCACCGCGATGTAGTCGAAGATCGCGAGGTGCTGGACGTACTCGCACAGGCCGACCCCGCCGGCGTGCGGGCAGACCGGCACTTCGAACTTGGACGCCATCAGCAGGACCGCGAGGATCTCGTTGACTCCACCCAGGCGGCAGCTGTCGATCTGGCAGAAGTCGATGGCCTCCGCCTGAAAGAGCTGCTTGAAGATGACCCGGTTCTGGACGTGCTCGCCGGTGGCCACGCCGATCGGACGGATCGACTCGCGGATCCGGTGGTGGCCGAGCACGTCGTCCGGGCTGGTCGGTTCTTCGATCCACCATGGGTTGACCTCGGCGAGGGCGCGCACCGAGCTGATCGCTTCGTCGACACCCCAGACCTGGTTCGCGTCGAGCATCAGATGGCGCTTGGGCCCTATCGCCTGGCGCAGGATTCGCGCTCGCCGAAGGTCCGAGGCGGGATCGGCGCCGACCTTCAGCTTCAAGTGCGTGAATCCTTGAGCCATCGCCTCGCCGGCGAGCTTGCGGATCTTCTCGTCGGAATAGCCCAGCCATCCGGCGGACGTGGTGTAGGCGGGGAATCCGTCGCGCAGCATCTCCTCTTCCCTTTGCCGCCGGCCCGTCAGCTTGCGCTCCAGCATTTCTGTCGCCTCCGCGGGATTGAGGACGTCGTCGATGTAGCGGAAGTCGATGCACGCGACCAGCTGTTCGGAGCTCATATCCGCGAGAAGCTTCCAGAGCGGTTTGCCTTCGACCTTCGCGTACAGGTCCCAGACTGCGTTGACGAGCGCGGCTGTGGCGAGGTGCACAACGCCCTTTTCCGGGCCGAGCCAGCGGAGCTGGCTGTCTGCCACAAGACTGCGCCAGAAGCCCGCCATGTCGGCGGCGATGTCCTCGAGCGTCCGGCCCACGACGTGGTCCGCGAGCAGCTCGATCGCCTCCACGCAGAGCTCGTTGCCCCGGCCGATCGTGAAGGTCAAGCCGTGTCCAGTCAGGAGATCGGGGTGGTCCGTTTCGAGGATTACGTAGGCTGCCGAGTAGTCGGGAGCCCTGTTCATGGCGTCAGAGCCGTCCAGGGTCAGCGAGGTCGGGAAACGGATATCGTGCGCCGAAGCCCGGAGGATCCTGGTGCCCACCTTGGGGCTATTATGCTAAAGCTCCGATGTTTGTCAACCCGAGGACCAAGTCCGAGCGCGGGGACGCTGATGAGGGCTGCCTAACGTCCGACCTCTTGGCAGGACGCTCGGTTTCGGCGACAATCCCAACGACTTGAGCACCGCCAGCGCACCCCGCCGCGGCCGGCGTCCGGGCAGGCCCCCGAAGGTCACCGAGGAGGCGATCGACAAGATCCGCGAACGGATCGTCACGGGTGCCTGGGGAGCCGGCGACCGGCTGCCGAAGGAGAGCGCGCTGGCGGCCGAGCTGGGCCTGTCCCGCAACTCTCTGCGCGAGGCGGTGCGCGCCTTGTCCCAGCTGCGCGTGCTGGAGGTCCGCCAGGGCGACGGGACTTACGTCAGCAGCCTCGAGCCCCGGCTGCTCCTGGAGAGCACCGGCTTCATCAGCCATCTGCTCCTCGGCGAGACCGAGATCGAGCTTTACGAGGTGCGCCGCATCCTGGAAGCGGCCGCGGCCTCGCTGGCCGCCGGCCGCATCGACACGAGCGAGAAGGAGGAGCTGAGGCGGATCCTCGAGCGTATGCGCGCCGCGAACACGGTCGAGGAGCTCGTGGAGGCCGATGTTGCCTTCCACGCCGTCATCGCGGCGGCGGCCGGCAACGGATTCCTCGCGTCGCTGCTGGCGAGCCTCTCCACGCGGACGATGCGCGTCCGGTTGTGGCACGGCCGCACCGCCGACGACGCGCTCGACGAGACTCGCGAAGAGCACCGGCGCATCTACGAGGCGATCGCGGCGGGCGATCCTGAGCTTGCGCGCGCCGCGGCCACGGCGCACATCGCGAGCGGCGAGCGCTGGCTGAAAGCGCAGCTCGCGGCGGGCAACTCCGTCTGATGGAGGTCGGCCTGCACACACGGCTCAAGCCGGGCGTTGAGGCACGATACGAGGAGTACCACCGCGCGGTCTGGCCCGACGTTCTGGCGGCTATGCGGCGGGTCGGGATCACCAGGTACGTGATCTTTCGCGATGGGCTCGACCTGTTCCACTACATCGAGTGCGACGACTATGACCGCGCGATCGCGGAGCTGGCCGACGACCCGGTCAACGTTCGCTGGCAGGCGGAGATGGCGCCGATGATGGCCAAGGCGCACGACTTCAGCGGCCAGAGCACCGATCGCCTACCCATGATCTTCCAGCTCTGATCCCAACTCAACGCGTACAGCTCGGCCGGACCTCACTGCAGTTGACCCGGCTCGGCCTCGGCACCGCTCCGCTCGGCGGGCTCTTCGAGGCAGTCACCGACGAGGAGGCGCACCGGGTCATCGAAGCGGCATGGCAGCGCGGTATCCGCTACTTCGACACCGCTCCCCTGTATGGCTTCGGACTCTCCGAGCAGCGTCTCGGCGCGGTGCTGCAGAACAAGCCTCGCAATGAGTTCGTCCTGTCGACGAAGGTCGGCAGGTTGCTGCGCGAAGGCGCGCCGGCCGAACCCGGACAGGCGTGGAAGGGCACGCCGCCGCTGAATCCGGTGTTCGACTTTTCCTACGACGCCGTGATGCGCTCTGTCGAGGAGAGCCTCGACCGGTTCGGCATGGACCACGTCGACATGCTCCTCATCCACGACCCGGACCAGCATCACGACCTCGCGCTGGCTGGGGCGTATCGCGCGCTTGACCGCCTTCGGACCGAGGGCACTGTGAAAGCAGTCGGCGCGGGGATGAACCAGTGGGAGATGCTCGCGCGCTTTGCCCGAGAAGCCGACTTCGACTGCTTCCTGCTGGCCGGCCGGTACACGCTGCTCGATCGCAGCGGGGCGGCGGAGCTGCTGCCGCTGTGCCTCGAACGCGGCATCGCCGTGGTTGCAGGAGGCGTTTTCAACAGCGGGATCCTCGCGGACCCTGGTGCGAACGCAACCTACAACTACCAGCCCGCGCCACCCGAGCTCCTGGAGGAGGCTCGCCGCATCAGGGCGAGATGCGCGAAGCACGGTGTCGACATCAAGGCGGCTGCGCTCCAGTTCCCGCTGCGCCACCCCGCCATCGCGTCCGTTCTCACCGGCCCCCGCTCAGTGGAGGAGCTCGAGGACAATGTTCGCCAGTTTCAGACCTCGATCCCCGACGAGCTGTGGGATGAGCTCGGGCCGTGATCGTCGACTCGCACCATCACTTCTGGGACCCGGTGCGCCGCACCTATCCGTGGATGGGCGACGAGCTCGCTGCCATCCGGCGGCCGTTTGGGCCCGATGACCTCCGCCCGGAGCTGGTGGACAACGGCGTCGACAAGACGATCCTCGTCCAGACCATCTCGAGCGTCGACGAAACGCGCGAGTTCCTGGACACCGCCGCCGTCACCGACTTCATCGCGGGGGTCGTCGGCTGGGTCGACCTGACCTCCGCCGACGTCGCTGACGAGATCGCGTCTCTGGTCAGCGACCTGTTGGTCGGCATCCGCCACCAGGTGCACGACGAACCCGATCCCAGCTGGCTGCTGCGCGAGGACGTGCAGCGTGGCATCGCCGCCGTCGGCGAAGCCGGCCTCGTCTACGACCTGCTCGTCCGTACGCGGGAGCTTCCGGCCGCGCTGGAGACGGCGCGGCGGCATCGCGACGTTTCGTTTGTGATCGACCATGCCGCCAAGCCGCGCATCGCATCGGCGTCGTGGGACCGGAACTGGGAGCGAGGACTCGCACCGTTCAGCGACCAGCCCAACGTGACATGCAAGCTGTCGGGCCTGGTCACAGAGGCGAGCTGGAAGTCGTGGACGCCCGAGCAGCTCGAGCCCTATATAAAGCGCGTGGTCGGATGGTTTGGCCCGACCCGGTGCATGTTCGGCTCCGACTGGCCGGTCTGCCTGCTCGCGGCGAGCTACGCGCAGGTCATGGACTCGCTGCAGCAGATCGTGGGTCTGGACGGCGAGATCTTCGGCGAGACCGCAGCCCGGGTCTACGGGCTGCCTTAAGCCACCTTGTCGATGATCGCACCCCAGCGTTCGTCGATCCGGCGAACCCTGTAAATGACAAGCGCGGCGGCCCACGTGATCACGAAAGCCGCGACGATCACGTATCCCGCGTAGACGAGCATGTTGGACGTCGCGATCGCGCTGTAAATGCCTCCATGAAGTCCCAGGACCTGGATCAGGATCTGGGTCAGCTCGATCACGCCGATGAACAGCGCCACAAAAACTGACAGCGACGTGATCGTCATGTTGTAGAACACCTTGCGGATCGGGCTCGCAAAGGCCCACGTGTACGCCTTGGCCATGAAGGCGCCGTCCATCGTGTCCATCAACGACATGCCGGCGGCGAAGATCAGCGGGAGCGACATGATCGCCGCGAAGGGCAGTCCCTGCGCAGCTGCC
>VBDS01000203.1 GCA_005889085.1 Chloroflexota bacterium | reverse complement strand
ACAGTGATGAAGTTGGACGCATCGAGAGAGCCAAAGAGGAACGCCTTCCAGCTTTTCGTGCCGGCCTCGACAGCCGCCGAGTAGTACGCATTGGCCCAACCGTTGCGATCGAGCCCCCAGAGGTAAAGGACGAGGGTCACGAGCAACAGGGCGATGAAGGAGGGGCCGGCCCAGCCGACAGCGCCAAGCCGGAGGCGTAGGCCAAAACCGGCGCGCTGCGAACGCGCGATGGGATACGCGGGGGAGTTCATAAGTCCGATTCCGCGATCCCAGACCGCATGTGGAAGAGAAGCGTTCTGAGGATGATGAATCGCGCGCCCGTGGCGACGGCGTTGACAGCAGTCAGGATTGCGATCTCCACTCCGCGTGAGGCGCCTGGCGCGAAAGTCGCCATGGCCAGGATGGCCACGTTGGTCAGCAGAAAGGCGATGCCGAACGCGACAAGGCCGCCGGCATGATCGCGGAGAAGGCGTTCAGGACCACGAACCCCGAATGTGACCCGGCGGTTGGCGGCGGTGTTGGCGATCGCAGTTGCGGCCAGGGCAACGGCGTTGCTGGAGGCTGGCGGCAGCGAGTTGCGGAGGGCCCAGAAGAGCGCTCCGTAAACGAGCGTGCTGGCGAGGCCCACCATCGCGAAGCGCAGCAGCTGTCCAGGCAACCGTGGCGGCGCGGAGCGGAAGCGGCCGGTGGCGAGCCGCCATACGCCGCGCAGATCCTCGATCGCGGTGGCGACGATGTCGACGCGAGAGTCCGGATCGTCCGTCCAGTCGACCGGGAGCTCATGAATGCGCAAGCCGGCGCGCTGCGCGCGCACGAGCAGCTCGGTGTCGAAGAACCAGTTCCGGTTCACCACCTCGGGCAGAAGCGTTTGGGCGACGTCCGCGCGCAGGGCCTTGAAGCCGCACTGGGCGTCTTTGAAGCGGACGCGAAGCGCCAGCTTCAGGAGCAGGTTGTAAGCGCGGGAGATCAGCTCGCGCTTGGGGCCGCGGTTGACGCGGGCGGTGGCCGCCAGCCGGCTGCCGATCGAAACCTCGCTGTGGCCTGAGACTATTGGCGCGACGAGCGGCAGCAGCGCAGAGAGATCGGTCGACAGGTCGACGTCCATGTACGCGACCACCTGTGCCTCGCTCGTCAGCCAGGCAGCCGCAAGGGCGCGCCCGCGGCCCTTCTCGTTCAGGTGTAGCACACGTACGCAGGGCAGTTCGGCGGCCAGGCGGGAGGCGATCGCGAGGGTATCGTCGGTGCTGGCGTTGTCGGCGACAGTGATCCGCGCCGAAAAAGGAAACTCCTCGGCCAGGTACGCGTGCAGCCTATGCACGCTTCGAGCAACATCGCGCTCTTCGTTGTGGACCGGGACGACGATGTCGATCATCGGCCTCGGTTCCTCGGCGACGATAGCCCGTCGCCGCGCGGAAAGCGGGACCACCAATCGCGCGCTGAAGTCGTCCGGTTGGGCGGCGACAACTCTCGAGCTCACGACCACACGATCCCGCCGTAGGCTCTAGCCGGGCTGAGAGGCTGCTCAGAGCTTGCTGGGGCCACATTACGGAACTCGAGCCATTTGCGGACGCGGACATTGACGCGCTTGCGATAAGAGACGACTGTCGCGATAAGCGATTGAAATCGAAGCCTTTAGCGCGTCCTTTTCGATTCCGCCGACGGCATCGCAGCCTCCAGACCTGAGAACATCCCGATGGCGACCGCCGCCAGGAGTACCAGCAGCCAATAACCGGGAAACGTGTACAGGCCATTCAGATCAGATGCATCGAAGCTAGTGATCACGTTCCAGGCAATCGCTGCCAGTGTCGAAACCACCACGGATGCCACCGTCACTACCCTGATGACTTGGTCTCGATCGGTCGCGAGCTTCGTACCGAACCCGACCTGCGCGAGTCGATCCTCTGCTTGGTCGTCGAAAACACGTCGTCCCATCCATCCAAGAGGGATAGATACCAACAGAGCGCACGCAAGCCCAAGCCACAACCATCGCTGGCCAGGCACCGTTGCGCGAATTTGCGGGATCTGGAATAAGGGGCTGATCACCACGCCGGTCATGAAAACCGACGCGATAACGACGCTTGCATCAACGATGCGGTGCGCAAGCGTGGGGGGCAAGCCGGCCAGGGCACGTACCTGTACAAGCCACGCCAGGCTGACCGCCAGCTGGACAACTCCCAAGGAGAGCGCTAGCGAAGGCATCGCGCCTTCTACGAACTGCTTGACGTCCGGATTGTTTGGATCCTGGTAGTCACCGGCCATTGCCGCATAGAGAAAGGCCGCAACGATCAGGCAAAACAGGGAACCCAGCATGAAAGCGACCGGACGAGCCATAAACGGATCTACCCAGGACGCAAATTGACCACCAATAGGCCGATGTAGGCCGGTCGTAGGGGACGACGCCCGATATTCACGCAGCTCCCGAGTCAGCAAGAGAACCATTCCTGCGAACATCAACCCCGCCAGCACAGCCGAAAAGGCCGAGAACGCGGCCGAGGATGACACCACACTCCAGGTCAGGTGGCACCCGGTCGTGTCGGATGCGTTGCAAACTGACTGCGCGCTGGAAGCTGACACGTCGTGGCCAGGGAACTGAGGGCTCATATCGCGCCAATGCACCGGTTGCGTCACGCGCACAGGCTACAGCGCCCGTAAGGAGCTTCCGCGTGCTCCCGGGTCAGCCAGATGCGATGCTCGCGAATGGATTACGTGGTCGGCGTCACGGATTCGAACTGCCCCCGTTACGGGTTGCATGCGGTGGCGCTTCCTTTTCATTGCCGCCCCAATCGGGCCAGGACGCTGTAGGCTCTGCGCACCGTGAGACCGCCCCTTGACGGAGGATTTGTCGCGGGCCGAGAAGGCCGGAGGAGATTCCTCATCGATCCCCGTCGCCGGCTCGGTGGTCACGGCCGGGCGCGGCGATTCCTGGTGTCCGATCAGAGCCCTGCAGATGTCGCTCAAGGGGTCTGGCGCGGTTTGGTCTCGGCCCTTCAGCGCCACGCCGTAGAGAACACTCTTGGCGAAATGAGCGCCCAGGACAGGGAGGTCCTCACCCTGGCTTATCTCCAGGGCCATACCAACAGCGAGATCGCGGCGACATTGAGCGTGTCCGAGCGGACAGTCAGGCGACGGTTGTCCATCGCCTTGGCCCACCTCGAAGAGTACGCGCGCCGCTCTGGAGCCTGGATCGCTTCGATCGTGACCACACTTCTCCTCCTGGTCGTCGAACAAGGCACGAGGCTCGGTCGCATCGCAAGCCACGTCCGACCGGAATGGCCCGCCGGAATCGCCGTGGGCGCTCTCGGCGTGGCGGCGGTTGGCCTCGCGGTCGCTGACCACAACCCTGCGACCATCGACCATTCCCGCCCCGCAACCGCTGCTCAGATCGCTGGGTTGCCTGGAGCGATTCACGGCCTCCAGCCGCTGTCGAAGGCTCAGCCCACGGATTCCAACTCAACTCGAGCGGTAACGACCGAATCCGCCGGTCTTCAAACGAGCGGCCCGAAGGGCGCATCTACACAAGCGTCTCGGGATGCTGGCGAAGGTTGCCACGGCAACCCGACCAGCGCGCCGCCCGCGGTTCCGGTGCGATCACACTCATCCGGCGCTCCCGTGACACATCCTTCAGCCGGAGGCTGCGACACCGACTGACTCGATCGAGATCGCCTCTTGCCCCCGGTTTGACTTAAGCAGGTCCAAGCCACGCAAAAAGATGGATCATCTATCGCCGGTGCTCTGGCGATGAATCGTGCCTATCGCGTCCTGGTGTTTCGAGCAGTCGGCCGTGGTCGAGATTCCCGGCTGCACCTGGTACGCGACGACCTTGTGGCCTCGCTGTGCGGACTCCCAAGAGATGACCTTGCGCCAGCCAGCCAACAGCTGCAGATCGTTTGCCCTGAGTGCATCGATTGGCTGAGGAAGCAGGGTTCGTCCTCGCAATTCAGGAAAGTCTCCCGGCCCGCTGAAGCACAGTAGCCGCATTAGGGAAAGCGCGTAGCTGTCGTCTTTGCGAGCTCAATGGGAGACCGCGAGTTGGTCAAAGGTCTCGTCTCCAGGAGCAGCTCGGCGAGGTGCGACTCTTCCTGTACCCGGTCGTCTTGGGCCAGGGTCCGAGTCACCTGTCCCGGCGCGATTATTTGAGCTCGGGACTCTGCCTACGGTATTCGTCGCGGTGAGGTGACAACAACCTGACAACAGCGGGCGCTCACGTGCCCACCCCGCGGCTCAACCGTTAGCGTTGGTTGCTTGGAGGGAGCTGTCCAGATCGTGCCTGTATGGCGCACGACGGTCCAGCGGCCCACGACGATAATCGATCCGTCGGAGACCGCCTCTGCGCTCCGGTGCGGGGGCTCCATTGGCACGCGCACGGATCCTGGGAGCGCTGCGGAGCTAGCTCCCCTCGGCGCTCATTGCCGCGGCGATCGGTCTGGGACCGCCTCGCCGTCGACCTCTTATTCTCCGTCGGGTCCTCCTTGTCTCCCCCTACTCTCCACTGTGATCCCTCGCCTCGTTCGCGTCAAGTGGTGTTAACCGCAAGAGTTCAAGCTCGAATCCCTGTTCTGGAGTGCAACTTAGAGCCCCGGAAGCTTCCCGCCTACCAGCCCTCGCGTAGGACGGCCACTCCACGCGCCTCGAGACGGAGCAGGCCACGGTGCACGTCCGATCCGTCGATCAGGCTCGTTCCCGGCTCGTTGATCGGCACCTCGACGGCGACGTCACGGTGATTTAGAAGGAAGAGGATCGATTTTCCTTTTGCGCCCCGCCGCACCGCCTCCACTCCCTGAGGCGTCTCCGCCGCAGGCGTGATACCGGCACGCGAGCACGCGAGTTGAAGCACGCGAGCCGTCGCCATCCCGTCTGGACACGTTCCCATGTAGAAGGCCGACCCACCTTCGTGCTGCCTGGCCGTGATTGCGGGCCGCCCGGCAAGGTCCCCGCTTGCGAAGGTCGCCACAACCTCCGCATCGTTCACCTCGATGTTCTCGCTCCAGAGCGAGCCTCGAGCCAGGAACCCGTCGGCGAACAGCACGCCGACGTCCTGGCCGCTTGGGAGCGGATGGAAGTCCACGACCCTCAGACCAAGAAGGTCCTGGAACGGCTTCGGGTAGCCACCGAGGTGAATGTGATCCCGATCATCCACGATGCCACTGAAGAAGGTCATCAGCACTACGCCGCCTGCCGCGACGAACGCTTCGATGTTCGCTGTCGCCTCGTCTGTCACAAGGTAAAGGCTCGGCGCGAGTACGAGGCGGTATCGGGAGAGGTCGGCGGCCGGATGCGCAAAGTCGACCATCACATTCGCGTCATACAGTGGGCGGTAGAGCGCCTCGATCTGGTCGATTTGACGGACTGCGCTCGAGGGTTTGGACGGCAGCTCCAGAGCCCACCAAGACTCCCAGTCGAAGAGGATCGTAACCTCGGCGTGAGCGCGCGTGTCGCCGACAACGTCCAGACCGCGGAACTCCTTGCCGAGCCTCACCACCTCGTGCCAAGCCGGTGATGACGCAACCGGGCCGTGGGGAACCATGGCGCTGTGGAACTTTTCGGCCCCCGCGCGCGATTGCCGCCACTGGAAGAACATGACGCCATCCGCTCCGCGGGCCAAGGCCTGGTAGCTCCACAGACGCATCAGGCCGGGCGGCTTGGGCGCGTTGACCTCCCGCCAATTCACCCGGTTGGTGGTCTGCTCCATCAGGATCCAGGGTCGGCCACCTCCCAGGGAGCGCATCAAGTCGCCGGCCATCGCCGCTTTCATCGATGACTCCGGATCGGAAGGATCCGGATACGAATCATTGCTGACGACATCCTCGTTCTTCGCCCACTTCCAGTAATCGAGAGGCTTGAAAAAGCTCATGAAGTTGGTAGTCACCGGAATGTCAGGTGTGAGCCGGCTCAGCACTTTGTGCTCGAGTTCGTAGCACTCGAGCAGCGCGTCGGAGGAAAAGCGCATGTAGTCCAGCTGCTGGGACGGATTCGGCCATGTCGGGGTTCGCCGAGGAGGGATGATCTCCTCCCAGTCCGAATAGCGCTGCGACCAGAAATCCGTCCCCCATGCCCGATTGAGGTCGTCTATCGACCCGTATCGTTCCTTCAGCCAGGCGCGAAACCCCTGTGCCGAGACGTCGCAGTAACACGCCGGCACGTGACAGCCGAACTCGTTGCCCACGTGCCACATGGCGAGCGCCGGATGGTGCCCGTACCGTTCGGCGATCGCCTCCACCAGCCGCCCGGCCTCCACGCGATAGACCGGGCTGCTGGGACAGTAGTGCTGCCGGGCGCCATGCCACAGCCGCGTCCCGTCTGCAAGGACTGGCAGCATCTCCGGATGAGCGTGAGATAGCCATGGTGGCGGCGACGCAGTCGCAGTCGCCAAGTTCACGCGCACGCCGCCCTCATGCAGCATGCCCATGATGCGGTCGAGCCAGTCGAAGTCCCACGAGTCGTGATCCGGCTGGATCCGCGACCAGGCGAAGATCGCAAGGCTGACCAGGTTGACTCCGGCCTCCTGCATCAACCGAGCGTCTTCGGCCCATGTCTCCTCGGGCCACTGGTCAGGGTTGTAGTCGCCGCCATAGATGATGTGCGGCAGGGTCGGTAGCGTCGTCAGCCCTTGGTCGAGCCGAGCGTCAGCCCGGCGATGAACTGCTTTTGCAGAAAGATGAAAACGAGAATCGGCGGGATCGCAGCCAGCATCGCACCGGCGGCGATGAGGTTGTCGTTGGTGAAGAACTCGCCCTGCATGTTGTTGAGCGCGCTAGTGATGGGCCGCTTGTTGCCCTCGTTCATCAAGATGAGGGCCCAAAAGAAGTCGTTGTAGATGAAGGTGAACAACAGGGTCGCCATCGCCGCCAGGGCCGGCCGGCAGAGCGGCAGGATGATGTTCCACCAGATCCTCAGGACGTGTGCACCGTCGACGATGGCCGACTCGGTGATCTCCTTCGAGATCGTCTTCATGTAATTGCTCAGCACGAAGGTGGCGAAGCCGGTCTGAAAGACAACGTGGATCAGCGTCACACCGAGATACTGGCCATAGAGAAGGTTGTTGTCGGTGAACAGCGGATACGAGAACTGGCCGAAGTCGATGGACCCGAACATTGGGAGTGGCGTGTTGAGGTAGATGTGGTAGAGGGGGACGATGATGACCTGGGGCGGCAGCAGGTTGCCCGCGGTGAAGATCATCAGGACGGTCAGGTTGAAGCGCCAGCTGAACTGCGTGCAGGCGAACGCGATCATCGAGGCGACGATCAGGGTGAGGATAACCGCCGGCGCGGCGACGACCAGGGTGTTCAGGTAGTAGTACGGCAGGTCGGCCTGAGTCAAGAACGTCTGGTAGTTGACGAGGCTCAGGCCCTCGCTTGGCCACGATAGATAGCCATGCTGGATGGTGTCGCCGACCGGACGCAATGAGGAGTAGACAGCCCAGAACAGGGGGAACACCCAGACGGCGGACATTGCGATCAGGAACGTATGGAGGATCACGCGGCCGGGCCGGAACCGCCTCTGCGCAATGGCCGCCGGTCGGGCAACCGCGGTTGACCGGGCGAGGACGCTCATTGGCTCGTCCGCATCACGCGAGCGAGGAACGCGATGATGGGTCCGAGCGAGATGACGAGCAGGATGACCGCGATCGCCGAGCCCCTACCGACGAGGCTTGCCTCGCTGATGCTGTTATTGGTGATCAGGATCGAAAGCAGCTCCAGGCCGTTCTTGCCCTGGTTGATGATGAATGCGATGTCGAAGGCGCGCAGCGCCTCGATGGCGGTGATCACGGCGATCACCACATTGATCGGCGCCATGACCGGGAAAACGACGCGGAGGAAAGTCTGGACCTCGTTGGCGCCATCGACCTTCGCCGCCTCGCGCAGCGTCGGGTCGACGCTTTTGAGGCCGGCCAGGTAGATGACCATGATGTAGCCGATGTGGCGCCAGCTCGTCGCGATGAGAATTGCGTAGAGGTTCAGATGCGGATTGCCGAGCCAGTCGATGATGTGGCCTGACTTCACGACTCCGAGCGCGTTGTTGATGAATCCCTCGGTCGGGTTGAACTGGAGCTCCCAGATGAAGCCGACTACGACCAGCGACAGGACGACGGGCAAGAAGAAAACGCTCTGATAGATCCGGTTGCCCCGCAGCTCGCGATCGAGTAGGACGGCGAACAAAATCCCGATCGGCGTGGCGATGAAAGTGAGCCAGGCAAGCCAGATGACGTTGTGCATGAAGGCTGGCCAGAACAGTGTGTAGCCCGTGAACAGGAACTGATAGTTATTCAGGCCGATGAAGTTCTGAGATGTCAGGTCGCCGATGCCGTCCCAGTCCGTGAACGAGAGCAGGATCGATGACGCGGTCGGCCACCAGATAAGGATCACGTCGAAGAGCAGCGGGATGCCGACCATGAGCATAAGGACGCGGCGGTCGTAACGGGTCAGGACATGGAACCGTCCGTGCGTCCTGGCCACGAGCTCCCCCGCCTCGGTCGGTTCGGTCCGGGCGGGGGAGGCGCTCGTTGGGCGGGCCACGCTTCAGATCATATTTCCGCGATCACTCGGGAGGCAGCGAGTCCCAGAAGCTCTGCATCTGTCCCTGCAGGCTCGATGTGCTGCCACTCGGATTCGACAGGTACTTCAACAGGAATCCCTGCATGCCGTCGGGCCCTGCGTAGTCCGGCCGCGAATCGCGGTCGAAGAACTGCGTGATTCGTTTTGCGTTGCTGACGATCTGGACCGCCTTCTGGGTCAGCGCCGGGAACTGACTTGTGTCGGTGTCCTTGGCGGTGGGGATCGATCCAGGTGAGCTCTGCCAGTAAATCGACTGCGTCGAACCTTTGGCCATGAACTCGAGGAAAGCCTTGGCCTGGCCGCTGTCAGCGCCGAGCGTGGGTGACTTCTTGCTCATCATGAAGACGTCGATCGGCGCGTCGAGCGCCTTCTCCGCGTCGTACTGGGTGCCGAGGTCGGGGAAGGGGAAGAAATCGAGCTGGTCGAGGTCGGCCTTGCTCCCGCTCGCGGTGAACTCGTCGGAGATGAAAAGGCCGAAGACCATCATTCCCGCCTGCTTGCGCAGCAGCTGGTCCGCTCCCTGTTCCCACTTCAAGCCGGCGAACGCCGGCGAGTAGTACTGGGTGATCTCGCTCCACTTCTTGAAGACGGAAGTTACCCTCGAATCGGTCCACTTCTGCTTGCCGGTCAGCAGCTCGATGTGGAAGTCGTAGCCGTTGAGCCGGAGGTTGATGATGTCGAACGTCCCTTGCGCGGGCCAGCCGTCCTTGTCGGCGAACGCGAGCGGGATCAGCCCATCCTTCTTCATTTGCGCGCACAACGACTTGAAGTCGTCCCAGTTGGTCGGGACCTTGTAGTTGCCGGCGGCGAAAACATCCTTGCGGTAGAAGACGGCCCACGGGTAGTAGTCGGTTGGCACCGCATAGACATGGCCATCGTCACCCTTCACTGAGGCGGCGAACCCTTCTGTGAAGTTGCCCTTCACCGAGCTCCATACGTCATCGATAGGCGCGACGAGTCCCTTGGACGCGAAAAAGCGCATGCGGTGTCCAGAGAACCAGGTGAAGACGTCTTCTGGCGTCCCGCCCAGGTAGGAGGTGATCGTGTTCTGGAACGTGCCGTGGTCGACCGTGTTGACTCGTACCTTGGTGCCGCCGTTCGCTGACGTGAAAGCGCTCACGATGTCCGCCAGACCCTTTTTGACCCCGGGGTCGGAGGCGTTGCTGCCAATGGACACGCTGCCGCCCTTGGCGGTCACGTTCGCCGAGCCGCTCGAGCCGGGCGATCCGCCGCCACAAGCCGCGATGAACGCGGCAAGGCTGCCGTACCCGGCAATCTTCAAGATGTCTCGGCGCGACAGGTCGAGGTTCAGGGGCAGTTCGATCCCGGTGTTGGGAACCATGATCCTGCCCGATGCGGCATGCCGAACCCGTTTGGCCTCGCTTGAATCTCCCATGTAATTCCTCCTGCAAATTCCGGCCCAGCAAGCCGGCGCTGTGGTCCAATCCGTCGGTTTTAAGCGAACCATAACGAATCGGTCAAATTTGTCAACTCTCGGTCACCCAGTTGGTCACTATTGATCGGAATCGATCGATGGCGTACGATCGGCCCCATGCTTGCGGTCGAGCGCCGCCGTCTGATCGCCGAGAATCTCCGCTCTCGCGGCGTCGTCTCGGTCGGCGAGATGGCGGCGGTGCTCGGCACGACGGAGATCACGGTGCGGCGCGACCTCCGGGTGATGGCCAGGGACGGCCTGCTGGTGCGCGCCCACGGCGGCGCGGTGCTGCCGTCGGCCATCGGCCATGAGCCGAGCTATTCGGAAAAAGCGGGTCAGGCCGGCGCGGAGAAGTCATCGATCGCCCGCCTCGCCCTGGACATGATCCGCCCAGGCGATTCGATCCTGGTCGGTCCCGGCACGACAACGCTCGCGCTCGCCAGGTTGCTGGTCGACGCGGCTGAGCTGACTGTGGTCACCAACTCCCTGCTGGTCGCGCAGGCCCTGATGGCAGCGCCGCGGGTCGAGGTCATCCTGACCGGTGGGACGCTCCGGCGCTCGATCCACGCGCTGGTCGGCCCCGCGACCGAGGAATCGGTGAGGGCGCTTCGCGCCTCCACGGCCTTCATCTCGGGCAACGGGTTCACCGCGGAACGAGGCTTGTCGACTCCCAGTCCGCTCGTCGCCGCCACCGACCGCGCGTTCGCCGGCGCGGCGCAGCAGGTGGTCGTCCTTGCCGATCACACGAAAATCGGCCAGGACACCATGTGTCAGACCGTGCCCGTCGGACGGGTTCACACGCTCATCACGGACACCAGGGCCGATCCGATCCTCCTGGAACAGATTCGCTCAGTGGGCGTCGACGTGCGCGTCGCCTAGGCATTTGAGTGAGGCGCTTGCCAAAACCGCGGCCGAAAGCACCCAGAGATCAAGAGCACACCCACTCCGATGGCGTGGAGCGCAGGGAGCTGCGCCTGAAGGACGGTCGATATCTGGTCGCTTACAGTCGCACGGTCCGCCTGGACAACCGTGCCTGAGCTGCGCTTCGATCCGCTTCGTCAGGAATGGGTCGCCTACAACACGGAACGGAACGACCGCACATTCCTTCCCACCGGATCCTGCCCTCTATGCCCGTCGGGTCCGGAAGGCGATTCCGAGATCCCGCTCGACGACTTCGAGGTGGTCGTGTTCGAGAACCGGTTCCCCGCGGTCGGCCATGATCTGCGCGACGGTGACGACCATGCGTCTGGTGCCGGATGCGAGGTCATCGTCTACACGCCGGATCACACGCTGGCTCTCGCTCGGCTTCCCCTGGAACGGATCCGGCTTCTGGTCGACGTC
Organism: Chloroflexota bacterium; assembly: GCA_005889085.1. Classification (GTDB taxonomy): domain Bacteria; phylum Chloroflexota; class Dormibacteria; order Dormibacterales; family Dormibacteraceae; genus 40CM-4-65-16. The sequence goes on along the minus strand of VBDS01000203.1, from coordinate 633 downwards.
TGGGCGGATCGTTACGAGACACTCGGTGCGCGTCCGGATGTCAGCTACGTCTTCATATTCGAGAACAAGGGCGAAGAGATCGGCGTCACCCTTCACCACCCCCACGGCCAGATCTATGCCCTGCCTTTCATCCCCCCGGTGGCTAACCTCGAGCTTGCCGCGTCGCGCAGGCACCTCGAAGCGACCGGTCAGTGCCTCCACTGCGAGCAAATCCGACGCGAGCTTGCGGGTGAACGCTTGCTGTTCGGAAAGTCGTCCACGGTCGCCTTCGTGCCCCATGCCGCACGCTGGCCCTATGAGGTCCACGTGTATCCGCAACGCCATGTCGCGTCGATCGACGAGCTGAACGTCGCCGAGCGCACCGACCTGGCTGAGGCGCTCCGAGACGTGGCCAATGCGTACGACCACCATTTCGGATTTTCAACTCCGTATGTGATGGCGATGCATCAGGCGCCGACCGATGGCGGGAGCTGGCCGGAAGCTCACCTGCACGTTGAGTTCTATCCGCCCCACCGCCGCGCCGATCGGCTGAAGCATCTTGCCGGTGTCGAGCTGGGCGCCGGCACGTTCGTCAACGACACGCGACCCGAGGAAACCGCTTCGCAGCTCCGCCGGGCGATCGGGGCCACGGAC
>VBDS01000202.1 GCA_005889085.1 Chloroflexota bacterium | reverse complement strand
GATCGTCGGGCGGCAGGTGAGGGACGGCAAGTTTGCCGCGCCGTGGCCGGCGAAAGCCTCGCTCGCCAGGCGCGACCTGCCCGGCGCTCCGAACCCCCGCCGGGTGGCGGCCCGAGCGCGAGCCCTGCGCCGGGAGGCGGCAGGGCTAAGCCGCTGGGCTGAGAGACACCCGCCAGCCCTACCCAGTTAGCTGATGACCAGCCCGTCCTATCGGCCACATTTCGGGGCTCCGGGCGCCGATACGTGCGTCAGGGGGCCCGGCCCGTCGTTGTCGCGCATCTCAGATGCGCTCCTCCTAGGGCCACCCCTTCCTTCGTCTCGGCGCCCGGACCGGCGCCCTCGCGGGTGCCTGCCCCGAACTGCTGGCCGCTATGCCGGTCCGGTCATCTAGAGTTCGGGCCGCCATGCTGCTCGCGGTCGACGTCGGCAACACCAACGTGACGCTCGCCCTGTTCGACGGGGAGCGCCTCGCCGCCGACTGGCGCCTGACCTCGCGCCATGAGTGGACGGCCGACGAGCTGGCGGTCGAGCTGCGCCAGCTGTTCGAGCTCCGAGGCTTTGAGCTCGGAATCGTGACCGGAGTCGTGATCTCCAGCGTGGTGCCGACGATCAACCCCGCCCTTGTCGAAGCCTCGCGGCGCTACCTGAAATGCGAGCCGGTGATGGTCGGCCCGGGAGTCAAGACCAGCGTCCGCATCCGCTACGACAACCCCAAAGACGTGGGTGCCGACCGGATCGCCAACGCCCTGGCCGCCTACTCGAAATACGGCGGCCCAATCGTGGTGATCGACTTCGGCACCGCCGTCACCTACGACGCGATCAACGCCGAGGGCGACTACCTGGGCGGCGCGATCGCCCCGGGCGTCGAGATCTCGCTCGACGCGCTGGTCTCCCAGACGGCCATGCTGCGCCGGGTCGAGCCGGTCGCCCCGGACTCTGTGATCGGCCGCAACACAGTGGCGTCGATCCAGTCGGGCCTGGTCTGGGGCTTCGTAGCGCAGGTCGAGGGGATGGTGAAGCGGATGGTCGACGAGCTGGGCGGAAAGGCCCGGGTGGTGGCGACCGGCGGCCAGGCCTCGCTGGTGGCGGGATTGACCCAAGCGATAGAAACCACCGACCCGTTGCTGACACTGGAGGGTTTACGCCTTATCTACGCTCAAAACTCTGACGGGGGTGCTAGATAAGAGCCCGTGAGTGTCACTCCCCAGTGGTCCGAAGCAGCTTCGCGAGATCGGCGGTCGGAGCCAAGGAAGGGTGGCGCAAGGAGGAGCGCATCGCAGATGCGTGACGACGAAGCGCCGGGCCCCTTGACGCAGGCTTCAGCGCCGAAGGCGCCCGCCCGCCTGGCTCGCGAATATGCATGGAACGGCGGGGGCGGGAAACTCTGATGCAGACAGTGCCACGGTTTCACCTCTATGTCCTGGATGACGACCTGCCCGCCGGCCTGGCCGCGGCCGGGCTCCAGACCGAAGAGCTCCCCGATCCTGCCGCGATCGAGCACCCGGCTCTGATCCTGCTCGGCGCCGGGCAGAAGGCACCCGAGCGGCTGGCCGAGATGGCGATCGAGCTGCCGCAGGACGCCTCGCCCTCCGCCCTGCGCGAGCTCGTCCGGGTGGCGATGGAAAACGTCGCTCTCAAACAGCAGGTGACCCAGCTCGAAAGCGAGGCTCACCGGCGGCATCGTCAGTTCCGCGAGCTCAACCGGATCGGCATCGCGCTCTCGGCGGAGAAGGACATCGACCGGCTCCAGTCTTTCATCCTCACGACCATGCGCCAGCTGACCCACGCGGACGGCGCGAGCTTGTGGCTGAAGATGGACCAGGAAGGCGAGGCAAAGCTCTTCCTCGCGTCGAGCCAGAACCACTCGATCGACAAGAACACCTACTCCGCCTTCATGGTGCCGGTCGACGAGAGGTCGGTCGTCGGCTACACGGTTTCGGTCGGCAAGAGCCAGATCTACGACGACGCCTACAACCCCCCGCCCGGCAAACCGGTCGGAGGCAAGAGCTTCGATGCCCAGTTCGGCTACCGGACGAAGTCAATGCTCACCGTTCCGATGCGCAACTACACCAACGATGTCGTCGGCGCGGTGCAGCTGATCAACGCCAAGCGCCATTTCGAGACGCGGCTGACCGTGGCCACCGTCGACAGTGAGGTCGTCAGCTTTCAGCCGGACGACGTGGAGATGATCGAATCGATCGCGAGCCAGGCCGCGGTTGCGCTCGACAACAAGACCCTCATCGATTCGATCCAGGCGCTGTTCGACGGTTTCGTCCAGGCGAGCGTGACCGCGATCGAGCAGCGAGATCCGAGCACCGCCGGTCACTCGGGCCGTGTCGAAGGTCTGACCACGCGCCTCGCCCGCGTGCTCAACGAGATCGGGACCGGGAAGTTCAGCGATTTCTTCATGAGCGACGATCAGCTGAAGGAGCTCCGCTACGCATGCCTCCTGCACGATTTCGGCAAGGTCGGCGTCCGCGAGCACATATTGATCAAGGCCAAGAAGCTCGTCCCGGGTCAGCTCGAGGTGATCCAGTCGCGCTTCGAGTTCATCGAGCGGTCGGTCCAGGTCAAGTACGCGACAGAGAAGCTCGAGGCGATGCGTGCGGGGCGCAACGGTTCTTCGCTTGCGGAGATCGACCGCCGTCTCGAACAAGAGATGAAGCAGCTCGACGAATGGGTGACGAGCATCGCCGCGGCCAACGAGCCGACGGTGATGCCCGAGGACAAAGCGTCGATGCTCGAGTTCCTCTCTCAGCAGACCTACTACGACATCGCGGGGCGTGCGCATCCGATGCTCGAGCCCCAGGAGTTTCGCTTCTTGAGCATCCGCAAGGGCACGCTTGACCCCCAGGAACGGCTCGAGATGGAGTCGCATGTCACCCACAGCTTCCAGTTCCTCAGCAAGATCCCGTGGACGCCCGTGATGAAAGGCATCCCCGAGATCGCGTACGGTCATCACGAGAAGCTCGACGGCTCTGGTTATCCACGCGGGTTGACCGGGGACCAGATCCCGATTCAGGCACGCATGATGACCATCTCCGACATCTACGACGCGCTGACCGCGCAGGATCGCCCTTACAAGAGGGCGGTGCCTGGGAGCACCGCGATCGACATCCTCCGCGAGGAGGCGCAGCAGGGCAAGCTGGACCAGGACCTGCTCGACGTCTTTATCACCAAGAAGATCTATCAGCCGGCCGGCGCGCGATGAGGATCAAGTTCTGGGGCACGCGCGGCACCCGGCCGACCCCAGGTCACCGCACCCTTCGCTACGGCGGCAACACGACGTGCATCGAGGTCAGGGATAAAGAGAACAACCTGCTCATCATCGACTCGGGTTCCGGCATCGCAGAGCTCGGGAGCACGTTCCGCCCGACCGAACCGTTGCAGGCGCACCTCCTGATCACGCACACGCACCTCGACCACATCCAGGGCTTTCCATTTTTTCTTCCCGCGTTCGTGCCGGGCACGACGCTTACCATCGTCGGACCGTCTGGCTCCGCCAAGTCGCTGCAGGCGGCGTTTGCGGATCAAACCGACCCCGCCTACTTCCCGGTGCGCTTGAGCCACATGCCCGCGGAGATGGAGTTCATCGAGCGCAACCCGGGCGAGACATTCGAGGTCGGCGCGCTGCGCATCACTCCGCATCTGCTGATGCACCCGATCCCCACGTTCGGTTACCGAATCGATGAGGGCTCGTCACGCTTCTCGTTTGCCACCGACAACGAGATCGCGCTCTTCGCCAACGGGACGAACGGCACATTGAAGGACTTCGCCAACTGGTGCCGGGATTCGGACCTGCTCGTTCACGACGCACAGTACAGCGCCGAGGAGTACAAGACGCACGCGGGCTTCGGCCACTCGACCTACGAGGAGTCGCTATCGCTGGCCGAGCAGGCGGGCGTCAAGGAGCTCGCTTTCTTCCACCACGACCCCCTGCACTCGGACACTGACGTCGACGCGCTCATCGAGCAGGCACTTGGCAATCACCGGGCCGCGGGCGGCGCCGATGTGAACTCATTTCCGGCGGCTGAGGAGCAGGAGCTCGCCCTTTAGCGATTAACCTTTTCCGATCGTGACGGAAGAGTTCATGCGCGAGCGGCTCGAAAAAGTGGACCGTCTGCGCGCAGCCGGCATCGACCCATACTCGCGGGGATTCCAACCGACTCACACCACTGAAGCCGCGAAAGCGCTCCTCGGCGAGGCCGAGCGGACCGAACCCATTTCGGTCGCCGGGCGCCTGATGGTCAAGCGGCAGCAGGGGGGATTGGTCTTCGCAGACCTGCAGGACGGGCATGGCCGGATCCAGCTGATGGCCAACCGCAACCTCCTCGGCGAGGAGGAGTTCGCGCGTTTCGCCGACCTCGACCTCGGTGACATCATTGGCGTCACGGGGGCCGTTTTCCGCACCAAACGGGGCGAGATCACAGTCGAGGTCCAGTCATTCCAGCTGCTGACGAAATCGCTTCGTCCACTGCCCGAGAAGTGGCACGGCTTGAAGGACGTGGAGATTCGCTACCGGCAGCGCTATGTCGACCTGATCGCGAACCCCCAGGTGCGCGAGGTGTTTCGGGCGCGGACCAGGATCATCACCGCGATGCGTGGCCTGCTCGACGAGCGTGGCTTCATCGACGTCGAGACACCGGTGCTTCAGGAGATACCCGGTGGTGGCCACGCGCGGCCGTTTGAAACGCACCACAACGCGTTGGGTCGCGACCTCTACCTGCGAATTGCACTGGAGCTGCACCTGAAGCGGCTGCTGGTTGGCGGATTCGAGCGGGTCTACGAGATCGGTCGTGTGTTCCGCAACGAGGGCCTTTCGCCGCGACACAATCCCGAGTTCACGATGATGGAGTGCTACCAGGCTTACGCCGACTATCAGGACATGATGCAGCTGGTCGAAGACCTCGTCGTCGTCTCTGCGATGGCGGCGAACAGGCCGCTCGAGACGTCGTACGAGGGCGAGTCAGTCAACTTGACGCCGCCCTTCAGGCGGGAGCGAATGGCGGACCTGGTCCTCGAATACACGGGGAAGCACGCGGCGGGCGAGGAATTGAACGACCTGTTCGAGGAGCACGTGCAGCCGCGCCTGCGGCAGCCGACATTCGTCCTCGATCACCCGGTCGAGGTCTCTCCACTGGCGCGCCGGCGAGAAGACGATCCGGGGTTTGTCGAGCGCTTCGAGCTGATCATTCTCGGCCGTGAATACGCCAACGCGTTTACGGAGCTGACCGATCCGGTCGACCAGCGGGCGCGGTTCGAGGCGCAGGCGGCGTTGCGAGCGGCCGGAAACGTGGAGGCGCATCCGATGGATGAGGACTTCCTGCGTGCCGTCGAGTACGGTCTGCCGCCGTGCGGCGGGCTCGGTTTTGGCCTGGATCGGCTGGTGATGCTGTTGATGGATCAGCCGTCGATCCGGGACGTGATCCTTTTCCCGGTGATGAAGGCCGAGACGTAATCGTGCTGTCGCTCGAATTCATCCGCAAGAACCCCGACGTCGTGCGGAGGGCGGCGGAGCTCAAAGGGGAGCCGGCACCGGTCGACGAGATCCTCGAGGTGGATCAAAAGTGGCGCGCCCACCAGCACAAAGCCGAAGAGATCAAGGCCCAGCAGAACGACCTCTCAAAAGAGTTCGCGAGGACGCGAGATGAAGCGCTGAAGACGCGGTTGCGCGAGATGGCGGAGACGGCCAAGACCGAGTTGGCGCTGGCAGATGCCGTCAAGCGTGAGCTGGACGATTTGCTGCTTCGTGTCCCAAACATCTTTCACGAGTCGGTCCCCATCGGTGAGACGGAGGCCGAAAACGTCGTGATCAGGGAGTGGGGGACGAAGCCCGACCTCGGCTTCCCACCGCGGACGCACTACGACCTCGGCGAGGCCTTGGGGATCATGGACTTCGAACGTGCGGTCAAGATTGCCGGATCGCGCTTTGCGTTCCTGGTCGGTGACGGGGCGCGACTCGAACGCGCGCTCGTCCAGCTCATGCTCGACGTCCACACACGCGAGCATGGTTACACGGAGCTGTGGGCACCGATGCTGGTCAATTCCGCCGCGATGACCGGGACCGCGAACCTCCCCAAGTTTGCCGACATGCTCTTCAAGGTCGAAGACCGCGACCTGTGGCTGATACCGACTGCCGAAGTACCGGTCACCAATTTCCACCGCGAGGAGATCCTCGACGCTGACCGCCTGCCGCTGAAGTACGTGTCGTACTCGCCTTCGTGGCGCACCGAGGCCGGCGCGGCCGGCAAGGACACGCGGGGGTTCATCCGCATGCATCAGTTCTCCAAGGTCGAGCTCGTCAAAGTGACGACGGCGGAAACGTCGCTTGACGAGTTCGAGAAGCTGACTGCCGACGCGGAGGACATCCTGCAGCGGCTTGGTCTGCATTACCAGGCGATGGCGATGTGCACCGGTGACATGGGGTTCGCGCAGTACAAGAAATACGACCTGAATGCATGGGCCCCCGGACTCGATCGGTATCTGGAGGTTTCGTCCTGCTCGACGTTCAACGACTTCCAGGCGATGCGGGCGAACATCAGGTATCGCGCAGGCCGCGGGACGCCACCGCGATTCGCGCACACGATCAACGGGTCGGGATTAGCCCTGCCGCGGACGATCGATGCGATCATCGAGACGTATCAGCGATCAGACGGGATGGTCGCCGTGCCTGAAGTGCTGAAGCCATATATGGGCGGGGTCGAGCTGATCGGGGCGCGATAATCGCTTTCCGCCCAACGGAGGGGTGGCCGAGTCCGGTTGATGGCGACAGTCTTGAAAACTGTTATAGGTGCAAGCCTATCCTGGGTTCAAATCCCAGCCCCTCCGCCAACCAGCGCCGCGACAGTGCCAGAAGGGGTCTTTCAAGTCTCCGGATTCGACCCCTTTCGGCGCACTCGAGGCTCTTGCGATCAATGAACTGGGCTTATCTCAATCCGTTCTGGCGCGAAGACCGGGTGATGGTTTCGGACCTCGACCCTGAGCAGTGCCGGAGAGGGCTCAAGGAGGCCGACACAAGCATCTTCACGGTGGCGCGCCTATGGGTTGGGCGTGGCGACGCAAATTTCTACAAGGGCGGAGTTGGCGCGGGTAGGGCAGGCTCGCTCTTCGAGATGCATGTCCGCGTGAAAGTCTCGCCAGCCGCTGCCAATTCATCACGCCTCGATCTCCGATTCTCTGGAGGCTTCGGCTCGGCTGTCCTCATGTCGGTGGCAACGCTTTTTTGCGTATGGGCGTTTGGCTGGGCGCTGCTCAAACTCGCCGGTGGAGGTGGTTGGATGGCGATCTATGGAGCAGCTCTGCTGTCGCTTCTCGTCCCGGTGCTGCTGATGTTGGCCCTCAGATCTGAAGCGCCGCACGACCGGGAAGAGCTCTGGAAGTTCGTGGCAGACCAGGTCGAGGGTCGGCCGGGTTGAAAGTCAGGGCGTCGTGACTGTGCCGGAAGGTCTTCAAGTCTCCGGATTTGACGCCTTTTGGCCTACTTGAGGCGTTTCAAATAAGGAAGCGGCCGTTCTCCATGATCTTGCGCCCGTCCACTGCGACGGTCGCGTGCGAGGCGAGGGCGTC
>VBDS01000201.1 GCA_005889085.1 Chloroflexota bacterium | reverse complement strand
GCGAGCGGTTGAAGATGCCGATGTCGCCGGGGACTGGCAGCCGCCGCCGGATGCGCCAGAGAAACCCGTGGCGCTTCTCCTCGGGCGTCGGCGCCTTGAACGGCGTGATCATGACCCCCTGCGGGTTGAAGTTCCTCACCACGTGGGTGATCGTGCCGTCCTTGCCGCTCGTGTCCATGCCCTGCAGGACCACGAGCAGGGAGCGCTTGTGCTCCGCATAAAGGCGCTCGTGCCACTCGAAGAGCACATCCTGGTTCTTCGCAATGTCTTTCAACGCGCGGCTCTTGCCGCCCTTCAGGCCAGTGCGAGAGGCGGGGTCGACATCGACCATCCGGAATCGGCCGTCAGTCATCTGCGCCCGGAGCAGATCCCGGACCTCTCGCTTGGCCACGGCCGCGAGTCTAGAGCCTCAGGTGTTTTTTTAGGTCAGCTCGGTTGGGACGACGTCCAGGTTGAGCACCTGGTCACCGCGCAGGACCGAGAGGGTGAGTCTCGAGCCGATCTTGGCTTCGACCATAAGACGCTGCAGGTCGCCGGCCTTGGTCACGCCGACATCCCCGACCGAGACGATGACATCGCCCGCGCGCAGCTTGCCGCCCGCGGCCGGGCTGCCGCCGACCACCTCGTGCACCTCGACGCCGGCCTTGCGACCGAGCCGCTGCGCCATCGCCGGAGTCAGAGGCCGGGTCCCCCCGGCGATGCCGAGGTACGCGCGGCGCACGCGGCCGCTCCGCATGAGCGCCGCGAGGATGGCCTGCGTCGTCCCGTTCATCGGCACGGCCAGGCCGAGACCCATCCCGGCGACCGCGGTGTTGACGCCGATCAATCGAGCCTGCGAGTCCGCGAGCGCTCCGCCGGAGTTGCCCGGGTTGAGCGCCGCGTCGGTCTGGATCACATCTTCGATGAAGCGGCGGTGTCCGTTGCCGTCCGCGGTCGCCAGCGAGCGGCCTAACCCGCTGACGACCCCGGACGTGACGGAGCCCGCAAACCCCATCGGGTTGCCGATCGCGACCACGAGCTGGCCGACGCGCAGCTGGTCGGCGTTGCCGACGCGCGCGGGCTGCAGACCGTCGGCTCGGGCACGCGCCACGGCGAGGTCGGAAAGGGGATCCGCGCCGACGACGTCGACGTCGAACTCCGTTCCATCGATGAAGGACGCGCTCGCCGCACCGCCCGCCGCCACGACGTGGGCCGAGGTGACCAGGAAGCCGTCGGGGGTGATGACGACGCCGGAGCCGGCACCGCCGAAACCGCGGCCGCCCCGCCCGATGCGCAGGCTGGCGACCGACGGGAGAACCTTCTCCGCGACGGTGGTGACGATCGACGAATAGGCGTCGAGGGCTTCGCTCTCGGTCGCTGTCTCGACCATGGTGCTTACAAGATTACCAAGTAACAGACCGGCTAAACATTCGCCTTCTGACGGAGGGATTTGAACTCCTTTTCGAAGCCGTCGACGATCCTCTCCGGGTCGGACACCAGGCCCTCATCGGTGGCCACACCCAGCATCACGCCGCCGGCGTAGCTGAGGATGCTGATGCCCAGGCCGAGGTGACCGGACTGCGGGACCCAGAACATCACGTGGTTCAGCCTGCGACCGGCGAGGTACAGCGGTTCCCGTGGACCGGGGACGTTGGTCAGGACGGCGGTGGCCTTGCTGCCGAAGAAGCGCAGGCCCAGCCTCTCCACCTCGACCGGCGCGAAACCCATCAGGTTCAACACGGCGTAGGCGACCAGCGCCTCCGGCGATCGCTTCAGCTCGTCCATCTCCTTTTTGATCGAACGGAGCCGCTTGACGGGGTCGACCGTGCCGACGGGCAGGGTCAGGAACACGAGCCCAAAAGAGTTGCCGAGCTTGTGCGCCTCGTCCAGCGGGCGCAGGTTGACCGGCACCGAGGCGCGGATCGACACGCCGCCAGTCGGCTCGCCGCGGGCCTCGAGGTAGCGACGTAGGGCTCCGGTGGCGGTGGCGACCAGGACGTCGTTGACGGTCGCCCCGAAAGCCCGGCCGATCGCTTTGAAATCGTCGAGCGGCACAGGTTTCGACCAGGCCGCGCGCTTGCGCCGCCCGAGCTCGCCTTTGAACGCCGTCTGCTGATCTGGCGGCAGGAGGACGAGCCGGCCGAGGCGATAGACGCCCTCTGCCGCGCGGCCCGGATTGTCGAGCAGCAGCTGCGCCACACCGACACCGCGGTCTAACGCGGCAGGCAGCCAGTCGAACGGTCCGCGGTTGTTTTGATGCTCCGACCGCTTTCGCGATGTCTTCGAAGTAGGCGATGGGTCGAGCAGGGACAGCATCACCCGCACCAGCGCGATACCGTCCGCGATCGAGTGGTGGATGCGCGCGAGCACGACCGAACCGCCGCCGTAACCGTCGACCAGGTGGATGTGCCATAGCGGCTTGGTCATATCGAGCGGCGTGCTCATCAGCTCGCTCACCAGCTCGCGCAGCGCCGCATCACCACCTGGCTCGGGCAGGGCGATGTGACTGACGTGGTTGTCGATGTCGAAGCGCGGGTCGTCCTGCCAGTGCAGCATGCCGGCGCGCGTCCGTGGCCGGACGACACGCTGGTGGAAGCGGCCGAAGGGAGCCAGCCGCTTGTCGAACAGAGTGCGCACTCGCTTGACGTCGACCTTGCCGTCGAGCGCCAGGACGCCGGTAACCATCATCAAGTTGGTCGGGTCTTCCATGCCCAGCCAGGCCGCATCGACGCTCGACATGGGGACCAATCTGGTCACCTCGGGCTGATCCTACGCGGGATAGACGGAGACCTCGGTCGCCTTCACCGCGACCCACACCTCGGCACCCGCGTCGAGGTGCAGCTCGCGGACCGCTGATGGCGTGACCTCAGCGACCAGCGGCACGGCGCCGCTGAGGCGGACCCGGACCCGCTCGCCCTGGAGGTCGAGGTCCTCGGCCCGGCCGCGCCAGACGTTGCGCGGCGTGCCCTCCGGCCGGGATGTGTAGAGCGCGACGGCGCGCGGATGGATGACCGCGAAGACGTCGCCGTCGCCGGCTTCCGGAGCGGCCAGAGCTGTGCCGCTCGCCAGTTCGATGTGATCGCCGCGGCCCTGGCCGCGCAGCAGGTTGACGCCCGCCAGGTCGGCGACGAAACGCGAACGGGGCCTCGCGGTGACCTCGGCCGGCGATCCGCTCTGCACGACCTTTCCATGTTCGAGCACGACGAGCCGGTCAGCAAGGGCGATCGCCTCGAGCGGGTCGTGGGTAACAAGGATGCGGACTCCATGAAATCCGGAGAGCTGGCGAGACAGCTCCCGCCGAACCTCCGCGCGGATGGTGACGTCCAGGGCCGATAGCGGTTCATCGAGGAGGAGCAGGTGCGGCTCGGTGGCCAGTGTGCGAATGAGCGCGACCCGCTGCGCCTGGCCCCCGGACAGCTCGCGAGGCATCGCGTTGGCCCGGTCGCCGAGCCCGGCGCGCTCGAGCCACTCACGCGCGATCCGCGTTGAGTCATGCGGCAGCCCGAAGGCCACGTTGTCGAGGACCGTCATGTGAGGGAACAGGACGTGGTCCTGGAAGACGATCCCGACGCGGCGGCGTTCGGTCGGGATGTGCCGGCCGGCGGCTGAATCGTCGAGCACCTGCCCGTTGAGCTCGACGCGACCGTTGATCGGCACCAGGCCGGCGAGCGCGCGGAGCAGCGTCGTCTTGCCTGCGCCGTTGGGTCCGAGGACCGCGATGGTCTCGCCGGCGCTCACCTCGAGCTGCACGTCGAGGGCGAACTCATCGCGCTTGAGTCGGATCGTTGCGTCGAGGCTCACAGCCAACCCAGCCAGCGATCACGCATGCCGATGAGGATCGCGAGCGAAACCGCCAGCAGGATCAGGCTCAGCGCGATGGCGCCTTCCGGCCGCGTCTCGAGCGCAACGTAGACGGCGAGCGGAATCGTCTGCGTGCGGCCGGGCAGGTCGCCGGCGAATGTGATGGTCGCGCCGAACTCGCCCAGGGCACGTGCCCAGCACAGCACCGCACCGGAAAATATGGCCGGCCGCAGCAGGGGAAGGGTGACGCGCGCGAACACCCTCCAGCCTGTGGCGCCGAGAGCGCGCGCGGCTTCTTCATAGCGCGGATCGAGCGCGCGCAGGCCGGCCTCCACCGCGATGACTAGAAATGGCATCGCGACAAATGTCTCGGCGATGACCGCGGCCGCCGTCGTAAACGGGATCTGGATTCCGAACGCGCCGTACAGCGGCGCGCCGACCAGTCCGCGGCGGCCGAAGGCAAGCAGAAGAGCCACGCCACCGACGACGGGAGGCAGCACCATCGGCAGCGTGGTCAGCGCGCGCAGGATGGCGCGCAGTGTTCCACTCGTGCGGGCGAGAAGAACCGCCAGCGGGATGCCGAGCACAAGCGCGACCGCCGTCGCTGAAAGCGAGCAGAAGAGGGAGAGCCCGAGCGCGGTTGCGGTCTCGGGTGCGATCAACGCCGGACCGACCTGGTCCCAGGGCGCGCGGGCGACCAGCCCGGCGAGGGGGAGGAGGAAGAGGAGAAGGCCTAAGCCGGCCAGCACCATCAGCGGAGCTGGAATCCTGGCCTGGCTCAAGCCTTCTCGAAACCGGCGCGGACAAGAATCGCCTGTCCCTGGCTCGACAGGACGTACGCGATGAACGCCTCGGCTCCGCTCTTGTTCGGCGTCGCGTTGAGCCTGGCGATGGGATAGTCGGCAATGACGTTCTGGGCGTCGGGGATCGCGAGGCCGTCCACATTGCCGCTGGTCACGATGTCGCTGACGTAGACGATTCCAGCGTCAGCCTCGCCGAGCGCAACTTTGCTGAGCACGCCCGTGACCTGCGGCTCGAGGCTGGCGGGGTGGACTGTGACCCCGGCTTTGGCCAGGGCTTGTTGAGCGTATTTACCGGCCGGCACCGAGGGGTCGGCCAGGACGACGACGAGTCCGCTGCGCGCAAGGTCGGCCAGGCTGTGGATGCGTTTGGGATTGCCGCGCTCGACGGCAATCTCGAGTCGGTTGTGCGCAAACACCCGAGGAGGATCGGCCAGCAGACCGGCGTCCTGAAGCGTCTTCATATGGGCGGTGTCAGCGGAGGCGAAGACATCGGCTTGTGCACCCTGCGCGATCTGGCTCGCAAGCGTTTGTGATCCGGCGTAGTTGAAGGTCGTGTGAAGCTCGCCTCGGCCCATCTCGGTTCCGATCTTGTCAAAGGCCGATTTCAGTGATGAAGCGGCGAAGATGGTCGCGCTCGACATCGGCTGCGTGCACCCCTGGCAAGCGGGGCTCGGTCCGCACGCCGCCAACAGAGCCGATGTCGCAAGGGCAAGCCCAATCGCCGCGACCCTAATCACGAGGCAGCTCGACGTGGACATTCGTCGCCTTGACCACTGCGACCGCGGGCATGCCTGGCTTGAGATCCAGGTCGTCGACGGCCTCACGAGTCAGGAGCGAGACAAGGCGATGCGGGCCGGCCTGGATCTCGACCTGGGCTGCGACGCGGTCCTTTATGACGCGCGTGATGATGCCGGGAAAGCGGTTGCGGGCGGACTGCTTGACGGACGCCTCGCGCCTGTCGCCGCGCTTGGGCTTGGCGATCGACGCGAGGGATTCGCCGTCGATCAGGCGCTGCCCGCCCGAGCTGCGCACCGCGACGAGCCGGCCGTCATCGACCATGCGGCGCACCGTATCGACGCTGACGCCAAGCATCTTGGCCGCCGGTCCAAGCCGATAACTAGGCATTACGCCAGAAATCCTAGCATCGACCAACAAAGAAGCCCAATTCACTAGAAACGAGAGACGCTCTTGTGGCGGGCCCTCCCTCTCCCGTGGGCTCCCTCCCCCAAGCCCGGCCGACCGTACCACCTGAACCTACAGTTCCTTTACCGCCCCGCCAACTCAGCCTGTTAAGGGGACAGGCGGAGTGGCTCGCGCCAAGTGCGTAAGTTTGGGTCCGCTTTGCGCAAAACGCGCGTTTGGATGGTCCATGAGTGGAGCGTTCTGCGCAGAACGCGCGAAATCCACCCCGCCCGCCCCCCTTACGAAACTTTCACAACCAGCTAATGCCACAAACCCGCCCCCAAGGTTCAATGAAGCTCGTGAGCCTCGCACCAATCGAACAACAGGTCACCGTCCCTCCAACTCGGAATCGCGGCATCACCCGCCGTCAGGCCCTCGCCGCCGCGGTCGTCACTGGCGTCGGGGTCGGCGTCGTCCGCCTCCTCGGTGGATCGATGCAGCAGATCGGATCGCCCCGAACCGCGACGACCACCGACTGGATCTCTCCTCTTGGCTCGGAATCCGCTCGCGTGATGCAGCTGCTTCGGCGCACAAGCTTTGGCTACACGCAAGCGCAGCTCGATGCCGCGCTGTCGGACGGGTTCAACAAAACGGTCGATCGCCTGATCGAAACCAAGCCCGCCGAGCCGCCGACACTCGCAGCGGCAAACACACCGGGCGGCCGGTTTCCAATCCAGCAGCTGCAGCAGTGGTGGATCGACCACATGCTCACGACCCCCACGCCCTTTGCCGAGCGGATGACGCTCTTCCTGCACGGACACTTCACGAGCGACTACCGCAAGGCCGCCGACGACACCTTTATGTACTGGCAGAACCTGACGTGGCGGCGCATGGCCATGACCGACCTGCGGTCGATGCTCATGCAGGTCACGACCGACCCCGCGATGCTCCGCTATCTCGACCTTGCCACGTCAACAGGACAGAGCCCCAATGAGAACTACTCGCGTGAGCTGATGGAGCTCTTCACGATGGGTGCCGGCACCTTCACCGAAGAGGATGTGCGGGAGGGCGCCAAGGCCCTGGCCGGGTGGCAGGTTCCGCAGCCCGACACCTACGCGACGGTGGTCGTCGACAAGGCCACCAACGTCACTCGAAATCTGCCGGTCTATTCAGGTCAGAAGCCAGGAGTTTTCAACGTCCGCCGCGCCTACAAAGGAACAGTGAACTACCTCGGCAAAGCCGGTGCGCTGGACACCCAGGGCGTGATCGACCGGATCCTCGCCCAACCCGCGACCGCGGCCCTCATCGCGAACAAGGTGGCGCAGCATTTCGTGACCGCTCGCCCCACCACGACATACGTCAAAAAGCTCGGCGATACATTCCGGAAAAGCAACTACGACATGAAGACCCTGATGCGAGCGGTCTTCACGAGCCCCGAGTTCTCCGCCAACCAGAGCTACCGCAGCCTGGTCAAGTCGCCGACCGAGTTCATGGTCCACACCGGACGCGCGCTTGGGGTGACATCGATCTCCAGGCTGATCGCCGGGTCCGGCTCTGGCATGGGACAGAGCCTCTTCGACCCGCCCGACGTCAACGGCTGGCCGAACAACGAGTCATGGATCTCGTCCAACACGGTAGTCGAGCGAGTCAACTTCACGACCTCGGCGCTAGCCCAGGTGAAGGGAACCTTGCCGCCGGCATCGGATGCCGTGCGCAAGCATCTCGACGGGGTACTCAGCCCGCAGACCGCAAACCTCTTCAACCAGGCGGCGGATGATCGCGCCCGCTGGTTCATCACCCTCGCCTCCCCGGAATTCCAGCTCAAGTAGGTGCACGAAGCATGAGAAATCAAGAACACGGCATCAACCAGCTCAAGCGCCGCGACTTTCTCAAGGCGGGACTTGTCTTCGGCGCCGGCGCGTCGGGCCTGGCGGCCGGATACGCCGCGGTGCCGGACGCCTTCGCGCGCGCGGTCTACGCCGCAAAGAAAGAAGGAATGACCAACGACAACATCCTCGTGATGATCCAGCTCGCGGGCGGCAACGACGGCTTGCGCACGCTGGTCCCGCTGGCCGACCCGGCGCTGCACGATCTGCGCCCCAAGCTTGCCGGGCCCATGGTCTCGCAGGCCTTGCCGCTCAACTCGCAATACGGCCTCAACCACAAGCTCGGCGGCATCAAGGGGCTCTGGGACAAAGGCAAGGTGGCCATCGTCCAGGGCGTCGGCTATCCCAACCCGACCTTCTCCCATTTCGAGTCGATCCGGATCTGGGAGACGGGCGACCCGACGCGCCGCCAGGTCGACGGGTGGCTCGGCCGCACGCTGGCCACCAGCTACGACTCCAACGGCCATCCGCTGACGGGATGCGCCTGCGGCGCGACGGATGCGCCCGGCGCCCTGCGCGACTTGCAGGCGACCCTGACCGTGATCCAGAACCAGAAGACTTTCGGTTTCACCGGCGGCACCGAGGTCGAAGCCGCTGTCGGAGCACTGTACAAAGGGACGCCCGGGATCTACGGCGCGCTGTTCGACACTGCCATCGCCACCGCCACCGAGACGATGGCCACGCTGCGGACGTCGTCGACCACATATCAGCCGATGGCCGACTACTCGGACAAGGTGCAGCTCGTCTACTCGTCCAAGAACCAGCTGGCCGCGGCGCTGCAGCTGGCCGCTGAGCTGATCGTCACCGGCACTGGAGTCAAGCTCCTGCACGTCACGCTGGGTGGCTTCGACACGCACTACACCGAGCTCAACCGGCACGACGACCTGATGGGCTACCTGGACTCGGCGGTCTCAGCCTTTTACCAGGACCTCGCCGCGCACAACATGGCCGACAAGGTGCTGATCGCGACCTGGTCGGAGTTCGGACGCCGGCCGAAAGAGAACGCCAGCGGCGGGACCGACCACGGCGCGGCTGCGCCGCTTCTGCTGATCGGTGACCCGGTCAACGGTGGGCTTTACGGCGACGAGCCGAGTCTGACGACACTCGACAGCACTGGCAACTTGAAGTACGCGGTCGACTTCCGGTCCGTGTACCAGGAGATCCTGAGCGGGCACCTCGGCGCCGACTCGAGCAAGATCCTGGGTACGTCGTTTGACAAGGTTCCATTCCTCAAGGCGCCGGTCGCGGTCTGACAATGCGCCTCTTTCTGATCAAGGCCGTGGCCACGGCGCTGACCATCGGCGCGACCGCCGCGTCGGCGGTCTTCGTGACAACGCATCTCAAGAATCCGGCGGCGCCGCTGCAGCCGGCGGTGCTGAACGCGGGCGGCGGCTCCACAAACGCCACGCTCGATGGGACGCTGACGGTGGGACCATCGGTCCAGGCGAGCAACGCCGCGCCGATGACGTCGACCTATGCCTCCTGAATTTACGGTCGAGTCGCATCACTTCGAGGCTCTCGGCACCAGCTGCAGCCTGTTCGCGGCCGGCCAATCGAGAGCGCGCCTCGTGGAAGGCGAGTTCTGGGTCCGCCGAGTTGGCGCTCGCCTGACCCGCTTTGCCGTGGACAGCGAGCTCTCGCGACTGAACGCGTGCGCAGGTCACTGGATGGAGATCAGCGATGAGCTCCGACCCGTTTTGAAATTTGCGTTGACCGCGTACGAGGCGAGCGGCGGCCTGGTCAATGCTGCAGTGCTTCCTTCAATGCTCGCCATCGGATACACGCGACCGCTTGCCGACGGACCGGCGATCGCGGCGCTCGATGGAATTGGGGCGCTGCCCCCGCTGCCCGACGTGCTCGAGGTCAGCCATGACAAGGCGCGCGTTGCCTCCGGATCGGGCGTTGACCTCGGCGGCGTCGCGAAGGGTTGGATGGCGGATCGGCTGCACGAATTTCTGGGACCGAACTCGGTCGCCAACCTCGGCGGTGAC
Source organism: Chloroflexota bacterium (assembly GCA_005889085.1). Lineage (GTDB taxonomy): Bacteria > Chloroflexota > Dormibacteria > Dormibacterales > Dormibacteraceae > 40CM-4-65-16. Next base: position 5,125 of record VBDS01000201.1, on the reverse strand, counting down.
CTGATGGCAATCGGACCCGGGCCGCGCGGCGAGGGTTGGCCGGTCGGCGTCGCGGGCACGACTCTCATGCTGCGCGACCAGGGCGCGGCGACCAGCAGCGTGCGGCGGCGGCGCTGGGGCGGCGTGCATCACCTCATCGATCCGCGCACCGGACTGCCCGCGCGGACAGGCCTCGAGGAGGTGTCGGTCGTCGCCGCAAGCGGGTTCGACGCAGAGGTCATCGCCAAGACCGCGCTGTTGCTCGGTCCTGAGATCGCGCCCATCTATTGCGCGGCCCATGCGATGGCGTGGTCGTTGGGCGGTGCGCATGACAGCTGATCAGTTCCTCTGGGTCCTCGCGCGTGTCGCTGGTCTCAGCTCATACGCCGCCCTGGCCATCGCCCTGGTCACCGGAATCGGCCTGCGCACCGCGGTGTTCGACTGGTTGGGCAGCAACCGCATGGTCCGCTCGGTGCACGAGTACACGACCGTGCTTTGGATCCCGCTGGCAGGGCTGCATGTGGTGTCCCTGCTGCTGGACACCACGGCCCGTGTCGGGCTGCTCGATGTGTTCCTGCCGTTCCACTCGACGTACGGGACGCTGGCGATCGGCCTCGGCGCGCTGTCAGTGGATGTGCTGATCGTGGTCACCGTGACTGCGTACCTGAAGCGCCGAATGCGTAAGGACCTGTGGCTCTGGGTCCACCGGCTGGCGTACGCAGCTTTCGGGCTCATCTTCCTGCACGCTGTGCTGAGCGGCACGGACTTCAGCGACCCGATCGTGTCGGCGATCACGTGGGGGACGGCGGCGACGCTGCTCACGCTCGGTGTGGTGAGGGTTTTAGCGGGCCGCCTGCCGGCCTGACCAGCCCGCTTCGCGGGCCCACCCTCCTCCCGCCGGTTCCCACCCCCAACCGGCTCGCCTGAACCGCAAGTCAAGCGAAAAAAACCGGTCTGGGAAACCCTGCCTGTTAAGCCGCCACCCAGTGGCGCAGCTGCATCACCCGATCCCGGAGCTGCTGCTCCGCCTCGAGCGGCGTGTCGATCTCCTTGCGCTCCCGGTGCCAGCGCTCCATGGCGAGGTCGAGTTGCGCGGTCTGCAGCCGCGAGACTGTCAGGTAGCCGCGCGGTCCTGCCCGTTTGAGCGCCTGCAGCCTCTGCCGCAGCCGTCGCCACGGGCTGGCCAGGATCGGCACCTCGTCGGGGAGGATGGCGCCCTGTCCGGTCGCCGCCTCCTTGCGCATCTGGTCGAGCAGGTTCTGACCCTCGTAGCGAATCCCAAAAAGCAAAAGCGCGATGACTCCCGCAGTGAACGGTCCCGTCATGACCAGCGTCCGCAGGTGGATCTCGACCAGACCGAACAGCGTGTTCTGGATCGGAAAGATCGTCGCCCACGCGTCCCACGAGAAGTGGCCCGCGATCGCGATGATGAAACCGGCCACGATGGCGAACACCTTCTGTCGCATCTGCGGTAATTGCCGAGCGATGCCCACCCCCGCCCCGATGTAGGCCGTATACGTGGCGTGGCCGAAGAACAGCCCCAACACCTGGCGGCCGTACCACTGGATCCCGGCCGCGACTCCGCCGATCCCCTCGGGCGCAAAAATCGAGTACTGGTTGGTCATGTAGCTGATGGATTCCAGGAAGTTGAAGCCCAGCCCGACCGCAGCGCCGTAAACGATTCCATCGACGACGTCGTCGAACTCGTTGCGCATGATCAAAAAGAGCAAGAGCACGGCGAGGCCCTTGGCGATCTCTTCCAGGATCCCGGCCATGAAGGCGAGCGACACGTCGAGCCCCGGCCCAGGCACGAGCGAGTGCTGGGCCGACACCTCCCAGATCGTCTCGCCCCAAACCACAAGGCTCGTCGCGACGATGGCGCCCCAGGCCGCGGCGACCAGGACAAGGCGCCACGGCTCCTTGTGGTTTCGGTCCATTCGTCTCACCACGAACAACCCAAAAGCGGTTGTGGGCAGACAGGCCACAGCGCAAACGGCGGCCACGCCAGGTCCGGCTGACTGCGTGAACAGGAAGACATCGATCACGAGCAGCCAGAGAAGGACGCCGAGGCCGATCAGCACGCCGGCGCGGATCAGGTGCTTTCGCCGCATTGCGCGGTCGCGGTCGAACGCGCGGACGAGGATGTATGTGCCGACGGTGATGAGGGCGACCGCGAGCAGGCCGTAAAGCGACGCCCGGCCCGGGATGGTGTCGAGGTAGACGTAGTTCAGGATCGAGCTCGCGATAAGGGCCAGAACGACCAGCGCCGCCACCGCCACCGCAATCCCGTAGCGACGCGGCCGGAGCTTCGACTCCGGGTCTGCGGCGGGCGGGTGGGTCGAGGTGATCATCGGTCGACCACGACGAAGCGGCGTCCGAGAACTTCCACAGGCACGCCGTCCTTCAATCGCTCGACGACAAAGGTGTAGGTGCCCGGGAGCACGTAGTGATAGCCCGGCGGCAACTGGACCGGTATCACCGTGTCACTGGCGAGTTCTGGCGGTGTGCTCGGCCCGACCTGTCCGTCGATGGAACCAAACGAGTCATACCACCGCGCGTCGACGGTGAGGTTGGCCGGGATCGTTGTCCAGTCGACCACCGCGGCGAACTCCTCGTCGCGCGCGAACTCCGACCGGTCAGCCCCGACCGTCTGCTTGCTGACAGGGTCGAACTTGAAGATGCCCACGATGTGCGCCCGCGCGCCGGTGGTCTGACCAGGTGGTTCGAAGTAGGCGAACTCCACCAATCCCGTGGCCAGGATGAGCACTCCAACGGTGGCGAAAACGAGCAGCGTGCGGTAGAGGGTCCTCAGCTGGTCGTAGGTGACGGAGCTCAAGCCCGCTCAGTCGAATGGATTTGCCCGCGCGTTGTCAAGAAAGAAAGGAAGAAACCGAAGGAGGAAGTCCACATGCCGCAACGCGCGTGGAGCGACAAGCGAGAGCGCCAGTACGAGCACATCAAGGAAGGCCTGGTCGAGCGTGGCACTGGCGAAGACAAGGCCGAAGAGATCGCCGCCCGGACGGTCAACAAGGAGCGTGCCCGCCACGGCGAGGCCAGGGAGGCGAGTCCGACATCAATCCACGACATGTCGCCGGGCAGGCGCGGTGGCCTGAGGTCGCACCTCGGATCGGGCGGCCGGACCTACGACCAGCTTCGCAACGAGGCCAAGGAGCGGGGCATCAAGGGCCGGTCGAGGATGAACAAAGAGCAGCTGGAGCGAGTTCTCAGTCGCTAGCGAGCGTGCGGTTGGCGCGATTTGACGACCTGCAGGCTCAGTTCGCGCCGCTTGTAGTCGCGCCCGTGCTCCTGGTAGGAGACGCGTTTTGCATTTTCGACGAATACGCCCCGTGGGCCGTTGTAAGTTGGGGCGCCGGGACGGCGATGATCCTGTTCTCGATTGGCCTACGCGGAGTTTGGCGGTCCAGGCTGAAGGCGAGTCCTGTAGTCGCCGTCGTCGCGATACTGCTGGCAGCCGTGGTGATGTTGGTGGTTGTGCCGTACGTCCAACTACCTGGCCTGCCCGGAATCGTGCTGTTCATGGTTCCGACATTGATCGGCCTGGTGTTCTGGCTCAAGATTCTCGACACGCCGGCATTCGCCCCTGATCCCGCGAGCTAAGCCACTGCGTTCCCGCCGCTGACCTCAACCGCGCTCGGGTAGGATTCCGGACGAACATGAGCAACCAATCAGGCCGCGTCGAAGCGATCTTTCTTGTCGCCGAAAACGGCAAGGCGGCCCATGAGGTCCCGTCGGTTGCGGCTCATGCTGGTCGCGGGCTCGAAGGGGATCGCCATTTCGATGACGCGGACTCGTGCGATATCACGCTGATCGAGGCCGAGGCGATCGAGCGGCAGAACGCTGAGCATGGCATCGTGCTCAACCAGGGCGACCCGCGGCGCCAGGTCGTTGTCCGCGGCATCGACCTCGGACAGTTCATCGGGCAGCGCTTTCACGTCGGCGAGATCGAGTGCGAAGGCGAGGAGCGGTGCGAGCCCTGCAATCACCTCGCGGGCGTGATCGGGACCGAGGTGGTGAAGCTGAAGGGTCTGGTCCATACGGGGCTTCGCGCGAGCATCGTCAAAGGCGGGACGATCAGACCAGGCGATGCGGTCGGTTTGACCGTGTCAGCTGGTGCGGCGGAGAGGAGTTGAACCTCCACGTCCTTGCGGACACTAGCTCCTGAAACTAGCGCGTCTGCCATTCCGCCACCGCCGCGAACGAGGCGAAAAGTGAGTATACCCAGCGCCTGATTCCCGCCCCATCAGACGCGTTAGGCGCCTAACGCACGCATCGAATCGCTCCGACAGCCGCGTTAGGCGCCTAACGCACCGAACCCGACGCGGACTAGCTCGCGACGAACAGCGTGTTCCAGGCCGCCTCGATGAGATCCGGCGTCAGCTGCGGACGCACCCCTCGCGCGGAGGACACGTCGACCAGGCGCTCCAGCAGGTCCCGCGGATGGTTGCCACGGGTTGGGCGGCCGCCGTACATGGTCTGGATCATCTCCAGCGCATGCGAATCCGGCGGAATCGTCAACCTCTCCCGCTCGCGCTCGAAGATGCGGCACCACATCTGCCACGTCGGGTCGGGCATCAGCACCTTGTAAGCCAGCCGGCGGAGGTACGCCTCGTCGAGCAGCTCGGCGGGTTTCAGGTTGGTCGACAGCGCGACCTGGGCCTGAAACGGGATCTCGACCTTGCGCCCGCTGGAGGTGAGGTTCAAGAAATCGGTGTCCTGCTCCAAAGGCACCAGGAGCCGGTCCAGGATCTGCTTGGGAGACATCCGCTGCCGCCCGAGGTCGTCGATCAAGAGCACCCCACCGTTTGCGCGGACCTGGAGCGGCGCGCCGTAAACCCGGCTGCCGTCCTCCCACGTCGGGTCGAACATCTCGAGCTGAAACTCGCCGCCCACCTGGACCAGCGGCCGCGACACGCGGCGCCAGCGCCGGTCCGCAGGCTGGTTCGGCTCCAGGCGATGCACCGCGCCGTCGAAGATCGTCATCACCTCGCCGCCGCCCACGTCGAGCGCGACGGGAATCACGATGGGCCCGCCCAGCAGGCTCGGGATCCGGCGTGCCAGCGTGGTCTTGCCGTTGCCTGGCGCTCCATAGATGAAGATCGATGAGCGCGAGTTCACCGCCGCGCGG
>VBDS01000200.1 GCA_005889085.1 Chloroflexota bacterium | reverse complement strand
ATGGCAAGCGCGGCGGCACGGCTGCGAGCGGCGGCCGAAGCCAAGCCGCTGCGTCTTCCCATCAACCGCCGGGTCGATGAGTCGCACCACCTCGTCACGCCGGATGGCCTTTCGGTCTGGTACACGATCCAGGTCTCGCGCCACAGCCGCATCCAGGAGGCCATCTTCGAGCGCGAGGACGGCATGCCGACCGACGAGGAATGCAAGCGCTGGCTCGACCTGCTCATCGTCGGCGCGCAGGCGAGGGAGGCGCCCGGTCTTCCTGGCGCGATGACCCGGCGTTTCGAGGCCTTCGAGCACAGCCCCGATCGCGAGGCGCCGATCGCCTGATGCCGCTCCCAGCCGGCGTCGCCGAAGCGCTGCGCCGCATCGTCGGACGTGAGTCCGTGATCGATGCGCCGAACGACCTGCGCATCTTCGAGCGCGACGGTTCGATCGAAGGCGCCCTTCCGGACGCCGTCGTGCTCGCCTCGTCGACCGACCACGTGGCGGCCGTGATGAGGGTCGCGGCCAAGCACAGGATTCCGGTCGTGCCACGAGGCGCGGGCACGGGACTGTCCGGAGGAGCCGTGACGATCCGCGGCGGCATCGCGCTGCAGGTGACGCGCATGCGCCACATCCTCGAGATCGACCCGGTTGCCCAGACGGCTCTGGTCGAGCCTGGGGTCGTCAACCAGGAGCTCTCTCTCGTGGCGGCGCAGCACGGACTCTTCTATGCGCCCGACCCCTCCAGCCAGAAGGCCTGCACGATCGGTGGCAACGCGGCCGAAAATTCAGGCGGCCCGCACTGTCTCTACTACGGCGTCACGACCAACCACGTGCTCGGCATGGAGGTCGTGCTCGCCGACGGCAGCGTGCACTGGGTCAGCGGCGACTCTGCGGACCGCGTGGGTCTCGACCTGTGCGGCGTGCTGGTTGGGTCGGAAGGCACGCTGTGCGCGATCACGAAGATCAAGGTCAAGCTGCTGCGCATACCGACGAGCGTGGCAACCTTGCTCGCGGCGTTCCCAAGCATCGACACCGCAAGCCAGGCTGTTTCGGCTGTCATCGGACACGGGATCGTGCCCGCGGCGCTCGAGATGATGGACCGTGTGACCGTCGGCGCGGTCGAGGCGCACTACCACGCGGGCTATCCGACCGACGCTGGTGCCGTCCTCCTGGTCGAGGTCGACGGAATTCCGGAATCGACGCGCGAGCTCACGGCCGCGATCAGCGAGATCCTCACCGCGAACCACGGCTACGCGCTGCGTGAAGCGCAGACCCCGGCCGAGCGCGAGCTGTTGTGGGCCGGGCGCAAGGGAGCGATCGGCGCGCTAGGACGGATCAAGCCCAACTACTACCTGCACGACGGAGTCGTGCCGCGCTCACGCCTGCCGCAGGTTCTTTCGGCCGTGGGCGAGATCGGCGAGCACTACAAGCTGCCCGTCGCCAATGTCTTTCACGCCGGCGACGGAAACCTGCATCCCAACATCCTCTTCGACATGCGCGACCACCAGGTCATTCACCAGGTCGAAGGAGCGGGCGAGGAGATGCTTCGCGCGGTGGTCGAGCTCGGCGGTGCGCTTTCGGGCGAGCACGGCATCGGGCTCGAAAAGAGCGCATTCATGCCGTGGATCTACAGCGAAGACGACCTCGATGCGATGCACCGCGTGAAGGACGTCTTCGACGGAGATGGCATTCTCAATCCGGGCAAGATTTTCCCCGACCCATCACGCAAGGCGGTCCACCTTGCCGGCCGCACCGGGCTGGCCATCGAAGCCAGATGGTGGTGAAGGCACCGGCAGTTGAAAAACCGGCCACGGCCGAGGAGCTGGCCCGGCGCCTGCACGACGCAGCGGTGTCGAATCTGGCAGTCGCACCGGCCGGCGGCGGACGCGCTCGTGGCATGGGCGACCCGCTGGAGCGATGCGATGTTCTGCTGCAGACGACGCGCCTCGACCGCGTGATCGAGCACTCGCAGGCAGACATGGTGGTCAGCGTCGAGGCGGGCATCACCCTCGAGGCTCTCCAGGCGGAGCTGGGCAAGGCAGGCCAGTTCCTACCGGTGGATCCCTTCAACTCGCCGGGCCACACCATCGGCGGGCTGCTCGCCACCGGTTGGACCGGTCCGCTGCGACTAGGCTACGGGTCGCCGCGCGATTTCCTGATCGGCATTCGCGTGGCGCTGCCTGACGGCAAGCTGGCCACCGGCGGCGGGCGCGTGGTGAAGAACGTCAGCGGCTACGACATGATGAAGCTGCACTACGGCGCGCTGGGATCGCTCGGTGTGATCGTCGCCGCATCTTTCAAAGTTTTCCCGAAGCCGCTGCAAGACGAGACGCTTTCCGAAGCGGGCGGCTGGGCCGCCGGGGAACGGGCGCTTTCGACGCCGCTCGCTCCCTCGGCGCTCGAGGTCCTTTCGGACGGCCGCGTGCTCGCGCGTTATGCGGGCAGCCCCGCGGCAGTCAAGCGCGTGAGAGACGAGCTTGGCTGGCAGCGCGCCGACCCCGCCGCGTGGGACGACCACGCCCGCCGCGCGCCAGAGCGCTGGGCGCGGATCGCAGCGCCGCGCTCTGAGCTGCACAAGATCGTCGACGCACTGCCTGACGGCGCGGAGTGGTGGGCATCACCGGGCATTGGCGTCGCGCACTGGGCGATCTCCACCGACGCGCAATCCGTCCGCAACCTGCGCTCCAGGGCCGAGAAGGCCGGCGGAACGCTCGTGATTCTGGCGGCGCCCGACGATTTCATCCGCGAGGTCGGTGCCTGGGGCGCCGCGCCGGCGACGCTCGACATCATGCGGCGCCTCAAGAAGGCCTTCGACCCGAAGGGCGTCCTGAATCCCGGGAGGTTCGTAGTTTGACAGCTCCCTTCGCTCGTCTGTCCGACGACGACCTCGCCACCTGCGTCCACTGCGGATTGTGTCTCGACGCGTGTCCGACGTTTCGAGTTACCGGACTCGAGACCGAGTCGCCTCGCGGGCGCATCTACCTCATGACCCAGTGGAAGCGCGGAACGATTGCCTTTGACGAGGAGCAGGTGAAGCACATCGACCTGTGTCTCGGCTGCAGAACGTGCGAGGGAGTTTGTCCGTCGGGCGTACCGTACGGCCGCATCATCGAGGCCGGGCGCGCGGACGTGGAAGACATTCGCCGGCCATCGTTCAAGCGCGCGGTGAGCCGTGCCGCGCTGCGCCAGCTGGTCGGCCATCCAGGGCGTTTGAAGGCGGCCGGCGCCGCGACGCGCCTCGCCCAGAAGCTGCGCCTCACGTCGGTCGCCCGCTCCGGCCGCATGCTGCCGCCACTGTCGCCTCAGTACCGCGCGCCCGAAGGCAACATCGCGCCGGCAATCGGCGAACGCAAGCACCGTGTCGCGTTTCTCGTCGGATGCGTGATGCCGATCCTCTATCCCCAGTCGCACGAGGCGGCCGTGAAATTGCTGCAGCTCGCGGGGTGCGAGGTCTGGTTTCCTCCAGGCGAGCGATGCTGTGGCGCGCTGTTCGCGCACAACGGCGACCTCGAAGGAGCGGAGCGACTGCGCGAGGCGAACATGCGGACCTATGACGCCGGCACGTTCGACGCGCTGATCGTCGACTCCGCGGGGTGCGGCGCGCACCTGAAAGACTTCTATCCAGCTTTGAAAGGACGTGTCAAGGACCTCACCGAGTGGCTGGCCGACGTCGGGCTTCCCGCGCCCAGGCGAGAGGTAAAGATGCGAGTGACCTATCAGGACGCCTGTCACCTGGCGCACGCGCAGAAAATCAAAAAGGAGCCGCGCGACCTGATGCGGGCCCTGCCCGGCGTCGATTGGACCGAGATGCGCCACCCCGACATCTGCTGCGGCGCGGCCGGCCTCTACAGCACGCTGGAGCCCGACATGTCGAACCTCATCCTGCAGGAGAAGCTCGATGACCTCATCGCCACGCGCGCCGACGTCGTCGCGGTGGCGAACCCGGGCTGCCAGATGCAGCTCGCCGCCGGCTTGCGCAAAAGAGGCTCGACGATGAAGGTCGAGCATGTGTCGGAGCTGCTGGCGCGCGCCTTCTAGATCTTCAGCTTGGGCAGAACGGCAGTCTTCGTCACATCGACCTCTACTCGTGCCACCGCAAGCGTCACGTTGTCCGGGGCGCCCAGCTCGCGGCACCGCTCGATTACCCTCTCCGCACCGCGGTCGAGGTTGCCGTCGGCGAGGAGCAGGCGCCCCATCTCCTCGACGCTCACGCCGGCCGTCTCGACGCCGTCGCTGCAGAGCACGATCGCGTCACCCTCCACGAGCTTGATCTTGTCCGTGAACGCCTGGATCTGCTCCCAGACACCGACCGCGCGCGTCAGGCGGTGCTTGAGCGGATGGCTGGCCGCCTCCTCCGGTTTGATCAAACCGAGACGCACCTGCTCCGCAGGCCATGAGTGGTCCTGCGAGATGAGCTTGGCCAGCCCATTGCGAAACAGGTAGGCCGGACTGTCGCCTACGTTGAGCAAGCCGATCTCGCCGGAGCGAATCGCCGCGATCGTCATCGTGCTCCCCATGCCCGCCCACTCCGGGTTGTCGCGCGCGGCGGCGAACACGGCGGTGTTCGCCTCTTTGCACGCACGCTTGAGGCGCTCGACGTCGGGCCCTTCCTGCCCGTCTTCCGCCAGAACCTTGGTCACGGTCTTCACTGCGATCGAGCTCGCATGCTGACCGGCCGCGTGGCCGCCCATCCCGTCACAGACCACGATCAGCGTGTCGAGGCCGGCCTTGTTGCGCCAGACCGCGACAGAATCCTCGTTCTCTTCTCTCTCGAGACCTGGGTCTGTGGCCCACGCGATACGTAGACGCATCGTGCTAACTAACGAGCCGGACCGGCACTACGCCTCGAGTACCGAGAAATGGACTGAGTTCTGGCCAACTGTCACGCGGTCGCCATGGTTCAGCTGCTTCTCCTGGATGGACTCGCCGTTGACGAACGTGCCGTTCGTGCTGCCCAGGTCGACGAGCCAGAACTGATCGCCGCGACGCTCCAGGCGCGCGTGATGCCCGCTGGTCGCCGGGTCGCGGAGGATCACGTCGTTGTCGGGCGAGCGGCCAAGGCGCATGGCGTGGTCGCCGGCGCGATGCTTGTGGCCGGCGTCAGGTCCTGTCTCGATCGTCATCTCGGCCTGGGGGCCCGCGCCCACGGCTGCCGCGCCCGGTTGGGTGCTCCTCGCAGGCATCGCCATCGTCTCGGGCAGCGGCGGGGGGGCCGGCGGGGGCGGCTGCCATGCGGGCATCAGCGTGGTGGGTTCACGCTCCGCACCGCCGGTGTCGATCCGCGGCCGCGCGACCATCGTCTCGGCCACATCGGAGCCCGCGGCGACACGCGGCGCCTGCCACGGCGCGGCGGGTGGTTCGGCGGAAGCCGGTTCGGCAGGTGATGCCTGAGCCGCCTCGGCGCCCGCAGCAAGCTCGGCGTCGGTTGAAGCCGGAGGTGCGGGCTCAGCCGCTGCTGCCGCGGCCGACCAGGCCGGCGCCGGCGAATTCCAGGGCGGAGGCGCGGGAGCGGCGGGCGGAGGCTCGGGGGAGGGTGCGGCGGACGCCGGGGGTGCTCCCCATGACGGAGCGGGAGGTGCCGCGGGCTCTTCGGTCCGCGGAGGTTCCCACGCCGGCGCGGCCGAAGGCGCGCCCCAGGACGGAGCGGCCGCCGCCGACCCGCCTGCCGGCGGCTCCCAGGACGGGGCGACAGTCGGAGGAGGCGCCGGAGCCGCCGCCGGCGGCGCGCCCCAGGACGCGGCCGAGGCGGGCGCCCCCCAATCGCTGCCCGACGGCGCAGGCGCAGCCTCCGCCGGAGACGGGGCCGGAGGTGGAGCCGCCGGGGAGGCGTCCAAGCCCGGCGCGGCGGGCGGATTCCACGACGGCGCCGAAGGGGCGGCTTGTCCGGCGGGATCCCCAGCCGGCGGCGCGCCCCAGGATGGGGCTGGAGCCGGGGGGGCTCCCCATGACGGAGCCGGCTCGGCGGCCGGGGGCGACGCGGGCGGCGGCGCGGCCGGTGCGCCCCACGAAGGCGCAGGGGCCGAGCCGGGCGGTGGCGCCGGCGTCGGCGAGCCCCATGTCGGGGCCCCGCCTGCAGGTGGCGCCGGCGGCGGCGCACCCCAGGTCGGCGAGTCCGCTGGCGGAGGCGGCGCGGAGGCGGGCGGCGCGCCCCATGACGGCGAGGTCGACGAAGCCTGAGAAGAGGCGACCGCGGGCGAGGCAGGCGATCCCCAGCCGCCCGCTGCAGGCTTGGCCGCGGCGGCAGCTGCCCACCCAGAGTTGGGCGGAGAGACGATCGTGGGCGCCACCGGGGTCATTGCCGGTCGCGCGGGCGTCGGCGGCGCCCACGTGGCGGCCACGCCGGCCGTCTGGTTGGTCGGGGCGGCAGGGCGAACCGGAGGGGCGGACTTCTTCTTGCGGCGGCGTCTGGTCCTCAGGTACAGCGCGGCGGCGATCAGGGCCGCGACCGCGAGGATGATGTCTGCGTATTCAACGGGCATACGGTGGGGAGCCTCCCTTCTCGCCTACTGCGGCAGTGGATCCTTGGCGTTAAGCGACAAATGCGTAGTGCAGAAGTATGCCACCGAGGTCAGCCACCGCCACGCGACATAGCGCCGTTTTCGATCACCAGCCTTCCCGACGCCACCCCCGGCACGGTGATGTCCGCCTCGAGCGAATGGGCGCCTTCAGCGATCGGCTCGCCGGTCACGACGTAAAGCGCCATGCGCCTGCCCAGCGGCATGTCGAGACGCTTGGGCAGTGGCGCGAGGCCCGCATTCGTTTCGATCTGCAGCTGATGCCCGGTGACGAGAACACCATCGAGGCGCAAACCCGTGACGCCTACCAACACCGCCGGGCGGGTCCGATTCTCGAGCGCAAAGCTCAAGCCCTGATTCTCGGGACGCAGGCTCTTCAGGTCGGCGAGCCGCTCTGCAAGGTAACGAGGAATCTCGGGGCGGGGCCGATCTGCTGACTGCGCCGAGGACACGATGAAGGTGAGCTCAGCGTGATCCACCTCACGCCCGGACACGGTGAGAGTCGCGTCGAGCCTGTACTCGCCCTCCGCTGCCAGCGGAAGGCTGAGCGTCGTGGCGCTGACCGCGGGCTCGAACGCGGTCGGCACCTCGACCTCGACCGAGCCGGAGTACGACTTCTTCTGCACGACGTCGCGCATGCGGTCAAGGCCGCGAGCGCCCGCCGCCTTCTCCCTCGCGACCGACCAGCGAATGACACCGCGGCCCATCACGCTCGGGTCGTCGTTGACGACGACAAGTCGCGCGGCAAACGGAACGCGCGGGTTCTGCAGCACGCCGAATGGCCGCGCCCCCTCGAAAACCAGCGGTTCGATGATCACG
>VBDS01000199.1 GCA_005889085.1 Chloroflexota bacterium | reverse complement strand
GAAAGCTGAGACAAGCAGAACAATCTCGTCGAACCTCGCGTCACTCGTACTCGTCGGGGCGCCGGCGCTAGAGCGGCGTCGTGTCGCCCTCGTCGCGACCCCTTGGCGTGCGGTCGAGAAGAGCGTAGTAGGCCACCTGACGGGGAGCGATGGGGAGATCGATGAGGTCCTCCCGCGGTCTTCAAAACCGCAGGGAGTGGGGGAGGCCTCGCGCGCGTCTTTTATGTCTATGTCCTGGCCGACTGGCTGTCCAGCGGCCGATTGCCTGGTCGGCGATCGGCGGTAGGCCGGGAGTGGGCCAGCGATTCGCTAGCACCCGGCCTGTAGTACTTCATGTAGTAATTCGGTCGAAGACTGACCCATTTCTGGACGACTAGGGCGGCAGGATCGGAAATTTCGAACTGAAAGCGATCGTTTCCGGCATTTCTGGACGAAAGGTCTCAGAGTTCGGGACCGTGAGGCGCCGGGTTCAAATCCCGGGCCCCCGACCAGTTCTGACTTCAAATGGGCGTTTTTTGGGCAGCTCAGGGTTGCCGGATCACGGGCGGGTCACACCTTTGTCGGGAAGCCATCCCAAATGGGGGCGTGATGTCGATGCTGACGGAATGATCGCGATGTTCGAGGTCACGTCAACTCGGAGGGGATTCATCTCCCTCCCGGCCCCCTTTGACGAGGGCAAGACGCCCTGTAGTTCGTCCTTGACTTTGAAGCGCACTTGAAGCTGTAGCGTTGGGTGATCAGGTGCTGTGGCTGCAACGGCATGCGTGGTGGGGTCTGCTTGCGATCGCGGCGACTGGCGTGCTCCGCGGCCTTATCGACCTAGCCAGTGGCGTTACATACCAGGCGGAGGATCTCACCGGCAAGACGTTCGCCGAGATCACGGCTGAGAGCGGCGCGGGTTCCCGGCTGAGTGATTTCACCGTTCGCACTGACGGCTTGTACCTGATCGCCTTAGGGATCCTCGCCGGCGCCATCCTCCTTTTCGGGTTCCGACAAAATAGCCGTTGGGCTTGGTGGGCGAGTTGGGCTTTCCCTGTGATGGCGATCGCAGGCTCCGTCTTGGACCTCGGCTTCGGCGTCGCAGGGCCGGGAACCTCGAGTGCGATCGTAGGCGGGCTGGGGGCAGCGATCCTGCTAGTCAGCGCGCCCCGTTTCTTCAAGCAGCACGGGCGTCCCTAAAGACCGGTTTGCAGGCCCATCCGAACCAGCCAAGTGTGGGTTACTGACGGGCCTTGCTCTGCAACAAGAGGCCCCGGCTGCGTTGTCTAAACGGGAGCCGTTCCCGCCAGAAAGGCGGTCGCAACGAGCCCGACGAGGCCGCTGGCCATCGCGATCCAGGCCGTCATGCGCGGTCAGGCGTCCGCTGCTGGCGCACCTTCCCGCCACTCCCGCGTGCGCTCCACCAGCTGCAGCATCACCCAGAAGAGGAACAGTGCATTTAGCACGTGGAGGCCAGAGATGGCGCGCCAGGGTCCTTCAACTGCCATGTGATAGGGCGCCAGCAGCAGGGATTGCAGCACTGTAAGTCCGGATATGGCTGCGGCGAGCCAGAGCAGACGGCCCGGAACCCCACCGATCCAGCCGATCAAGACCAGCAGCACCGGAAGTAAGAAGATGACGGACGCATTCACCACGGCGTGCCAGAAGAAAAAGCCGGCATCGGCGAACACGCCGAGCCCCGCGAGGAGAAACTGGATGAGTACCGCGGCACCAACCACCCAGGTCCCCCAAACGAAGGCCTTTCGCGCGAGCTCTGTTGTCTGACTTCTCATGGTTCTCATCGAGGCGCAGGCGGGGCTGCGCTTTGCAGCCCCGACCTGCTAGCAATTCCCTACGGCGCCACCTGAACCTGCGCGAAGCCTGGGAAGGGCACGCCGAAGACCTGGAAAATGGTCTCCGAGTAATGACCGTCGGTCGACGGGACGCTGATCGCAACCGGGAAGCCCCCCAATCCGTTGAGGACGACGCCATGGATCGTCAGCACTCCATCCGCAGAAGACCAAGTCACGTCCCCCTTGTCAGACACCGCGCCAAAACCGTGCCCGCAGTCGGAGCCTGCGTAGGTTCCGGTCCCGTCCGAACTCAGCTCGATCCAAAGCCATGCTCCGCCGCCGGATGGGCCAGGGGAATTGGCTGAGATCTCGATCTGGTAGACGGCCGTGTTGCCGTAGTCGGCTGACGCCGGGGTTGCGCCTGTGATCAGCATTCCCAGGCCCAAAGCCGACGCCGCGCCGGCGGCAAACACGACCCGGCGAAGACGAGATACAACTTCTTGCATTACCTGCCTCCCTTTGATTTCGCGAACGCGATGCGCCGAAGGTAGTTGTCAAAGGCTGTTGCGCCAAGGAAGCGGGCCATATGCGTCGTGATGGCTACCCTGCACCTCAGAGCAGGAAAACCTTGGCGCGCCGCGCCCGTGCGAGGGGTACCTTGAGGTCAAGCCATGACTCGTCGCCTGAGGGTGCTGCTTGCCGAAGACCAGTACCTCGTCCGGGAAGGGACTCGAAGCCTGCTCGAGAATCACGGCGGGCTCGAGGTGGTGGGCGTGGCCGCAGACTACGACAGCGTGCTTTCTGAGACGCGCCGGCTCAAACCTGACGCCGTCTTGATGGACATCAAGATGCCGCCCGGACATTCCACCGAGGGAATCGACGCCGCCCACGTCATCAAACGCGAACTCCCCGGCACCGGCATCGTGATGCTGAGCCAGCACGACGACGAGGTTTACGTCTGGAGGCTCTTGTCACATGGCGTCGCCGGTTATGGCTATCTACACAAGGTCCGGGTAGGAGACGTCGATGAGTTGGTGCGCGCGGTACAAGTCGTCGCCGCGGGCGGCTCAGTACTCGATCCGCATATCGTCCAGAAGCTTGTCGATCATCGGTCGCGCAAACCGGGCTCCACGGTAGCCACACTTACCCCGGCCGAGCTCGACGTGCTGCGATGGATGGCGGAGGGCAAGACCAACGCCGCCATTGCCGCCGCACTCTCGATTTCAGTGGCGACCGTGGAGCGCCGCATCAACGTTCTCTTCCAGAAACTTGGCCTGAGTGAGGAAAGCGACCTCAATCGGCGAGTGTCGGCTGTGCTGATCTATCTGCGGGAGTCGCCTCCGGGGCTGTGACTTCGGGTTCGTAAGCAACAGAGGCGACGACTCGAGTCCCGGCTCCAGGATGGCTTTCAACCTGCAGCGATCCCCCAAGCGCCGCGACCCTGTCCCTCATGTTGGAAAGTCCCTGGCCGTGTATCTCGCCATTACCGGGCATGCCCCGACCCTGATCGGCAACCTCGAGCTGCAGGTCCTTGCCCTGCAGCCGCAGCGTGACGTTGATCCGTTCGCTCAGGGCGTGTTTCTGCGCGTTGACGATCGCCTCGAGCGCGACAAAGTAGAGTGCGGTCTCACATTCGCGACCAAAGCGCCGGCTGACGATCTCGGGCGCGATGTCCAGGTCGACTGTCACGGGAAGCCGCTGGGCGTGCGTCCACAGCGCGGCCGGCAGGCCCTCGTCCGCAAGGACACTTGGATAGATGCCGTTGCTGAAGTCCTGCAGCGCAAAGACGGTGTCCTCGGCCTCGGTCGCCAGGACCCGGACCAATTCCTTCTGGTCTTCAGCGCCCGAGGTCGTGGCGCGCCTCAGCTTGGCGGCCAGCGTGACCAGGTGCTGCTGGACTCCATCGTGCAGGTCACGCTGAATGCGCCGCCGTTCCTCGTCCTGGGCCTGCACGATCCGCGCGCGAGAAGCGGCTAGCTCGTGAGCCTGCACCCTGACCAGCTCGAGCTGATCGGTCAGGTCCGAGGCCAGACTTGCGTTGCGCAAGGCGAGAGCCGCCTGTTTTGCCAGCGCCTCGAGCAACTCGCGATCGCGTGCACTCAGGGCGCCCTCATTATTCGGTCCACATTCGATTACGCCGACCAGCTGATCACCGTGTTCGAGAGGGACGGCCACTTCTGCCGCACCCATCGCTCCGGGCGCCGTCCCATCCCATCCGATTGCTCGCATTTCCACTCCGTCGCCGCGGGTTCGCGTGCTTGAGATCTTGACCCAGCGGAGCCCGAGCGCCGTCCTGACCGTGGAGGCCATCCGTGGGCCCAGCACGTTCAGGTCGATCGTCGTCTCGAGAGTGGCACCGAGCTGTCTCAGCGCCTGATAACCGGACAGCCGCTCGCCGAATACCCGGCGATCGGCCAGGCGTTCCAGCCATTGGCGCGCGGGCTGGAACGCGATCGTGACCGCGATCGTGACGAGGATCGCGAGCGCGATCGGAAGGCGCTGCTCGGCTGCCAGCCCGAGCATCCAGGCCAGCCCGAGGTATCCGCCGAGAATTGCCAGCCAGAGCGCGCCGTAGACCAGCGACTTGCGAATGACAACGTCGATGTCGAGCAGGCGGTATTTCATCAGCGCAATCGCGATGCTGAGCGGGAACAGGGGCAGCGTCAGGTACCAGACCGCCTGGCTCAACCAGTAGGGAACGATTCCAAGCTCATGCATCGTGCCCACCACTACCGAGCCCGCAAAACAGATGGCGGCCCACAGCGGCCACTTGACCTGCAGCCGCTGCTCATATGAGAAGCGTCTGTAGCGGAGGGCGAGGATCGCGACCGCGACCAAAGCCCACACGAAGACCGAGTCGTAGTAGGAGCTGGCCGCACTCTGGAGCCAGCCGAGCGCAGGCTGGTAGATCGGGCTCTGGATTTCGGGCCGGGCCCAGACCATGAACGGGTCGTACAGAAGCGTGCGCGAGCACAGCAGCAGCAGTCCGGGAAGCGCCACCACCTGCAAGGTGGCGCCGGCCACGATCCAGCGCTCGTAGCGACGCGAATAGGCGCCGTCTGGAAACACAGCCACGAGCGCCACCCCCGCGGCGACTCCGGCCAGCTCGGCGGCCTGGTTGGCGACCGCAAGCAGCCAGTACCAGGGCTGCGATCCAACCGTCAGCCATAGCAGACTGAGAACCTCGCCCGCGCCCAGCGCAACCAGCGGACTGACGCCAAGCGCAAGCAGCCGATGCGCGATCCGATGCCTTGGCCGCCGCCAGTAAAGGAAGGCTGCTATGAGGTATGCAGGGACGATCGGGAGGTTCGATAGGTATGCCTCGAGGGCTTCGTGGTGGCTGGGCAGGAACTCGCCACCGATGAAGACGGCCCCAGCGAGCGCACCGATCGCCAGCAGGCCCCAGCCTAGGAACGCGGGCATGGCTGCATGGTGAGCCATGCGGGCGAGACGCGAGATGGCTTTCTGCAACTTATCTTCTTCGACCGGCGTCTCGAAGCCGCCACCTGCGAGCGAGGTTGTCGCCTCCGCCGCTTGCGGTTCACTTCCAAGGCCGTTAGGTCGAGGCGAACCAGCCGCTCGGGCCGACGCGGCGGCCTTCCCTGATGCGCGGCTGGTAGTGCCCCGCAAGCAGTTGTGCAGCGAAGCTCGTGCATCCTGTAGACCTTGACGCTGCTGAGTCGAACGATGCCAGGCCCGTCACCAAAGGTCGCGAATCCCGGCCCGCCAGAGTAGGCCGCGACGTCATGGCACAGCGAGCCGGCAAGGCCTGAACTCGTTGAGTGCGCTTGGAGCAGGATTCTGGACCCCCGCCTCGTCACAGAAATGTCACGTACTCGCGGAACCAGAAGGACACAGGAGGACACGAGAGGACACGAAACCTGGCGAAGTTGAGTACAGCAGGACACTGCAGGAAACGACGGGACACTGGAGGACACGAGATACGCAGGGTTCGGGACCGTGAGGCCCCGGGTTCAAATCCCGGGCCCCCGACCACTTCGTATTCAATGTCCGCGCTTTCCCGGGTTGTCTGGAGTCGACGGGCCACAGCCGGGTCACAGTTTCCTGGGCCGCACACAAGCTTGGTCGTCTCCATCGACTTACCGCGGCTAGCACACTCTTTCGTGGCTGCCAAGCGACCAGTACGCCAAGATTCAGTCTCGTGCGTACGATCGCGGCAGGCCGAATCGTGCCATCACGCCGCTCTCAAATGCCGTGATTGCGCTGACCCGACCGCCAACCAAGGTGACCACGATCAGGCCGAACGCATGGGCGACGCGGCTTAGAGGGCTGAAGACATAGAGGCCGAATGCGGGTTGTCCGTTCGCACGAGTAGGGACGAGCCGGAAGCGTAGGCCCTCGCGGAACGCAGTGGTCGCAAACCACCGTTTGGCCCTCTCCTTACCGTGGTATTCGAGAGGATTCGGTGGCATCCGCAACCACACGTCGTCAGTCAGCAGCGCCACTAACGCGTTCGTGTCGCATTCCTCCCAGGCACGGACCAGTCGGTCAAGGACGTTCTTTTCGTCTGGTGAGTTCGGCAGCGGCGGCGGCTCAGCTTTCGGCAGCTGGCGAGCGAGCGTGGCGCGCGCTCGCTTGACCGCACCGTAGATCGCGTGCTCCGTTGTGTCGAGCATGTCGGCGACTTCGCGCGCGGAGAAGTCCAAGACGTCAGTCAAGATCAGGGCAGCACGCTGGCGCGGTGGCAGCAGCTGCAGCGCGGCGATGAAAGCCAGCGAAATGGTTTCCCGCTGCTCATAGCGCGCTTCCGGTCCCGCCGCCGGGTCAGCGACCTCTGCCAGGATGGCATCGGGATACGGTTCTAGCCAGAGAACCTTACCCAATCGACTGAGCTCTGGCGGCTCCACATCCATGAGCGTCGCACTCGCTGGTGACCGTCTGCGAGCGCGCACCATATTCAAGCAGCGGCCGGTGGCAATTCTGTACAGCCATGTGTGGAAGGAGGCTCGCCCCTCGAATCCCGCCAGTCCCTTCCACGCAGCGGTAAGCGACTCCTGGAAGGCATCTTCAGCGTCGGCGACGGATCCCAGGATTCGGTAGCAGTGCGCATGTAGCTCCCGATGGTAAGGACCGACCAGCTCCTCAAAGGCCACGTCGTCTCCCGAGCGGGCACGAGTGAGTAGCTGCCCTTGCACGCCACCATCCTCTGCTCTATGCCCCCATCTCGCTGCGGACACGCCCACAACAGTACTGACACCGACCGGGACCAAATTTAGGCGGTCCGACGACCAGCTAATTCGCCGGGGATCTGGTGTCTATACGGCTAGGTGCCAGCTCCGGCTCGGCGCCTGAATAACTCATCAGTCCTGGGAGGAAACATCTCGTGAGCACGACATCTACGATCGCCGAGCAGGTAGCCAGCCATCACCGGGCCTCGGCCGGCCAGCTGCCCCCCGACGTCGCCGAGGCTTTCGCCACCGAGCAGCGCGACTTGGCCGCAGCCGGCAACCCGTCCGGCGTGGCAGAGCCCGGCAGCCGGCTTCCGGACGGGGAACTGCTCGACGTCGGCGGCCAGCCGACCACGCTCGCCCAGAACCTGGGTGGCAAGCCCGCCGTCATCGTGTTCTACCGCGGCGCCTGGTGCCCCTACTGCAACATCGCCCTGCGCACCTACCAGGCGCAGCTCTTGCCCGCGCTGGCCGAGCGCGGCATCGGCCTGGTCGCCATCAGCCCGCAGGCGCCAGACGGATCCCTGTCCACGAAGGAATCGAAGGAGCTGACCTTCACCGTCCTGTCCGATCCGGGCAACCAGATCGCCGGACAGCTCGGCATCCTGACCGCGCCCAGCGACGGCACCCGCGCCGCCCAGCTACAGCTGGGCCTGGACCTGACCCAGATCAACGCGGAC
>VBDS01000198.1 GCA_005889085.1 Chloroflexota bacterium | reverse complement strand
TGCGTGCTCTTTCTCGGGCGCAATTGTGTAAACGGTCTCGACCAGGACTGGTCCGGCGTCCGGCCTGGCGTCGAAGACGAGTGCCGGCTCGGGCCAGAACGCCTGGGCTCGGCGGTCCATCGCGGCCGTCTCGGTCAACGGCCACAGGCGGATCGTCGCGAGCCCGCCAAGCAATACGACGGCCGCGACGAAGAAGGTGATCGTCACACCAAGAGGCTCGGCGACGACGCCCCAGAGAAGCGAGCCGATGGCCTGCGCGCCAAACAGGACCATCTGGTAGACGGACATGCCGCGGCCCCGCACCCACGCCGGCAGGAAGAGTTGGAGCTCGGCGTTGACGTCGGAGAGAAAGGCGATCCAGGCCGCACCCGCGGGCAGAAGGACGATCACCGCGAAGACCGTGTTCGGTACGACGACCAGCAGCGGGAGAGCGACTGCGTAGACGGCGCTGGCCGCGGCGATCAACGAGTTGGCCGAAACGCGGGCGCGGAAGCGGGGCAGCAGCAGCGCACCGCCGATGGCGCCGCCGCCAAGCGAGCCGAGGAGTAGCCCATAACCTTCAGCGCCGAGATGCAGCCGCTGCGTGGCAACGAGCGGCAGGAGCGCCCAGAGCACGCTTGCCGGGATCAGAAATAGGGTTGCCCGCAGCAGGATCCTCTGCACTACCGGCGCGTAGAGAACATATCGGCCGCCCGCCCTGATGGCGGACAGGAATCGCTCGGGGAGCTCAGGGCCGGTACCGGACGGATGCCGCCACGCCGCGACCACGACCGCGAAGAACACATAGGTCAACGCGTTAAGGCCGAAAACGGCGGTGACACCGATCCTCGCGATCAGCAGGCCCGCCAGCGCCGGACCGATCAAGCGAGCCAGGTTGATGCTGATCGATCCGAGAGACGACGCCGCCCGGAGTTGATTGCGGGGCACCAGGTCCGGGACCAGCGACTGGTACGCCGGGTTGGTGAAAACGGACGAGCAGCCGATCGCGAAGGTGAAGACGAGGAGCAGGGCAGGCGGCATCTGGCCGGCGAACGTCAGCGCGGTCAGCGCCAGGCCGATGGAGGCCATGATCACCTGGACCGCGATCAACAGGCGGCGGCGGTCGAACACGTCGGCCAGCGCGCCTCCGACGAGGCCGAAAAGAACATCGGGCAGGTAGTCCGCGGTCTGGACCAGGGCGACGAGGATCGTCGCGTGCGGCAGGTGCACGAGCAGCCATTGCGCGCCGACGGTCTGCATCCAGGTGCCCACGTTGCTCACCAGCACGGCGATCCACATGGCGCGGAACACGCCGATCCGGAGCGGGGCCCAGGTGGAAACCGACCCGCCCGGCTCGCCGCCGCTCACGCGTCTGTTGCGATTTCGATCGACGTCTCGAGGGCGGCGCGGTCCCAGCGGCCGAGCTCGGCGGCGGCTTCGTACGTGCTCTGGAAGAAGCTGAGCAGCACCTCGTCCGGATCTTCCGCAGTCCGAACGGTGGTGTACGGAAGCAGAAACTCGCGCAAGCCACGGTCGAAGTAGGCGGCGCCTGGTCGGACCTCCCACTCCTCGAAGCCCTGGGGTACGGGATAGGCGTACGCGTAGAACGAGCCTTCGACGCCCGCGCCGGGCCAGAATCCGCAGCTGCTCACCTCGTGGCTGTACGCGAGCTGCATAACCCAGTCGGCGCAGTTGGGCACCCCGCCCGGATGCGGAGGAGCGACACGGCCCGAGAAACGTGTCACGGCCAGGTCGAAGCCACCCCAGAAGAAGTGCACTGGGCTCACCTTGCCTGTGAAGCCGGCGCGGAATCGAGACATCACGCGATGCACATTGGTCAAGGCAAGCCAGAAGCTCTGTGCCGCGATCGCGTCGTACGAGTGGTGCACGTCGTCCTTCGCAAACGGGATCGCGTCAGGGATCTCGACCGGCTTGGCCAGCATCTTGACATGGACCCCGAGACTGTCTAGAGCGCTCGTCGTCTCGGCGTAGAAATCAGCAACCGATCGCGGCCTCAGCGCGACCTGGCGCGCCTCACCGGTGGACGTGCGCATGTGGAGGCGGTGGTCGACGAAATCGAACTCGATCTCCATGTCCACACCTGGCGCATGCATCAGGGACGTGGTCAGGCCACGCGCGGAGACATAGAGGGGCACCTGCCACCAGTGATTGACCATCGGCTCGAGTGCGAGGCGGACCTTGCCGACGACCTGGGTCCAGAGATGCAGCGTGTCGCGGGTTTCCACCCACTCCGCAAGCGCGAGCTCGGGCCACCCCCGAGCGACCGCAGCGCCGGCCTGCTTTTGGCGGGCCATCTCCGCACGTTAGCGCAACACCCGGAGCCTGGCGTTCGTGGCCCAGGCCGGGACGAGAGTCAGCCTGAGTTGCGCACCCTTTCGAGGCCGTCCAGGATCTGGTCGTACACCCCCTCGCAGCGAGATCATGACCTCTTCCGAACGGCTTGCGAGAATCGCAGGCGCGCTCTATCTGATCAATGCCCTTCAATCGCCGGCGCATAGTTGGTCCTGGTCGAAGCCACGCGCTGACCTCGGCCAACCGGCGCTAAGTCAACTCGATTCGGCAACCCCTTCGTGGCGATCCGAACAGAACGATTCGGGATCTGCGGGTTGTGAATCGTCGAGCGAGAGTGGTGGGCCGGGAGGGATTTGAACCCCCACAGCTTTCGCGGGTGGTTTACAGCCACTTGAGCTCGCCAATGCCCAGCCGACCCACTTACGGAGAGGTAATGGTACCCAACCCCGATAATTCCCCCCGTGGCGCGAGGGTATGCGAGATATGTCCTCGCCGTCATGGTCGGAATCAACTTCCTCAACTACATGGACCGCTGGGTCGCCTCGGCTGCGGCGACGTCGATCGAGAAGGAGTTCCACCTCACTAACTCCCAATTCGGCCTGATCGGCACCGCGTTCCTCCTCGTCTATGCTGTCGCCGCCCTGCCTTTCGGCTACTGGGGCGACCGCGGGGTCCGCAAGACCGTCATCGGTGTCGGTGTGACCATCTGGAGCCTCGCCACATTGTTCACCGGATTCGCGCGCAGCTACTTCCAGCTCTTCCTGAGCCGCGCCATCGTCGGAGTCGGCGAGGCGAGCTACTACCCGGCAGGTACATCGCTGATGTCGGACTACTTCCCGAAGGAGCTCCGCAGCCGCGTGATGTCGGTGTGGAACGCCGGCAGCACGATCGGGATCGCAGTCGGCTTCGCGGGAGGCGGGCTCATCGCGGAGAAATTCGGCTGGCGCACCGCCTTCTACTTCGCCGCCGTTCCCGGACTGCTCTTCGCGCTGCTCGCTTTCGGATTCAAAGAACCGCTGCGCGGCCTCGCGGAAAAGCAAGGACCGGTCGTCGTGCAGACCAGGGACGTAAACCTGCGCAGGTTCCTGGACCTATGGCGGATTCCGACACTTCGCGCCACCATCCTCGCCCAGACCCTCCTCTATTTCGTGCTCGCCTCGAACGCGTTCTGGCTGCCGGCCGTCCTCCAGCGGCGCTTCGACATGTCCGAGAGCGGTGCCGGCTTGCTGTCCGGGGTGGTGATCGTAATCGGCGGCCTGATCGGCACGCTCGCCGGCGGCTGGTTGGCGGACCGACGCGCAGTGAAAACCCCAACAGCGCACCTCGAGGTGGGCATCGCGGGATTCATCGTCGGCGCGGTGCTCATCACGATCGCCCTGCTGAGTCCGATGAGCATCGGTCCGATCCCCATCTTCGTCCCCGTCTTCCTGGCCACGGTGGTGTGCCTGTATCTGTACGCGGGCCCCTTCACCGCCTTGTCTCAGAACGTCGTGTCGCCCGGTCTACGAGCGAGCGCCGTCACCATGACCCTGCTCGTGGCCCACGTCTTCGGCGATTCGCATTCCACCTACGACGTCGGTCAGATCTCCGACTGGCTGGGCGGCAACCTCCAGGCGGCGTTGCTGATCACGAGCCCGACGCTCCTCATCCTCGCCGCGATCGCCGCCGCCACAGGACTGAAAACGGTTAAAAAGGACACCGAGGCGATGGAGACAGAGTGGGCCATGCGGCCCACGGAGCCGGTCCTTAGTAGATAAACCCGACCAGTTTCGCGCCGAGCTGTCCCGGCTTGATGGTGCGCTCGTCGATCACGTCAAACGCGACCCAGTTCATCTCGGACACCATCCACGAACCGTCCGGATTCACCGCTTCGACATAGGCGACGTGTCCGGCCCAGCTCTCCCAGGTCACCATGATCGAGCCCACCTTCGGCGTCGGTCCGACAGGGTAACCCTGAGCCGCCGCATTCGCGTACCAGTAACCCGCGTCGCCCGTCCACGTGACGTTGCGCTTGGTCGCCACGTAGTACGTGCACCAACCGACGGGGAACTTGTTGTTCACGTACGGGCCGAGGCAGCATCCCACGACGTGGACCATGTAATTCGACGGCGAGCCGCCGTGCAGGATCTGGTAGATCGCGGGAGGCGGTGGGAACGCTCCGCCGACGCCACCGGGAAGGACGAGGGTCATGCCGGGGGTCAGCTGCGTGGAGCGCAGCCGGTTGAAGTCGATTATCACCTGCGGGTCGACCTGGTACTTCGCGCCCAGGCCCTCGACGGTATCCGAAGCCTTGGTCTTGACCACTATTCCGTGGACCGGCGGGATGACGATCTGGTCGCCCGTCGCCACGGAGTCGGTCGATATCAGGTTGGTGTTCGACCAGCGGATCTCGGCCACCGACACGTGGTACTTGGAGGCGATCGCGCTCAGGTTCTCGCCCGCCGCAACGGAGTACACAAACGCCTGGTGGCTTTGCGGGGCAGACGTCGGGATCGCTACCGGCTTGATGATCGTGCTGTAGCGGCCCATCGACACATCGCCGACATCGCCGCCCTCGCCGACCACGACCGCCTCAGCGTTCACGGGGCCCAACCGAGCCGTCAGGGTGGTCGGAAAGTGGCGATCCATCGCCGCGTAGCTCGACATCGCTACCGCAATTCCGAGCACGACGGCATGGGTCAGGTAACGATTAATTCGCAATGCCTACCCCTAAGTTTTGTGAATCCGCCCTGGCGGAGGGAAGATCCCCAGAAGACCCAGCCACCCTAACAGACCTTTGTCGGGCCGGTCAACCCCGAGCGGCTACTGATCGGAAGCCGTGCGGGCACCATCCGGCCATCGAGTCCGAACTCGATTCGAATTCGAGGACCTGGCCGCACCAGCGCCCGTCTCCGAACAACAGTTCGCCTACCGAGCCGCTGCCTGACTTGTCCGAGTAGCCGATTCATCAACAACGCTAAACGCAGGCCGGCGCCGGTCCTTGCATATATAAGGACGGGGCGCAAAGGGCGCCTAGGGGCCGCCCCGGACGTAGATCGTCTGGCCGGAGACGAAGCTCGAGTCCTGGCTGCACAGGAACGAGATCACGCTCGCAATGTCCTCCGGCTGACCGATCCGGCGCAGCGGGATCTGGGAGGCCGCGCCAACCTTGAACGTCTCGAAGTCGACGCCCATCCGCTCAGCGGTTGCGCGCGTCATCCTCGTTTCGACGAAACCGGGCGCGACCGTGTTGACGTTGATGTTGAACGGTCCCAGCTCGATCGCCAGCGTGCGGGCCATGCCCTGCAGGCCCGCCTTGGCCGTCGAGTAGTTGGTCTGGCCCCTGTTGCCGAGCGCCGAGGTCGAGGAGAGGAAGACCATCTTCCCGTACTTCTGCTCGACCATCGGCTTCTGAGCGGCTCGCGCGCACAGGAACGTCCCCTTCAGGTGCGTGTCGATCACGGAGTCCCAGTCGTCGTCGCTCATCTTGAACAGCATGTTGTCGCGGATGATGCCGGCGCAGCAGACCAGCACGTCGAGCCGGCCGAGCTCGCTGACTGCCTGCCCGACCATCGCCTCCACCTGCTCGCGACTGGTCACGTCACACGCCACCGCCACACCTTTGATGGGCCCGGCGACCTCCTCGGCAGGCGCCAGGTCCATATCCGAAACGACCACCCGCGCGCCTTCCTGAGCGAAGCGCGAGGCGGTCGCGGCCCCGATGCCGCGCGCACCGCCGGTCACGAGCACAACCCGATCCTTGAACTTCATCTCGTCTCCGTATCGAAAGCAGCCCCGCCATCCTTACGCGGGTCAGAGGCCCCGGACAGGAAGCCATCGCGCTCGGCCACGATCAGCTGCGGCCTCGCGAAGTAGGAGTCGTAGCTCAACGTGCGCCTGTTGACCACATAGCCCGCGCGCTCCAACCCCTCGCAGACGACGCGCGGGATCCGCGCCTCCGCCTGGACGACGTCGCCCTGAAAGTCGACTCGCGGCGCGCTCACCGCCTCGACCGGTGACATCTCGTGGTCGATCACGTTCACCAGCACCTGGAGGACACCGGTCACGATCTTGGTCCCGCCCGGCGCGCCGACGCACACACGCAGCCGGTGGCCGTCGAAAACCATCGTCGGAGTCATCATCGTCACCCGAGTCTTGCCGGGGCGCAAGGAGTTCGGGCGCCCAGGGCGCGGGTCGAAACAGTTCATGTAGTCGTTGTAGCCGAACCCGAGACCCGGGGTGACGACGCCGCTGGCTGAACCGAGTGTGTGCGTCAACGAAACCGCGTTGCCCCCGTCGTCGACCACGCACACATGCGTGGTGTCGGGGCGGTCGTGCGTTGGGCCACCGGCCGTCACCACCTCGCGCGCCGCGGCAGCGTACTGCTTGTCGGCCAGCGCGCCGATCGGGACCTCGACGAAACGCGGGTCGGCGACGTGTAGCTCGCGGTCGGCCACCGCCCATGCCATCGCCTCGACCAGGAGGCGTGCCGACTCAGTGCTCGGCCACCCGTGCGCGCGGAGGTCGTAACCCTCGAGGAAGTTGAGCATCTGGAGCAGGGTCAGGCCGCCGGCCGGCGGTCCAGCCGCAGCCACCTGCAAATCCCTGTAACTCCCTCGAATCGGCTCGGTCACGTTGACCTGGTACCCGGCGAGGTCATCTTTGGTGATGAAGCCACCGTTGACTGCGAAGTCCGCGGCGATCGCGTCAGCTATCTCCCCGCGATAGAACACGTCCGGCCCCTCGCTGGCGAGCCGCTCGAGAGTCCGGGCGAGGTCAGCTTGCACCATGACCTCGCCGATCTGATACAGGCGGCCGTCATGCGTGTAGATCGCCTTCGCCTCCGGCGTCGCTTGGATTCGCTTGGCGTTAGGCACGACGTCCGGTCCGTAGTCGGTCGTCCAGTAACCGTGCATATAGCCCGTGACTGGAAAGCCTTGGCGGGCGAGCGGGATTGCGGGCTCGATGGCCTCTTCCCAGGAGATGGTGCCGAACCGGGTCAGCGCCTCGTGGAGGCCCGCGACTGTTCCTGGCACCGCGACGGATTGGTACCCGACGTCATTGACCCAGCCGTCGAGCACATAGCCGTAGCGGTCCGCGGCCTCGCGGATGAAGATGCGCTCCCATTGGTCTTCGCGGACGCGTGACCCGGCGGTGCCGTAGAACTCAAACAGAGCGTCGCCCGCCTGCGGGCTGTGGACCAGCATCACCCCGCAGCCGCCGATCCCGCACATCTGTGGGTCGATGACACCCTGCACGAACGCACACGTCACCGCGGCATCCACGGCATTCCCGCCCCGCCGCATGACATCGAGCCCGATTTCGGCCGCCCGGGGCTGGGGGCAGACGATGATCGCCACGTTCGTAAGTTTGATGAATTCGCGAGCGTGCCGAATCTTAAGAATTCAGCCACTAAATCCTTAAGCGAGCGCCTCGCTGCAAGAGGCGTCAATTCATTCCGTTTTAAGGACCAGGTGGAACACAGTGCAGCGATGAAATCGCCCTCCTCCACGCATGCGCGTTCGCGCGGGCAATCGCTGGTGGAAGCGGCGATCACGCTGCCAATCGTGCTCCTGCTCTCACTCGGCGTGTCCGACCTCGGCCGAGCCTTCTTCTACCGGGAGGCGGTGACCAACTCGGTGCGCCAGGCACTTCGCATCGCCGTCTCGTCGTACCAGCACGGCACGGCAGACAACGTGTGTGGAGGCACGAGCGGCGGTCCGCTCGCCGTGACTGTGACATCAGCAATCCCGCCCTCCGGCGGACAGATCGTGACCATCGCCAACCAGGCGTCACTCGAGAGCTCGAAGGACGGAACGCCGTCCGGCTCGGTGCTCGCCGGCTCGACCCTCAGCGTCACTTTTCACTGCCTCAACGGCGCCGCGATCACCAACGCGACAAGCAGCAATGGCGCTCCAAACACCACAGGCTCGGACTCGATCACGGCCAGCATTACCAAACCCATGTCGGTGATCACGCCGCTTTTGTGGCCGATCGTCGGCTCGTCCTTCCCGATCAAGGTCACGTCTTCGATGAGGACCGAATACTGATGCGAAAAAACAACGGCACCCTCTCCCCCCAGGGGAGAGGGATCTGGGGAGAGGGGCGAGCAAAGCGCAAGAGCCGAGGACAGGCGCTGGTCGAGTTCGCGCTGGTCTTTCCGCTCCTCTTCTTCATCCTCGCGATCTCGATCGACGTGTTTCGTGTCGACTGGGTCACGTCGACCGTGGCGGAGGCCGCGCGACAGGCTGCGCGACAGGCCGTGCCCAACCAGGTGCCGCCGGACAATCCGTTCGGCTCCGCAACGGGAAGCTGCTCGGGCACAACCCTCACGCCCGGCGCCAACGGCGCCGGCTGCATGACGAACAATCGGATCGACGAAACCGTTGACGTCGTGATGGGCAGCTTCAGCCGCAATTCCGCAATGACAGAGGCCTCACCCTCCAGCTGCCCGACTCCCGCTGCGGGCGCGACGCAGGTCTGCATCTGGCCGTTCGAGCAGGGCGCCGCGGGCACGTATGCCAACTGCGCGGCGGCGCGCAGCGCGTTGGGTCGCGACCCGATGCCAGGCGACCTGGGCGCCCGGGCCCCCGAATACGCGAACCCGCAATACAAAGGCTGCTTCGAGGTTGTCGTGACTGTGATCTACCGCTACGACAGCCTGGTTCCGTTTCTCGGCAGCGCCGCGCCAAACCTGCTGCGCATCGCCTCGTCCACCACCATGCTCGCGGAGTACTGAGTAAATGCGAGCCCGCGACCGGCGTTCACAGAGCGGCCAGGCCGTCGTGATCGTGGTCGCGATCATCGTCGCGCTGACGGTCCTCGGCGTGATGGTGTTCGACGCAGGGCTCGCGATGTCCGACCGCAGAAACCTGCAGGCATACGCTGACTCCGCCGCTCTGGCCGGCGCGAGGTCGTACGGTCCTGGCGGCAGCAACGCGCACTGGGTCGCCATGCAGTACCTTGGCTCGTCCCTGAATTTCAGCGTCCCGACGGGCTCCTGTTCGGGCGCGGGCAACTGCCCCGCGGGCACGTACTCGGTGAGTGGCTACACGATCACGCTCAGCGATAGTTGGCGCTACAACGGGATCTTCAACTATCCAAGCGTGCTCGACGTGGTGATCTCGCACCAGCAGCCGAGCATCTTCGCCCGCATGCTCGGCTTCTCCACCCTGACATCCGCCGCATCGGCGCGCGCGACAATACCCGGGCCACAATTCAACAGCGCCAACTACGCCGTCGCTGCAGTGAACGGTGACGCGCTGATCAACGGAGGA
>VBDS01000197.1 GCA_005889085.1 Chloroflexota bacterium | reverse complement strand
CCATCCGTGCGCGTTCAGCAGCACCGCCAGGCGCGGCCCAAGGAGCATCCCCAGCGTCAGCATCACCCCCGCCCAGATCGCCGTTGAGACCGCGACGCTCGGGGCGAAGACCCGGTACGGCACGTTGAATATGCCCGATGCGACCGTGATCGGCACTCGGAAACCCGGGATGTGGCGGCCGAAGATGATCGCCAGCACGCCATACCTCTTGAACCATCCCTCCGCCTTGGCCAACCGCTCCGGGTTCAGGTGGACGTACTCGGCGAACCGGCTGTGGACCAGTCGGGTGCCGAACCGGCGCGAGACAAAAAACAGGTTCGTCGCGCCCAGCACGACGACAAAGATCAGCCCGAGCCACGCCACCAGCCACGCCGCGATGTTGCGGGGGATGTGCACCCCGACGTACATCACGAACACGTCGCCCGGCGCCGGCAGGGGAATGCCCGACTCCTCGATGTACAGCAGCGCGTACCCAGGTAGGTAGGTGTGCTGGCCGTAAAACGTCCGCAGGCCGCGGAACGTGTACTGGAACAGCTCGGGGAGGTCGCCCTCGAGCACCGCCATCACGATGACGGCCGCCAGCACGACCAGGCCGATGGCTGCGTAGTGCAGCGGCCTGCCCGAACGCAACGTGTTCAGAAGCCGCCGCGCGGCCGGAACAGGGACTTCAGGCCTGCTCATTGGGGAATCGCCCACTCTACAGAAACGAATTGTGACTACCGGACGATCGGGTCGACTACCGTTTTGACCTCCATCAATGTCGCGGTGGCGTCCGCCACCCGGGAATGGTCGTCCCGGTTCTCCACGAATGCCGAGACGTAGACCAGCGTCCGGCGGATGTGGTCGATCTTGCCCACAATGCGAACGCGTTCGCCCAGCTTCAGGGGCCGGCGATAGCTCACCTGAAGACGCCCCGTCACCCCGGGATGCCCTGCGTGCCAGGCCGCCCAGCCCACCGCCTCGTCCAGCATCAGGGCGGCGATGCCGCCATGTGCCATCCCGGCCCAGCTCTGGAACCGCTCCGGCACCTGGTACTCCGCCACCGACCCGTCCGGCCCCGGCTCGAACTTCAGCTGCAGGCCGTCCTTGTTGAGTGGACCGCATCCGAAGCAGTGGCCATCGAAGTGAACCTCCACCCCACTCAGCCCCGGCAGTTCCAGGTGCCCGTGATGTGCTCGGAGCCTCGCTTGCCCGACGTGGCGTTCGTCAGGAATGCGTCGATGGTCCCGGTCTGCTGGTTGCGGTCCATCGTGAACGTCACCTTGTCCGCGTCGAGATGACTGGCGGGGTCGGCGTCCTGGTTGAGCCATGCCTGCGAGCTGTCGGGCGACTGGAGCGAGATCTTCACGTCCTTGTCGAGGTAGGTCCCTGGCCCGCGGAAGTTCTCGATCACGATGTTGAGCTGCCATTCGGCGCCGCTCGAGTTGAGGCTGGCGTAAAAGCTGTCCGACCACGTGTCGCCGTTGCGCGCTTTTGCGCCTGAGCAGAACGTCTGCTGCGTGCCCTGGTCGGGCACGATCGAGGTGATCTGACCGGGGAGGTCGCCCGTGAGCGCCAGGTTCTGGTTCCAGTTTCCCTGCGCGATGACAGGCGAGGGAGACGGTCCAACCTTGGCGGTTGTCTGGTTGCAGGCTGCTAGGACGAAGAGGGCGACGATGCCCACAACCCGGAGCATGTGGTCGAATGTTAGCCGTGGCGACCGGCTCGGAGCATCTCACCCGGGCCATGCGATCTCTCGAGGCCCTTTTTTTGATCGGCGTCGAAGGCGTGACCGAGCTCTGGCTCGTGCGCCACGCCGACTGCTATCGAGACATGACCGCGGCCGATGATCCGCCCCTCAGCTCGCTCGGACGCGACCAGGCGCAGCGCCTGGCGGAGCGCGTAAGGCACGCCAAACCCGCCGCGGTTTACTCGAGCCCTTACCGGCGCGCGATGGAGACCGCACGTGCGATCACCGAAGACGTGCGCGTCGACAGCCGGTTGATCGAGATGGCGCTCGATATCTCGGAAGACGGCACGCTCGACTTCAAGGAGGAGCCCGTGGCCGCGGCGGCCAGAATGCGCCGCGTGGTCGACGACCTGGTTCGCGAACACGACGGCGAGCGCGTCGTCGTGGTGAGCCACGGCGCTTCGATCATCGCGTGCATCTCCGACGTCATGCAGCTCGAGCCCGGGCGTCTGCGCCTCCTCCCCTACTACACGAGCATCAGCACCGTGCGCGTGCTGGGCGACCGGCGGATGGTCGGCGCGCTCGGGGACATCGCTCATCTGGAATGACCGAGAAGATCCGCGCTGACCTCGAGGCGAGGCTGGGCACTCGTGTGATTTCCGTCGAGCCTATTCCCGAAGGCCACTCCGGCTTCACTTATTTCGTGACCGCGGACAGTGGCGAGTACGTGCTGCGCCTGCCGCCTCCCAATGCGCGCATCGCAGGCACCGCGGACGTGATGCGGCAGGGGCGGATCATGGCCGCTCTGCACGACGCCGGGCTTCCGGCGCCGGCGGTCCCGATCATCTCCGACGAGCCGGTCGTCGACGGGCGCCCGTTCATCCTCATGGAA
Organism: Chloroflexota bacterium; assembly: GCA_005889085.1. Lineage (GTDB taxonomy): Bacteria > Chloroflexota > Dormibacteria > Dormibacterales > Dormibacteraceae > 40CM-4-65-16. Next base: position 10,977 of record VBDS01000197.1, on the reverse strand, counting down.
CGAGTCAGCGGGCGGCGGATCGAAAAGACCGCCCTCGAGCAGACCGCGACCGACATCGCGACCAGCGCGATCGATGTGCTCAAGAGATTGCAGGCGCTGCCGCCTGAGAAAACAGGCATTGGCGATGAGGAGCCGATCGGCCTGCAGGTAGAGATGATGCGTTGGGCGATGCTCATGCAGCGCGCGCCAGAGGAGCTGACGACGCGCGCGGGAGAGCTCGGCGGCTTGCTCGCGGCGCAGGTGCCGGCTGAGCGCCGGCCCACTCTGGTCCACGGCGACTACCACTTCGGCAACATGCTTTTTCGCGGCCCCGAGGTGATCGCCGTCCTCGACTGGGAGATTGCCGAGCTGGGCCAGCCGCTCCTCGACCTCGGCTGCCTCTGCGCGATGACGGTCCGCCGGCAGTTCCCCGGCGCGCCGAGTCCGGGCGGCGCCGTCGCGCTCGACCTCCACGAGCTCTTCATGCTCTACGGCGTGGACGAGAGCCAGATGCGCTGGTATGTCGCGCTCAGCCTCTACAAGTACGCCGCGATCCTCGGTTACAACTTGATGCTGCACCGCAAGGGCCGGCGGCCCGACCCCATGTACGAAGGCCTGACGGATACCATCGTCGGCATGATCGACGAAGGAATCACCCTACTGTGACCTGGGAGTTCTCGACCGAGCCGGAGTTCGAGAAAAAGCTCGAATGGATGCGCCGGTTCATGCACGACGAGGTGTATCCGCTCGAGGTCCTCGACGTGGAGGAGAAGGGATTCATACGCGCGGTCCGCCCGATGCAGGAAGAGGTCAAGCGGCAGAAGCTGTGGGCAACTCACCTACCGCCCGAGCTGGGCGGCCAGGGCTATGGGCAGGTGAAGCTGGGCCTGATGCACGAGATCGAGGGCGCGTCGGTCTGGGGGCCGATCGTGTTTGGCAACCAGGCACCCGACTCCGGGAACTCAGAGATCCTCGCCCACTTCGGCACCGAGGAGCAGAAGAAGCGGTGGCTCCATCCGCTGCTCGATGGAAAAATCCGCTCCGCCTTTTCGATGACCGAGCCTGAAACCGCGGGCTCAGACCCGACGCTGCTTGCCACTACGGCAGAGCTCGACGGCGACGAGTGGGTGATCAACGGCCACAAGTGGTTTACGTCGAACGGGATGATCGCGGACTTCCTTATCGCCATGGTCGTGACCGAGCCGAAGGCCGACTCCTATGAGCGTGCGTCGATGATCATCGTGCCGTCTGACACGCCCGGCCTGAAGAGGGTCCGCAACGTGCCCACGATGGGCGGTGAGCACGAGAAGTTCGGCTACGGCCACGCTGAGGTCTTCTACGAGAATGTGCGCGTGCCGGCGGCCAACGTGCTTGGCGAGCGTGGACAGGGATTTTTGATCGCACAGGCACGGCTCGGACCGGGGCGCATCCACCACTGCATGCGCTGGCTGGGCCAGGCGCGGCGCGCATTCGACATGCTGTGCGAGCGCGCCCTTCAGCGCGAGGCTTTCGGCAAGAAGCTGGCGAGTCACCAGACGGTGCAGAACTGGATCGCGGACTCGGCGGCCGAGATGCAGGCCGCCCGCTTGATGACCCTGCACGCGGCGTGGGTCATCGACACGCAAGGTGCGTCTGCCGCGCGCAAGGAGATCTCACTGATCAAGTTCTATGGCGCGAAGGTCCTGCACGACGTGATCGACCGCGCGATCCAGATCCACGGCTCGCTCGGTTATTCATCCGACCTGCCGCTCGAGGAGATGTACCGCCATGCACGCGCGGCCCGCATCTACGACGGTCCCGACGAGGTGCACCGTGTGTCGGCGGCGCGGCAGATCCTGGCCGGCTACCGGCCGCCCGACGGAATCTGGCCGCGCGAGCACGTCCCCACTCGCCGCGAGGCGGCAAGGCGTAAGTTCGCCGCGCTGCTAGAGGCCGCAACAACAGATGCCTGAGGTTCAGTCCAGCGCATCCGGCGACGCAGTCGTGGGCATGCCTGAGGACCTGCCGGACTACGCGGTCACGGCGCGGGCCTTATGGACGAAGAACAACTCCGCCTTCACCGCGGGCACAGCGCGCGACAGGTGGTCGCAGGACGAAATTCGCTGGGGAGTGTGGAAGACGCCTGAGGCTGAGATTCAGATCCTCCCCGACCTCCATGGCAAAGACGTCATCGAGCTCGGCTGCGGTACCGCGTATTTCGGCGCGTGGCTGAAAAAGCGCGGAGCCCGGCGCGTGGTCGGCGTCGACGTTACGCCCGCTCAGCTGGAGACAGCTCGCACGATGAACGAGGAGTTTGGGCTCGGGCTCGAGTTCATCGAGGCGAACGCCGAAGAGGTGCCTCTACCCGACGCATCATTCGATCTCGTCTTCTCCGAATACGGCGCCTCGATCTGGTGTGATCAATTCAAATGGATCCCCGAGGCTGCTCGTCTGCTGCGTCCCGGCGGTGAGCTGGTTTTCATGCGCAACACCGACTTCGAGATGGTCGCCTCGACCGACGAGGAAAGGATCACTGAGCGCCTGGTCCAGCCGCTGAAGGGCATGCACCGGCTGAACTGGTTCTCTGAAGACGAGTCGTCGGAATTTCACATCAGCGCTTCCGAGATGTTCCGGCTCTTGAGGCGGACTGGTTTCGAGGTGCTCGACTGGCGCGAGCTGTACGCTGCAGACGACGCGGTGGACCATCCCTTCTATTCATATGTGCCCGCGGAGTGGGCCCGCCGATGGCCCTCTGAGGAGATCTGGCGGGCCCGCAAGCGCCGCCCACCTCGAGGCCGCGAACACTGATGCCTAGACGCCTTCCCGACTACGCGATCCGCAACCGCGAGGTGTGGACTGTGTCGAACGCCAACTACACGGCCGCCAGCGCGCACGACTCGTGGGCGCAAGAGGAGATCACATGGGGCCGATGGAACACGCCTGAGTCCGAGATCAAGTTCCTGCCGGACCTACACGGACTCGAGGTCATCGAGCTCGGCTGCGGCACCGCCTACTTCGGAGCCTGGCTGAAGAAGCACGGCGCTCGCCGCGTCCTCGGTGTCGACATCACCCCCGCGCAGCTCGACACCGCGCGCGAGATGAACGAGGAGTTTGGCCTCGGCCTCGAGTTCCTCAAGGCCAACGCCGAGGCTGTGCCGCTTCCCGACGAATCGTTCGATCTCGCGTTCTCTGAGTACGGCGCCTCGTTGTGGTGCGATCCGGATCGCTGGATCCCGGAGGCCGCGCGGCTGCTCAGGCCAGGCGGCGAGCTGGTGTTCATGCGCAGCACGGACCTCGAGATGGTGTGCTCGGCTGACAACGAGAGGATCGGGCGACAGTTGCTCCGGCCGCTCAAGGGGATGCACCGGCTCGACTGGACTGACGACGAGGTCGGGCCGAGCACCGAGTTCCACATCAGCCACTCCGAGCTGTTCCAGGTCCTGCGCCGGGCCGGGTTCGAAGTGTTGGACTTCCGCGAGCTGTATGCGGCCGAGGACGCGGTGGACCACCCTTATTACCAGTACGTGACGGCCGAGTGGGCGCGTCAGTGGCCCTCGGAGGAGGTCTGGCGGGCCCGCAAACCCGAGCTCGCCAAATCCCGTCGGCGTCGTTCCTAGTGGCTGCCCAGGTCGAACGGCCGCAGGAATGGCGCCGGCTCGAATTCGAGGTACGACGGCGCGACGGAGTTCAGCGGCCCCAATCCCGCCGCTGCGGCGTTCAACGCGCCCGGGTCTGTCGCACCCGCCCACCTGCCGGTGTTCAGGCGGGCCTCCAGCGCCTTCAGCGCTGCAACCGTCTCCGCCGGGGTGAAGGTGCAGTGTCCGGCCCGGTGGACGAACGCCTGGCGCAGCAGCTGGCTGTCCTTCGCGTCCTGTGCCACGGAGCGGTACGCCTGCTCGTCCGAGTTGAGCACCAGGCCGTCACCTGTCGTGTGGATGGTGAGGACCGGCTTCCCACCAAGGTTGCCGTTGAAGACGATGTGGTCGGTCAGATAGCTGACCGCCGCGGGATCGGCGCTGATCCGGCTCGCTGACGCCAGGGTGGCGAGGTCGGCGTCGAGGCTGAGACCGGCTTGCTGGTACAGCGCCTGGACCTCGGCGTTGTCGATCGAGTTCGCGAGCTGCTTCGCGTAGTTGACCCCGGTGTTCCACGAGGGATTGCCACCGGCGCGCGCCTCGAGCTCGCCCCGAAAGGCGAATACGAACGGCCCGTCGACCTGCGACAACCAATTGAACTGATTTGCCTCCTGGGATGTGAAGTCGGTCGAGCTCGGCTCTGCGCTCGCCTTGTCGAACCACCCCGGGAGGTCGCCCACGGCAGCCGCCAGGGCGATGCGGGCCTGTCCTTGCGGCGTCGACTGCGCGGCGGAGAGGATTCCCTCGGCCAGGGTTAGGTTGTTGGGGTTGGTGATGTGGACGAGCTGGACGGTCGAGGTCGGCGCCAGGAGTTGCTTGATGACGAACTCGGCGTCAAGGCCTTCGTTCCAGACGGCCACGCCTCCGGCCACCACGCCGCACATGGGGAGCGCGGCGTCGAATCGGTTGGCATGGGTCTGCAGCAGGCCGGCCGTGATGATGCCGCCCAGCGAGTGGCCCCATGCGATCGTTCGCGTGGGCGTGCCGACGATGCTCTCGGCTATGTCGAGGGTCGCGATCTGGTCGGGGATCGCCTCCTGCAGGGCCCAGCCCGTATGGGCGTACGAAGAGCCGGCGAGGGCGTAGCCCTGGCTCAGCAAGAAGGGGCCTGTCACAACGGGATCACCGACGTCCTGGGCCGGGTTCGGGCGTCCGGGCACGACGTACCCGTGGCTGTAGAGGAGCAGCGTGTGATTCCAGTTGCTCGGGACCTCGATCTTGTAGGTGGCGCCGTCGGCCAATGTGCCGCTGTATGTCACAGTGGCGGCGGCGGCCGTGAGCGGTGCCAGACCCAACGCAAGCGCGGAGCCCACGAGAGCAACAAAGAACCTCTTGCCCAACCCAACCATCGGCGCGACCTCCTACCCCACAACTGCCGGCGATCAGCGCGATAACTCTAGAGCTTGCTGAAGGCGATGTGAAATAGCCGCTTCTGATGTCCGCTAGGGGTGTGACTCCGCAAGGTGGAGGCGGTCCCAGTCCGAGTATTCGCCGTTCACGTGGATGATCCGCTTCAGGCCGGCCTGCTCGAGAAGGCTCGCTGCGATTCCGGCGCGATACCCGGACGCGCAGTGAACCGCCACTGGCGCGTCGTGCGGGATCTCGTCCGCGCGGTGCGGCACGTCGGGCACGTAGATGTGTACGGCTCCGGGCACGTGGCCTGCCACCCACTCGTGCTCGTCTCGCGCATCGACCACTGTCATCGGCTCGGCACTGAGCACCCACTGCGCCATATCCTCGACGTCCACCGTCTCGAAAGTCGACAGCTTGCGGCCGCTCGAGCGCCATGCGTCCATTCCGCCGTCCAGCTCACCCGCGATGCCATCAAAGCCGATGCGCAGCAGCTGGCGCTGCGCCCGTATTTGCTGCTCGTGCGTGCCGCCGGCCAGGACGAGCGGCCTGCCCCGCGCGACCAGCCAGCCGACCCACGCGCTGACAGGACCGTCGATGCCTACCTGGTAGCTGCCCGGAATGTGACCTGCGTCGTAGTCACGCCCGGTGCGGATGTCGATCACGGCTGCCCCGGAGTCCATCATCTGCGCCACCTCGTCAGCCTCGAGGGGAGTGAGTGGCGGAAGCGTGCGCCCGATCAGCGGCGCCCCTCCCCTGTTGATCGCCGACATGTCGCGGTAGTAGGTCGGGTAGCGAGACTGCGTCAGCGCCCGAGCGAGGAACGGCATGACCTCGGTGGTCTGAAAGAACGGATTCGTCTTGCGCTCGTGGCCGAGGGTCGTCTCGTGCCCGCTCCGTCCGCCGACGCCGCAGAAGGATCCGCCGCCATGGGTGGGAAACACGCGTATCTCATCCGGCAGCGCGCGCAGGCGGACCTGCAGTGTGGTCAGCGCTTCCAGCGCGAGGTGAACCGCGAGGTGCGGGCCGAACAGGTCCGTTCGCGCGATCGCTCCAAGCATCACCGCACCGCCTGAGAACAGGGCGCGCGCACGACCGCCCTCGCCGAGGAGGTAGGCCTTGTGGTCGGGCGTGTGGCCGGGCGTGGCAATCGCGCGCAGGGTGGTGTCACCAAGCGTCAGCTCGGATCCTGCTTCCAGCTCGCCGATGTCCGCTCCCGTTTCGGCCTGGAGCTCGCGGCGTCCCGACACGAAGTCGTTGTGAAGGTGCGTGTCGAGGGCGTGGGTCAGCTTGATGTTCAGGTCGGAGGCGACGTTCAGATAGCGCTCGATATCGCGCAGTGGGTCGATGACGAGGCCCACGCCACGGTCTGTGTCGGCGACGACAAAGCTCGTGTTGCCCAGCTCGGATGCCGGAATCGCCTCGACCGTGTACATGGGATCAGCTGCCGATAGGAACCGTCGTCAGAAGGACCCAGATCGTGATGAGCGTGACCACGACCGCACCGCCGTAGAAGACGACCTGTGCGGGCATGCTCTTGCCGGCTTTGAAACCGAGATCGACGATTAGATAGCGAATGCGGTGCGCGAAGTGAAAGAACGGCGCCGCGATCAGGACCAACAGGTAGAGCTTGACGATCGGGTTGCCGAGGGCGCTGACCCAGGTGTCGTAGTGGCGGTCTACCACGGTCACGATGTTGAGCGGACCGAGGATGCCCTGGATCAAGACATGGACGGGAATCAGGATGGCCGCGATGATCCCGCCCTGCGCGAACAGGAACCAGAAAACCAGGTGGTTGAACGCGGTTTTGGGGACTCGGGCGTCCCCACCCGGCCTTCGGCCACCCTCCCCGCCAGCGGGGAGGTGACTTGATTCAATCATCGACCCAACCAGACGAGGAAGAATCCGATCACGCCCGACGCCACGGCCCACGCCGCGAACTGGGACATGACGATCACGCTCGCTGACACGGGGCGATCGAGAAGCTTGAAGTGGAGAATCGAGCCGGCGAGGCTCAGGAACGTGAAGCTGTGATACAGCGAGAACAGAAGGACGACGACGCTGAAGATGACGAAGGGCGCAGAGCCGTGCGGTGAGTAGCGAGCTGGACCGTCACCCGCGCGCTTGATCTCGACCAGGAGCCACAGCAGCCACAGTGCGAGCGGGACAGCGGTGAACTCCCGGACGATGTACCAGAAGTAGTGGCGGCTGCGCGTCCACCAGTTGGCCGGCATGCGCCACGGGTATTCGCGCGGCGTGGCGTTCGCTTCGCTCGTACTCACTCGCGGTTGCCGTACGGGAGCACGAATCGCATCGTCGTGTCGAGCTTGGTCTGCTGGATGGCCTTCGCCGGGTCGACGCCCTTCGGGCAAACGACCGAACACTCGCCGACGAAGCTGCACTCCCAGACGCCTTCGCTTTCGGCGAGCACGGGCAGCCGCTGCTTCAGGCCCTCGTCGCGGGAGTCGAGGTTGTAACGGCGTGCGAGAGCAGTTGCCGCGGGGCCGAGAAATTCGTTGTTAAGACCGTAGACGGGGCAGGCTGCGTAACAGAGCATGCAGTTGATGCACTCGCTGAACTGCCTGAACTCATCGATCTGGTCGCTGGTCTGACGATGCTCTCCTGCGCCAAGAGGAATCTCCTGCTTGCGGATGATCCACGGCTTGATCGACTTCAGCTTGTGCATGAAGTCATCCATGTCGATGACAAGGTCGCGGATGAGCGGGAAGTTGTTCAGCGGCTGGACGACGACGGCGCGCGGCCAGTAGTCGCGCAGAAATGCGCTGCATGTCAGCTTCGGCGTGCCGTTGACCATCATCCCGCAGCTGCCGCAGATGCCCATGCGGCAAGACCAGCGGTAGCTGAGGCTGCCGTCGACGTGCGACTTGATGTAGTTGAGCGCGTCGAGCACCACCATGCTCTCGTCGGAGAACGGGATGTCGTAGGTCTGCAGGCGCGGCTCCTTGTCGTGCTCCGGGTCATAGCGCGTCGCGTGGATGCTGATTCTCTTCTCGGGCATTTAGTAAGTCCTCGCCTGCGGCTTGAAGTTGGTGATGGTCACGTCGCGGTATTCCAGACGCGGAGCGAGCGTTTTGGTGTGGAACGCGAGCGTGTGCTTGAGGAACTTTGCGTCGTCCCGCTCGGGGAAGTCGCGGCGCGCGTGCGCGCCACGCGATTCTTCGCGCGCGAGAGCCGAAAACGCGACCGCCGACGAGACCTCGAGCATGAAGTCCAGCTCGAGCGCGGCCAGGATCTCGGTGTTGAAGGTCCGGCTCGAGTCTTCGATCTTGACCTTTTCGAAGCGCTCGCGCAGGCCGCCAAGATTGCGGACGAGCTTCGAGAGGCCCTCTCGCGTCCGGAACACCCCGGCGCCGTCGTCCATCTCCTTCTGCATCTCCTCGCGGATGACGGCGATCCGTTCGTTGCCGCTCTTCTTCTCCAGGTACTCGGTTTCCACCCGGTGCGCCTCGTCCCACAGCATCGCGTCGACCGGGTTCGCGGTGACGGGCTTGGCGGAGCTCGCGTAGTGCGCCGCCGCGCGTCCGGCGGCCGCGCCGAACACGAGGCATTCGGACAACGAATTCGAACCCAGCCGGTTGCCGCCGTTGAGCCCGACGTTCGCGCACTCACCGGCCGCGTACAGGCCGAGGATGGGCGTCTCGCCCGAGATGTCGGCGTCGACGCCGCCCATCATGTAGTGCTGAACCGGACGGACCGGGATGGGGTCCTTGACGATGTCGATGCCGACGAACTCGCGGCCCAGCTCGCGCATGAACGGGAGCTTGCGGTCGATCACCGCCTCGCCGAGGTGGCGCACGTCGAGGTGCATGTACTTGCCGTGAGGCCCCTCGAAACCGCGGCCCTCCTCGAACTCGGTGATCATCGCGCGCGAGATGATGTCGCGCGGGCCGAGCTCCATCTTGTTCGGCACGTAGCGCTTCAGGAACCGCTCGCCCCCGTTGTTGAGGAGGTAGCCGCCCTCTCCCCTCACCGCCTCCGTGATCAAGATGCCGGTAAAGGGCAGGCCGGTCGGGTGGAACTGCACCATCTCCATGTCTTTGAGGCCGACGCCGGCGCGGTAGGCGAGAGCCATGCCGTCGCCTGTGCAGATGTTGCCGTTGGTGGAAAAGGCGTAGACGCGGCCTAGACCGCCGGTGGCGAGGATCGTCGTCTTTGCGGTGATCGCGTCGAAGCGGCCGGTTCGGATGTCGAGCGCGACCACGCCGACGCAGCGGCTGTCTTCGATCAGCAGCTTGGTCACGAACGCCTCGTCGTGGCGCGTGATCTGCGGGTACTTGAGCGAGGTCTGGAACACCGTGTGCAGCATGTGGAAGCCGGACTTGTCGGCGGCGAAGCACGTGCGCCAGGTGGTCATGCCCCCAAAAGGCCGAACCGAGATCTTGCCGTCTGGGTCGCGGCTCCATGGGCATCCCCAGTGCTCCATCTGGATGATCTCGAGCGGCGCCTCGCGCACAAAGGCTTCGACCACGTCCTGGTCGGCCAGGTAGTCCGAGCCTTTGATGGTGTCGAAGGCGTGGGTCTGGTATGAGTCTTCCGGTCGCATCACCGCTGCGGCGCCGCCTTCGGCCGAGACTGTGTGGCTGCGCATCGGGTAGACCTTCGAGACCAGCCCCACCTTGACCCTGGGATTGGCCTCGACCGCAGCTATCGCTGCCCTGAGGCCGGCGAGCCCCCCGCCAACCACCAGGACGTCGTAGCTCTCAAAGTCCACTTGCCATCTGATTCTATTGGGACTCATGACCGCGCCGTTTTGGACTCCGCCGCCCGAGAAGTACGCCGGCCGACTGCCCGGCAAGGCCGATTTGGTCGTGATCGGCGGCGGCATCGCGGGGACGAGCCTCCTGTGGCACCTGGCTCGGCGCCGGATCGACGCGGTGCTGCTCGAGCGCCATCACATCGCGTGGGGAGCGAGCGGGCGCAACGCCGGGTTTCTTTTGGCCGGCGTCGCTTCCTCGTACGCCGAAGCGGTGAAAGCCTACGGCCGGCAGAAGGCGCGCGAGGTGTGGGAGATCACCAACGAGAACCACGACCGCATGATCGAGGCCGCGCGTGGACAGGACGTCGGGCACCGCCGCCGGGGCACGGCGGTCCTTCCGGCGAGCGAGGAGGAACGAGCCCTTCTGATCGAGTCTGAGCAGCTGCTGCAGGAGGACGGATTCATCGCTCGGTGGGATGGGACACGGCTGATCAATCCGCGGGATGGTGAGATCGATCCATCGGCCATGGTCGCCGCGCTGGCGCGGCAGGCGAGCGCCGGCGCCATTCGCGAAGGCGTCAATGTCACTTCGCTCACGGCGCGCCGCCACGGCGTGACCGTCACCTCAGGAGAGGACATGTGCGAGGCCGGCGTCGTCATTCTCGCCATCAACGCATACACGCCGCAGCTGGTGCCGTCGGTGAAGATCCAGCCCATCCGCGCGCAGATGGCCGCCACAGCGCCTGAGTCGAAGTCGGTTTTCGATATGCCGGTCTACTCCAACTTCGGGTATCGCTACTGGCGCCAGCTGGCGAGCGGAGAGGTGTTGATCGGCGGATGGCGCGACACGTCGCTGGAAACCGAGAAGACCTACGACGACGAGCCGACGCCTGAGATCCAGGAGCACCTCGACCGCGCGGTCAGCGAGCTGGGCGTGAAGAGCGAGGTGACGCATCGCTGGGCAGGGACGATGGGCTTCACCGAGTCGGGCCTACCGATGGCGGGGCCGCTCGACGGGATGCCCAACGTCTACATCTGCGCCGGGTTCACCGGCCACGGGATGGGCTTCGCCTTCATGACTGCCAAGGGCGTAGCCGAGTCGATTTAGCTTTTCACGCCCCTCTCCCTGACCCTCTCCCCTGTGGGGAGAGGGAACCTACGCTGGGAGAGACCTTCCTAAGAAGGCCAGCCAGTTGTTGCCCATGATGCCTTCCACCTGCGAGCGGTTGAAGTGCAGGCGCAGTCGCGGGGGCAGCTCCTTCAACTTCGCCAGGCTGTCGATTGGCGCGTAGCGCGCGTCGAACCCGCCGTCGAGGT
>VBDS01000196.1 GCA_005889085.1 Chloroflexota bacterium | reverse complement strand
GAACTTCGTGTTCCTGATCGTGGGTTGGGCGCTCGTCGGCTTGAGCTCTTACCTGCTGATCGGCTTCTGGTACCAGCGCCATTCCGCGGTGGTCGCAGCGCGCAAGGCCTTCGTGATGAACGTGATCGGCGACGTCGGGATGATCCTCGGCACCTTCGTCCTGTTCGCAAACCTGCACGGCGTCACCTACAACAGAGTCTTTGGCGCGCTGCGCGGCGGCGATTCCGGCTGGCTCGAGCTCGCCGCATTCCTGCTGCTCGTCGGAGCAGTGGCCAAATCAGCGCAGCTCCCGCTGCACACCTGGCTGCCCGACGCCATGGAAGGCCCGACGCCGGTGAGCGCCCTGATCCATGCAGCGACCATGGTCACCGCCGGCGTCTACCTGGTCGCCCGCATGCATCTGATCTATGACGTCGCTGCCTACGCTCACGGCGCGGTTGCGATCGTCGGCGCGGTCACCGCGCTGTTCGCCGCGACGATCGCCATCGTCCAGGTCGACATCAAGCGCGTGCTCGCCTACTCGACGATGAGCCAGATCGGCTACATGTTTCTGGCGGTGGGCATCGGCGCGTACTCGGCAGGGATGTTCCACCTGCTCTCACACGCCTTCTTCAAAGCCCTGCTGTTCATGGCCGCGGGCAACGTCATCCACGCGATGCACGACGAGCAGGACATGCGGAAGTACGGCGGCCTGTGGGGCCAGATGCGGCCCACGTCGGTGACGTTCCTCATCGGCTCGCTGTCCCTCGTTGGCGTGATTCCGCTGGTCGGCTTCTTCTCGAAAGAACAGATCCTCGGCCTCGCCCTGTCCAAGCCGGGCGACTCGCTATCGCTCGCCGTGTGGGTCATCGGCGCCGCCACCGCGCTGCTGACCGGTTTCTACACCGGCCGCATGTGGTGGCTTGCGTTCTGGGGCAAGCCCTCGCCGCAGCGGCCCGTCGAGCATCCGCACGAGGCGCCTCCGGTGATGCTCGTCCCGGTCGCGATTCTCGCCGCGCTCGCGGTCGTCGGCGGGTTCATCCAGACGCGCGCACTCGGCATCGGCCCCTCGGCCGTGTCCGACTTCCTCTCCTCGGCCGTCGGCCTGCAGAAATGGGAAGAGAGCGCCGCCGTGGTCGGGATCGGGCTGCTCACGATGGTCCTCGCGGCCGGACTGTTCGCCGCCGCCATGCGCATCCGCCCCTGGAGCGCGCGAGTTCCGTGGGCGCAGCGCCTGCTCGAGCACAAGTACTACTTCGACGAGATCTACGACGCCGCGTTCGTCCGGCCGATGGACTGGGTCGCCGGCTTCGCTCAGCGTGACATCGAAAAGCCGATCATCGACGGCGTCGTGATCGACACGGGCGCGGTGGCCCGAGCCGGCGCCGGCGGCCTGAGCCTCACCCAGAGCGGCTACTTTCGCAACTACGTGCTGGTCTTCGTGGGAGGCGCCGTCGTCGCGGCGGTGATCCTCCTCGTGAGGGCAAGCTCATGACGCTCACCGCGCTCTGGCTCATGCCGCTGGTCGGCGGCGTCCTGGTCGCCTTCCTGCCGCCGCCCCTCGCCAAGTGGATGGGCGCCCTGGTCGCCGCGGTCGCGCTGTTGATCGCAGCATTCGTCGCATTCAACTTCGCGCCCGGCTACCACGGCTTCCAGTTCACCGAGAAGCTCGCCTGGATCCCACAGCTCAGCATCTTCTACCGCCTCGGGGTCGACGGGATCAGCCTGTGGCTCCTCGTCCTGAACGCCTTCCTAACCCTGATCGCGATCTTGGCCACGCCGGTGACCAAACGGACCGGCGGGTTCGTCGGCCTGATGCTCGCCATGTCGGCCGGGCTGGCGGGCGTGTTCATGGCCACCGACCTCGTCCTCTTCTATGTGTTCTGGGAGGCGATGCTGATCCCGGCGTATTTCCTGCTGTGGCTGTACGGCGAGGGCACACGACCCGGGTACGCGGCGTTGAAGTTCGTCCTGTACACGCTGGCCGGCTCGCTGCTGATGCTCGTCGGCGTGATCGGCGAGTACATCGTCACCGGCCGCCAGACCTTCGACCTCGCGCAGCTCGCCACGCTCGCACCGTCACCGTCGATCCAGTTCGCGCTGTTCTTCGTCTTCGCCCTCGCGTTCGCGATCAAGACTCCTCTCTTCCCCTTCCACAGCTGGCTGCCGGACGCGTACAACGCGGCGCCGATACCGATGCTGATCACCTTCGCCGGCGTGATGGGAAAGGCGGGCGCCTATGGCTTCCTGCGCATCGCGGTGCCGCTGTTCCCGCAGCCGGTCGACTGGTGGGACTGGCGGTGGGTGATCCCCGTCCTCGCGGTGGCCGCGATCATCTGGGGCGCGCTGATGGCGCTCGTCCAGAACGACATGAAGATGCTCGTCTCGTACTCGAGCATCAGCCACATGGGCTTCATCGTGCTCGGCATCTTTGCGTTCAACATCCAGGGCCAGCAGGGTGCGGTCATCCAGATGGTCAACCACGGAATCATCATCGCGGCGCTGTTCCTGATCGTCGGCTGGATCGCCGAGCGCACAGGGACTCGTGACCGCTCGGCGATGGCCGGCCTGGCGCTGCGCATGCCTGTGATGGCAGGCGTCTTTGCCGTGGTCACATTCGCGGCGTTGGGGCTGCCGGGCCTGAACAGCTTCGTCGGTGAGTTCATGACCCTGCTCGGCGCCTGGGAGCGCGCTCCCCTGCTCGCGGTCTTTGGCGCAATCGGCCTCGTCCTGACGCCGGTCTACATGCTGCGGCTGTTCCAGGGCGCCATGCAGGGCGTTCCGGCCGGCCCGGCGCCGCGCTCGGACATCTACGCCGGCCAACTCACCGTGCTCGCACCGCTGATCGCGCTCATGTTCGCGATCGGCCTCGACCCTGGCGTGTTGACCAACCTCATGACATCGCTCGGCCAGACGGGTTTGTACAAATGATCCCGCCGGGCACTGATCTCAGCTATTCGTGGGACCAGGCGCTGAACGATCTGGGCCAGATCTCCCCGATCGTCGCCGTGACGGGCTTCTTCCTGCTCGCGATCGTGACGGACCTGGTCCTCCCGCGGAGCCGGCGCGGCGGCGCCGTCGCCATGGTCGCCGTGGTCGGCTTTGCCTACTCGCTCGGCACGATCGCCTACCGGTGGGCGTTCGCAACCGGCGGCTACGCGTATCACCGGTTTGCGACCGGCGACAACTTCGCGCTCTTCTTTGAGCTGCTCTTCGCGAGCCTCGGCATTCTCACCGTTGCGCTCTCGCACTCGTACCTGAAGCGCCGCGGACTGCTGGAGTCGGAGTTCCACATCCTGGTCATGGCCGCGGTGATCGGCATGATGGTCCTGGGGTCGGCTACCTCGCTCGTCACCGTGTTCCTCGGACTCGAGCTGCTCTCGATCTCGCTCTACATCATGTGCGGCTTCGCGCGCGCCGATTTCCGGTCCCAGGAGGCGGCCGCCAAGTACTTGCTGGTCGGCGGCTTCGCGAGCGCGTTCGTCCTCTACGGCATGGCGCTCATCTACGGAGGCGCCGGGACGACGGTCATCCCCGACATCGCACAGCGCCTCGGCTCTTCGAGCGCCACCAACCCGCTGATCCTGCTCGGCATCGTGCTGATGGGCGTCGGCTTCGCGTTCAAGGTGTCCGCGGCGCCCTTCCACATGTGGACGCCCGACGTGTACCAGGGCGCGCCGATCCCCGTCACCGCGTTCATGTCTGTCGGCACCAAGGCGGCCGCGTTCGCGATGATCGTGCGGGTTTTCGCAGGCGGCCTTCCCCACCTCGCGCCGGAGTGGCAGACGCTGCTCGCATTCGTCGCGGCCACCAGCATGGTGGTGGGCAACCTGATGGCGATCACGCAGTCGAGCCTGAAGCGGCTGCTCGCCTACTCGGGCGTCGCGCAGGCCGGCTACGTGCTGATCGGCGTCATCGCAGGCGGCTCGGACGGCCTGCGTGCGGTCCTCTACTACCTGTTCGTCTACATGTTCATGAACTTCGGCGCGTTCGCGGTGCTGACCCTGCTGTCAGGGCGCGATGGTGACGCCGATTCGTTCGCCGACCTGGAGGGCCTGGGTCGACGCAACCCGGTGCTGGCGGTCGCGATGACGATCTTCATGCTCTCGCTCGCCGGCTTTCCGCCCTCGGTCGGATTCTTCGGCAAGCTGTTTCTCTTCACCGCGGGGGTGGGCGCCGGCTACACGTGGCTTGTCGTGGTGGCTGTGTTGATGAGCGTGGTCTCGGTCTTCTACTACGTCCGGGTGTTGATCCCGGTGTGGTCACCGTCGCCGCGGGCCGAGCGCGTGCCGGCGTCCCTCAGCAGCGCCGCCACGATCGTGCTGAGCGGCGCGGCCTCACTCCTACTGGGGTTGTATCCGACGACGCTGCTCATCGCAGGCCAGCTTGGCGCGACCCCGATTACTCCGTCTCCTTAAGGAGCGCAGCCACCCTCCCCATTCATGGGGAGGGCGGGGAGGGGCTCGTGCGCAATTTCGAGAGTGCTGAGGCGAGGCGCCGTTGGCGGGTCTCTGGCTTCTTCGCGTCTTCCAGGCTGCGCGCGATCTCCTTCTTGTCGGTGAACGAGAGACGCTCCCACGCCGCCGCGGCGCGTTTGTCACGCGTCAGCAGCTTCTGGAGGTCGGCCGGCGGCTCGACCGTGCGGGGCGCAGTGTCGACCTCGAGCTCGACCGTGATCGCGTCTCCATGCTTCAGGCCCTCGGCTTGCTGGATCGCCTTCAGCACCCCAAGCGCGTAGCTTCCGTCCCCGATCGGCATCAGCGATCCGCGGTAAGGGTGGCCGGCGATCACCGCCTGGATCTTGGGCCGGCCCTTCAAGCGCAGTGAATCGATGACTTCTCTGGGAACGTCGATGTAGGTGCCCGTGCCAGTCGGGTCAGGCTTCAGGACCGCCTTGAACTTGACCACCGACCGATTCTAGGCAGGGATGGCCGAACCCTTGGCGAACGGTCGCGGATACGCCGCCGGCTGGAACGTGATGAAGGAAGGATCGAACGTCCTGCCGAAAATCTGGTTGGCGCTTGCCCCGAGGGAGCTCGCGGCCGCATTCAGCGCTTCGGGCTGGAGCGCGGCGCCGTCCCACCTTCCCGTGTCCAGCCGCTTCACCAGGACCTGGAACGCCGCGATCGTCTCAGCGGTCGTGAACGCACAGTGGCCGGCGCGGTGAACGAAAACCTGGCGCAGCATGTCCTGCTTGCCCGCACCGCCAACGACCTGTCCGTAGGCGGACTCGTTGGGCGGGATGACCAGTCCGTCGCCGGTCGTGTGCATGGAGAGCATCGGGACCGAAAGGTTTCCGTCAAAGCTGATGTAGCGATTGAGGTAGGACGCCGCCGCCGGATCGGCCTTGATCGTCGCGCCTGCGTCCAGGGCGCGGATGTCGGCGTTGACGTCGAGACCGGCCACGCTGTAGAGCGCGGTCACCTCATTCCGGCCTGGCGCCGACTGCAGCAAGCGTCCGTAGTCGACGCCCGAGTTCCACGAAGGGTTGCCGCCGGCCCGCGCCTCGATGTCGGCGCGGTACTGGAACGCGAAGGGAAAGTCGACCCGCGATTCCCACGTGGCCTGAGCCTGCGCCTGAGCGACGAAGTCCGCGGCCGCTGGCTCGGGCTGGGTCGGATCGAACCAACCAGGCAGGTCGATCAGCGCGCCGACCATGGCGAGCCTCGCCCGGCCCCGGGGTGTCGCAACCGCGGCGTTGAAGATCTGCTCTGCGAGCTGCAGGTTGGCAGCACCATCGGTGATGTGGACCAGCTGCAGCGCCGAGCTCGGCGCGAGCAGCGTCTTGAAGGCGTACGCAGCATCGAGCTCTGTGTTCCATGTCGCAATGCCGCCCGCGAGCACCCCGCAGAGGGGCATCGCTGCCGCGAATCGGTTGGGGTACAGCTGGACGAGGCCGGCGGTGATGATCCCGCCGAGCGATACGCCCCACGCGATCACTCGCTTCGGTTTCCCGACGTGCTTGGTGAAATAGTCGAGCAGCGCGATCTGGTCCTTGAACGCGTCCTCGAGTGCCCAGCCGCTCGAGCTGTATGCCGACCCGGCGGCCGCGTAGCGGTTGTTTTGCAACCAATCGCTGGCCTGTGTGGTGGGTGCTCCCTGTGCCTGGCCTACGCTGCCTGGCGCGACGTAGCCGTGGCTGTAAAGGAACAGGGTGCCGTTCCAGTGGGCGGGCACGTCGATTCGATATGCCGCCGCGCCGATGTTCCCGTGGAAGCTGTGCGGATCGGACTCCTGCTTGCTCACCGTGGTCTGCGAGCAGGCGGTCGTGATCACGAGCGCCAGCAGAAGAGCGATTCGTGTTGTCAGATGTTGGACCGGCCCTGGGCTCCGTCGACGGCTATGGAGGCGCCGTTCAGCAGGCTCGCGTGCTTCGAGCACACGAACGCGACCACGCCTGCGACCTCATCGACGGTCCCGAAGCGTCCCAGCGGCATCTCGTGGCGGACGAACTCCGCGATGCCCTCCGGGTCTGCCTGCTGCCGGCGGTGCCAGCCGCCGCCTTCCCACAAGATCGATCCAGGTGCGATGCCGTTGACGGTGACTCCCCTTGCCGCGACCTCGCGCGCCAAAGACTTGACCAGGCTGATCTCCGCCGCCTTGGCCGCGTTGTACGCGGGCGCGCCGCCCGACTCTCGCCCGTAGACCGAGGTGATGATCACCACCCGGCCCCAGCCTCGCTCGAGCATCCCGGGCAGGACGAGCTGCGCCATCCGCGTGCTGACCACGACGTTGCCTTCGAACGCGGCCTGGAGCTCCTTCGTTCCCGTGTCCTTCCAAGATGTGCCGGCCCGCGCACCGAAGTTGTTGACCAGGATGTCGATCGGCCCGAGCGCTTCTTCCGTCGCGGCCACGGCGCGCTTGCAGCCTGCCTCGGTCAGCACGTCCGCGGCGACCCCCGCGCCGCCGATGGACTCGGCGACGCGCCGGACATCGGCCTCGGTCCGGGCCACGACCGACACGCGAGCGCCTTCACGCGCCAGGGCCTGGGCGATGGCGAGACCGATGCCTCTTGTCGCCGCGGTGACAAGCGCGACCTTGCCCGCGATGCCGAGGTCCACCCGCCGAATGCTAGTGACCTTAGAGTCGAGTGATGGCTGACCTCTCTGGGCACCTGAACCTCGACGGGCCGCCAGTCACTCCGCGGCCTTCGGCGACCGTGCTGCTGGTTCGGGACGGCGATCCGTGGGAGCTCCTGATGGTGCACCGGCCGGGCGGCGCGGACTTTGCGCCGGGGGCATACGTGT
>VBDS01000195.1 GCA_005889085.1 Chloroflexota bacterium | reverse complement strand
CGCGCCGCCCGCGGTGGTGATCGCTCTGGCGAGCTTGTTGGTGGCGCCGATCCGGCCGGCGACCGTGATGACGAGCCTCGTGGTCGGCGGGATCTCCGCGATCGCCGCGGCCTGGCTCTCCGCGCGGTTGGCAGGGAGCATGCGGACGAAGACAACCCGATATGGGTCGAGGAAGGGGGACTGGAGGACCGCATCCTGCAAGCGCGCCGGCTGCAATCCGCTTCCCTCCAGCGTCTCCAGGCCGAAGTCCGAGACCAGCGCGGCGCGCCACTCGTCGAGGATGGCTCTCGCCTTCTCGTCGACGAGGAAGCGCTCCTCGCCGTGGAGCAGCAGCGCGGTGGCGCTGGCCCGGCCCGTTGTCCGTGGCATGTGGCGATCGTACTTACAACGGCAAGGTGATGGTCCCCTCCTGGTCTGTTCGCAGGACGTTGGGCGGGTAGCCGGACGCAAGGCGACCGGCCCCGCGCGACGCGATGAGCTGGGTGGTGGCGGTGACCGCTTTGCGGTCAAGGTCGGGCGAGAGGCGGCTCCGGCCACCGACCGGGAGAAGAAGTTCGTCGCATGGACCGCGCAATCGGGCGGCCGCGACGGTCTGTGCGTCGAGGTCGAGGTCGCTGAGATCGCAGAAGGAGCGGCCGTCGGGCGCCACGATTCTCACGGCGAGGTCGGCCGCGCCGGTCTGGTCGCCGGGAGCTCCTGGTTCGGGCGCGAGCACCTGCAGTTCGAAGCCCGCGAGTCTCAAGGTCCGGCCGGCCCGCAATGATTCAATCGATGCGCCGCGCGCGGTCTCCTCGAAGGCGGCGGTGCGCCACGCCGAGCCGGTGAGGTCCGCCTGGGGCAGCAGCACGGTTGTCGCGAGCCGGTCGAAACCGGCCAGGCCTCCGATGTGGCCGAGGCCCGGCGCGGTGATGACGAGAGCATCCAGGCTGTGCTGCCATGGCGGAAGCTGGCCGCCCAGCTCGGCGTTGAGCCGGGCCGGGCTGGGACCGCCGTCGATCAGGATCGTGCCGTCGGGGCCGCGGACCAGCACGGCCTGGCCGTCACCGACGTTCATGACGATGACTTGCGGGCTGGCGTGCGACCACATGCCGACGGCGATGGCGGTGATGAGCGCCGGCACCACACCCGCCGTGATGAAGGCGACTCTGCGGCCGTTGCCTCGGGCATGCGCGCCCGCGATGGCGGGGCCCAGAGCCGAGTAGTAGGCGACGCCCATCCAGGTCGGGAACCTGGGGATCGTGATTGCGGCAGATGGAAATCGCGCGAGCACGTATCCGACCTGTTCGATGTAGGCGAGCAGTGCGGCGATCGGGATGCCGACGGCGCGGGCAACGTCCGGGATGACGGACAGCGTTCCAAGCAGCAGGCCGGCGGCGACGAGCACCGGCAGGATGGGAAGGGTCAGCGCGTTGGCGATCGGCGCGACCGGCGAGAGAACATGGAAGTCGGTCGCCATCATCGGCAGGGTCCCTACCTGAGCGGCGCAGGTGACGGCAAAAGGTTCGCGGAGGACGTGCGGGAGGAAGGCGACCTTCCGCGCGATCGATGGCGTCAGCAAGATGATCGCCGCTGTCCCGGCGAAGGAGAGCTGGAAGCCGACATCCCAGGCGAGCTCCGGTCGCCAGCCGAGCATCGCTCCCGCGGTCACGGCGAGAGAAGTCCACACGTGCGAGGGGCGGCCGAGATGCGTCGCGGCGATGGCGAGACCTCCCATCGCCGACGCGCGCACCGCAGCGGGTGTCGCGCCGCCGACCATCGCGTAAAGACCGATCAAACCCACCGCCGGCCACGTCGCGAAGCGTCCCAGGAGCGGATTGAGCGCGCCCTGCAAGATGCGAGCGAAGACCGCGACCTTCAGGCCACTCAGGACGAGAAGATGGATGAGCCCCGTCGCGATGAGTGCGTTCTGCAGCTGCGCGGGAATCCCCTGGTGGATGCCCAGGACGATGCCGAGCAACATGGCGGCATGCGGCGCGGGCAGGGCCGCGTCGAGAGCTTCGGAGTAGCGAGCGCGCAGCCACCCGGGAAGTCCGCCGACCCCGCGCGCCGAGCCGGTCACCTCGAAGCTCGATGCCTGTAGCTCGAGATAGACGTGGTGCTGCGCGAGGTAGGCGCGGCGGTCGAACGCGGGCAGGTCGCGAGGCAGTGTCAGCTTGCCGGTGGCGAGGACCGAGTCGCCGTACGAAGCCTGGGCCGGTCCACGCCAGCGGACCATCAGATTGCCGATGCCGCCGATGGCCGAGGTTGCCGTCTGCATCTGGCTCGGCTCGACCAGGACCTCGGCGCCTCCGCCGGTCCGCCTGCTGTCGTCAGCGACTTGACCGCTCATTACGATCGTGGCGCCGGCGAGCGACGCCGCACGAAGATGCGTCATCGGATCGACCGGTGGCAGCTCCGCGCGGCCGACCGCCAGGAGGGCGGCCGCGATGGCGAGCGCGATCAAGGCGGGCCGCAGGAACAGCGCCAACAGCACGCACCCGATGGCGGCCGCGACGGCCGCCGCGCCGAGCACCGGCTGTTCGGGAGCCAGGACAACAACCGCAGCCAGCGCAGCCGACCACGCAAGCGCGATGACGAGCGCCGGATAGCGCGTCACAACGTGAGGTAGTGCCGCGCGACCAGATATTCGGCCTCGCTCATGCCCAGTATGTCGACCAGCTCACGGGTGTTCTGAAACCCGCCGTAATTGGTGCGGTACTCGATGCAGTCCTGCGCGAACGCTGCGCTGAAGCCGGGCACGGTCTCGAGCTCCTCGAGCGTCGCGGTGTTGAGGTTTGTGCGCACCGTCGTGGTGCCGGACGTGGTCCTGGCGAAGCCGACCTTTACCTGCTCGCCATCCTTCAGCCGGCCGGCGAGGTTGGGCAGCTTCGACATGTCCGCGTCGGGGCTGAGACCGCCGGCCGCGGCGATCGCGTCGAAAACCCGGTCACCTCGCGGCAGCCGATAGAGGCCCGGATTCTCGACTGCGCCCGTCACGTCGACGAGGAGACCCGGCGGAGCGGGTACGGACAGCGCGGGGTTGGGAGCCGGCGGAGGCTGGGCGGCGGTGGCCGCGGACGACCGGTAGGCGTAAGCGCCGGCCAGGACCACGCCGCCGATGGCCAGCGGCGAGGCCAGCAAGGCGAGGCGCTTTCCGCCGGGGACGAATCGAACGGGGAGACGCATCGCCCAGAGGCTAGGCGCCGCGCGACGCCGTGGGAACCCCGCCTGTTAAGAGTTGGTTCCCGGGGAAGGATTCGAACCTTCGGTCGAGGATCCAAAGTCCTCTGCCTTACCGCTTGGCCACCCGGGATCGCGCCCTCAAACACTACCTCGGAGCTCGCGAACTCAATGTCGGACCGCGGCGTGACAAATTGATACCCCGCGGCGTTGGCTTTGGTGATGAGACACGCGTTGCTCGGCGCCACTTTGCTCCTGGTCGCAGCGTGCGGGGCCTACCGATTACCCGGCGAAATGCCCTCGCCCACCCCCGCCACAGGCACGGTCGGCGGGCGCGTGGTCGCCGTCCCCTGCTCGCCCGTCGAGAATGCCGGGACATCCTGCGCCGGGCGGCCGGTGCAGGGCCTCGAGCTGGATTTCGTCGGCGGGCAGGCGACCCCGTCCGCCGTCACCGATGCGTCGGGCGGCTACCGCATCGACCTCCCAGCAGGCCAGTATGTGGTCAAGCTCAAGACCTACATGCGCGTGCTCAAGGGAGTGCAAAACCTGACCGTGACGTCCGGCTCTGTCACAACCGACGACTTTCTGCTGGATTCGGGGATCCGGGTCCCCATGCCGCAGGCGTAGCTACGGGACGAGGTTGATCAGCCTGTCCTGGACGTAGATGATCTTCGACGGGCTGCCGCCGTCGAGCGCCGCGCGGACCTTCTCGCTCGCCAGCGCCGCCCTGACCGCATCGGCCTCGGACAGCCCCGCATCGACCTCCAACCGATCGCGCAGCTTGCCGGAAACCTGGACGACCAGCACGACCTTCGGCTCGGCCGCCGCGCTCGCCTCGAACGCGGGCCACGAAGCGTCCGCCAGCAACCCCTTCTCGCCCAGCCGCTCCCACATCTCCTCGCCTACGTGCGGCGCCAGCGGGTTGAGCAGCTTGACGAGCGTGTGCACGGCGCCGTCCCACGCCGCGTCGCGCGCGCCTCCACCTCGCAGGTAGTCCTGCATCGCGTTCGCCAGCTCCATCAGAAACGCGACCGCGGTGTTGAACCGCAGCTCGTCGTAATGCTCCGTGACCTTGCCCACGGTCTGGGCGACCTTGCGGCGCAGTGCGACGGCATCGACGGCAGCTCCAAGCGCGCCGCCCTCGGCCGCGATCGACTCGGGCTCGAGCACCAGCCGCCACACGCGCTGCAGAAACTTGACCACGCCGTTCAGCCCCGCGTCGGACCATTCGACGTCCTCTTCGGGCGGTCCGATGAACATCTCGTAGATGCGCCCCGCATCCGCGCCCTGCGCGTTGGCCAGCTCGTCGATAGAGACGCCGTTGCCCAGCGACTTCGACATGACCTGGCCGAACCTCTTCACCATCCCCTGGTTGAACAGGCGCGTGAACGGCTCAGTCGCGTCGACCAGCCCCGCGTCGTGCAGAACCTTCATGAAAAAGCGCGAGTAGAGGAGGTGCAGGATCGCGTGCTCGACGCCGCCCGTGTACTGGTCGACCGGCATCCAGTGATTCGCGAGCTCGGAGTCGAACGGCTGGGTTTTGTCGTGCGGGCTGGCGTAGCGAAGGAAGTACCACGACGAGTCGATGAACGTGTCCATCGTGTCCGTCTCGCGCCGCGCGTCGCGGCCGCATTTCGGACACTTGGTGCGCCAGAAAGACTCCACCTCGGACAGCGGTTTGTACTCCTCCGGCAGCATCACCGGCAGCTGCTCGCGGGGCACCGGCACCATGCCGTCGTCGGGGCAGTACACGACCGGGATGGGTGCACCCCAGTAGCGCTGTCGGGATATCAGCCAGTCGCGCAGGCGATACTTCACCGACCGCTTGCCGATGCCGCTGGACTCGAGCCAGTCGCAGATCTTTTCAAACGCAACCGCCGACTCGAGTCCGTTGAAAGGGCCGCTGTTCACGAGCACGCCCGGCCCCTCGTACGCCTCGCGCAGCACTCCGTGCTCGGCCGGTGGCGCGATGACCTGGACGATCGGCAGGTCGTAGCGACCCGCGAACTCGAAGTCGCGCTCGTCATGCGCGGGCACGGCCATGATCGCGCCGGTGCCGTATGTGACCAGCACGTAGTCGGCGACCCAGATCGGGATCTTCTCTCCGTTCATCGGGTTGATCGCGAAGCCGCCCGTCGCGACCCCGGTCTTGTCCCGCTCGGTGGACATGCGCTCGATCTCCGACTCCTTGCGCGCCTGCTCGACGTACTCGCGCACTCGCGCCCGGTGCTTTTCGGTCGTGATCTTCTCGACGAGCGGGTGCTCCGGCGCGAGAACCATGAACGTCGCGCCGAACAACGTGTCGGGTCGCGTCGTGTAGATGCGCACCACCTCGTCGGGAAGCCCGTCGATCGGGAAATCGACCTCGGCGCCCATGCTCCGCCCGATCCAGTTGGTCTGCATGACGCGGACCTTTTGCGGCCACTTGTCGAGCAGCGCCAGATCATCGAGCAACCGGTCGGCGTAATTCGTGATCTTCAAGAACCACTGCTCGAGGTCGCGCTTCTCGACCTCGACGTCGGGATGCCTCCAGCACCGCCCGTTGATGACCTGCTCGTTGGCCAGCACGGTCTTGTCGACCGGGCACCAGTTGACCGGCGCCATCGCGCGGTAAGCAAGCCCTCGCTCCAGCATCAAAAGGAACAGCCACTGCGTCCACCGGTAGTAGTCGGGCTCGCAGGTGGCGACCTCGCGGTCCCAGTCGTAGAGGATCCCCGCCATCTTCAGCTCGCGCTTGCCCTTCGCGATGTTTTCGACCGTCCATGTCCGCGGGTGCAATCCGCCGCGCTTCATCGCCGCGTTCTCGGCAGGCAGTCCAAACGCGTCCCAGCCAAACGGATGCAGCACCTCGAAGCCCTGCATGCGCTTCATGCGCGCGAGCACGTCGCCCATCACGTAGTTGCGCAGGTGGCCGACCGTCAGGTCGCCCGACGGATAGGGGTACATGACGAGGTCGTAGAACTTCGGCTTCGGCGAGCTGTCGGACGCCTTCATGACCCCGCGCTCGACCCAGATCTTCTGCCACTTGGGCTCGATCTCCTGAGGTACGTAAGAGCTACGGCGGGGACGGCTCGACATGGACCTCAAATTTTAGGGATGCGAGTTCGTGACCCACGATCGCAGCCAGGACCAGCGCCGCCCCGACCGCCTGAAGCAGGCCGAGCCGCTGGCCCGCCAGCACCACCGCGGCGGCCAGCGCCCACGCCGGCTCGGAGGCCAGGATCAGCGCCGTGCGGCCCGGGCTGAGGTGCTGCTGCGCCCACGTCTGGATGTAGAAGGCAAGCGCCGACGCGAACACGCCGGTGATCACGATCGCCCACCACACCGAGGCGCTCGGCATGCGCAGCGACCACGTGCCCCCCACGCTGAAGATGAGCGTGCAGCTCGCCATCTGGACCATCGCCAGGGGCGCGGCGGGAAGGCCTGGCGCCCACTTGCCGAGCAGCACGATGTGCAGCGCGAACAGCACCGCGCACGCAAGGACGAGGACATCGCCGAATCCCATCCCGCTCGGCCCGCCGGTGAGGAACAGGAGGCCGCCAAGAGAAAGGATGGTGGCCACCCAGGTCCACCAGTGGATCGGGGCCCCGTTCGCGCGGTTGAGCAGCGGCGTGAAGACAACGAAGAGACCCGTGATCAGGCCCGCGTTGCCGGGGCTCGTCATCGTCAGCCCCACGGTCTGGGTCAGGTAGCCGGCGGCGAGCACCGCGCCGACCAGAAGGCCGATGCGCAGCTCCCGGCCTGTGGGCAGCCGGCGGACGAGCACCGCCATCACGAGCAGCGCGAGCGCAAACCGGATCTGCAGGAAAGGCAGCGTCGGGTACTGTGTGACTGCGTCCTTCACCAGGACGAAGGTCCAGCCCCACACGGCCGTGACCATCAGCAATAAAAGGACGTAGATCAATGGAGAGGCTGTGGGCGCCGTGGCGCATGCAGTACGTCGGAGTCGAGCAGCCCCCCGGCTGCCTGTTCTGCCGCGTGATCGACAATCCCGACGACCCGGACGCCGCCCTCGTCGTGTGGCGGCCGGAAGGCGCGATCGTGGTGCTCAATAAATTTCCCTACAACCCGGGCCACGCGATGGTGGCGCCCTTCGCGCACAAGGCAAGCCTCGAGGAGCTCGACGACGCCGAGACGCTGGACCTGATGCGCGCCGTGCGCCGGACCTTCACCGTGCTCAGGCAGACGATGAACCCCGACGGGCTCAATGCCGGTGTCAACATCGGACGCGCGGCGGGAGCGGGGATTCCCGACCACGTTCACTTCCACATCGTGCCGCGCTGGAACGGCGACACCAACTTCATGGCCGTGATCGACGACGTGAAGATCGTCAATGAGGCGCTCGGTCAGACGGCTGACAAGCTCAAGAGGGCTTTCGCCGCCACGTGATGCCGCCTCCCGCGACCGTCGCCATCACCTGCCCATCCGCGACCACCGTCATGTCGCACAGCTTGCCGGGACGCAGCGCGCCGACTTCGTTCTCCATGCCCGCCGCGTAAGCCGCGCCTGAGGTGTAGGCGCGCAGGGCTGAGGCCCGCGTCAGGGCGAGCTCCGGGTGCCATTTCGCGCTGCGTCTCCACGTCGTGGCCGCCTCGATTCCGGCGAGCGGGTCGGCCGTCTCGACCGGCGCGTCGGAGCCGAACGCCAGCTTTACCCCCGCGCGCTCCAGTGCCCGCCACGCGTAAGAGCTCGCCGTCACTTCGGGCCACAGCGCGTCGGCCAGCTCCCGGTCGGCGGCGGCGTGGACGGGCTGCATCGACGCGATTACTTCGAGCCTGGCCATCCGAATCATGTCCTTTGGGTTGACGCACTGCGCGTGCTCGATTCGGGGTCGCCACCTGCTCCAGGCATTCCGATGCGGAGCCAGCGCGTCTAGCGCTCTTCGGACGGCGCCGTCACCGATCGCGTGCAGGCAGACGTTCAGCTCCGCGCGGGCGCAGCGCTCGATCGTGTCGACCAGGTCATGCTGCGTCAGGCGGGCCGTGCCCGATCCGTCGAGCATCTCCGCCGTCCGGCTGCCGAGCGAGCCGTCGAGGAACGCCTTCACTCCCCAGATGCGCAGCCACGGATCGCCCCAACCCGAGCGCACGCCGATCCGCTCCGCGTGCGGCAGGTCGGCGAGCGGGAGGTTGTAGGTGACGCGAACGGGGAGCGGCCCGCCCGCCCGCAGTCGCTGGAGCGACCCGAGCGTCCGCGCGGTGTCCATCGAATGCACTGAAGTGAGGCCCACCCGGGCGAGGTCCGCGAGAACATGCGCCAGCGCCGCGTCGAGATCCGCGTCCGCAGGGGGAGGAATCGCCTTCGCTACAAGCTCCATCGCAGTCTCGCGCACGATCCCGGTGGGCTCCCCGACGTCGTCGCGGTCGATCACGCCACCGGGCGGATCCGCGGTCGTGCGGTCGATGCCTGCTACGCGCAACGCGGTGGTCGAGACCCAGGCCGAGTGGCCGTCCTTGCGGCGCAGGTAGGCGGGCCTGCCGCCGGCCGCCTGGTCGAGCTGGCGGCGGTTGGGAAAAGACGGGTCGGGCCAGAGGTCGTTGTACCAGCCCGACCCGGTGATCCAGCCATCCTTCGGCACGGCCGGCGCCCATTCCTTCACGCGCACGAGCGCGGCGGCGCGATCCGTCGCACCTGTCAGGTCGACGCTCACCCTTCGTTCGGCCAGGCCCTCGAGGTGAATGTGCGAGTCGATCAGCCCGGGCCACGCCGCGCCGCGCAGCCGGACGATTTCCGCTTTGCGACCCGCCGCCGCCCGCGCTCCAACCCCGACCGCGATGATCCGGCCGTCGAAGGCCGCCACCTCGGGCACGCACCCGGCGAAGAGGACGGGCTCCACGTCAGAGCCCGTAGGTCTTGGCGATGATCTCCTTCATGATCTCGTCGGTCCCTGCGCCAATCCGCGCCAGCCGGGCATCGCGCCATGCCCGCTCGACTGGAAACTCGCGCATGTAGCCGTGGCCGCC
>VBDS01000194.1 GCA_005889085.1 Chloroflexota bacterium | reverse complement strand
CCACGACGTCGGCTTGCGGCAGTAGGTCGGGCAGCGCCGAGACGGGACGCGCATCGTCGCGCGAATGCTGCGCCACCCCGATGACGCGGACGCCAAACGATGCGAGCCGAGTCGCAAGCGTCCTGCCAATCGAACCGTGGCCGACGATGAGCACCGTCTGCCCCTCGAGATCATCGTCCGGAGTCCCGTCAACAGGACTGCGGCCCCACCTGCCGAGCCGCTGCGATTCGATGAACTCCGGCAGCCGGCGCTGCATCGCAAGAATCACGGCGATGACCCACTCGGAAACCGGACGGTCATGCACGCCGACCGCCTTGCAGACGATCACGCCGGGCGGTGTGCGAGGCAGAAGCCAGTCGACGCCGGCGCTCAGCGACTGAACGACGCGCAGTTCTGGCATGGCGGCGAAGATCTCCGGGAGGCGGCCGGAGAGCTCGAAGTTGATCACCGCGAACTCCACGTCAGGCGCCGGGTCAGTCACGACCTCGACGCCTGCCGGGAGCGGCTCTAGCTCGTGCCGCTGTTCGCCGTCACGAACGAGGACTTTCAGCTGCGCTCAGGCCGCTTCGGTCTTCGACTTCGTCGTGGAGGCGGGCTCCAGCGCGTGCTTCAGCACGTCGTCTACGCGACTCGCCAGGTGGAAGGTCATCGCTTCGCGCACGCTCTGCGGCACGTCGTCGATGTCTTTCTCGTTGCGCCGTGGCAGGATGACTTCCTTCAGGCCCATGCGGTGAGCCGCCAGGACCTTCTGCTTGACGCCGCCGATCGGCAGCACCAATCCCTGGAGCGTCACCTCGCCGGTCATGCCCACGGTGTTGCGCACCGGGCGCCCGGTCAGAAGGCTCACGATCGCGGTCGTCATCGTCACGCCGGCCGACGGGCCGTCCTTGGGCACCGCGCCCTCCGGCACGTGGATGTGGAACGACTTGTTGATCTGGTCGTGGCCGATGTTCAGCTCCTCGGCGTGCGAGCGCACGTAGGAGAGAGCGATCTGCGCCGACTCTTTCATCACGTCGCCCAGCTGGCCGGTCAGCAGCAATCCGCCACCACCATTGCCGTTTGCGTCGGTCGCGGTCGCCTCGACGAAGAGCACGTCGCCACCGGTCCCGGTGACGGCGAGCCCCGTTGCCACGCCCGGCACGGCGGTGCGGGCCGCGACCTCGTTGTCGAACTTCGGCTTGCCGAGGAATTCCCGGACGCGGTCGGGCGTGATCGCGACGGGCGGCGTGAGCTGGCCCGTGGCGACCTTGGTCGCGACCTTGCGCGTGATCTTGCCCAGCTCGCGCTCGAGGTTGCGCACGCCGGCCTCGCGGGTGTGGTCCGTGATCACCTTCATGATCGCGGCGTCGTCGACGGTCACCTCTTCGGTCTTCAACCCGGCCTGCGTGATCTGCCGTCGCAGCAGGTGGTCGCGAGCGATCGCGACCTTCTCCTCTTCGGTGTAGCCGTCGAGGCGGATCAGCTCCATGCGGTCCAGCAGCGGTGCGGGGATCGTCTCCGACACGTTCGCGGTCGGGATGAACAGCACCTCGGACAGGTCGAGGTCGACCTCCAGGTAGTGGTCGCGGAAGGTGTGGTTCTGCGCGGGATCGAGCACCTCGAGCAGCGCAGAGGACGGGTCTCCGCGCCAATCGCTGCCGACCTTGTCGATCTCGTCCAGCATGATCACGGGGTTCTTCGTGCCGGCGTCCTTCAAGGCCCGCACGATGCGGCCCGGCAGGGCGCCCACGTAGGTCCGGCGGTGGCCGCGGATATCGGCCTCGTCGCGGATGCCTCCGAGTGAGACGCGGGTGAACTTGCGGCCCAGCGCGCGCGCGACCGACTCGCCAAGCGAGGTCTTGCCCACGCCTGGGGGTCCGACCAGCGTGATGATCGCGCCCGAACCGCGGCCGCTCAGGACTTCCAGCCCGCGCTCCGTGCGCAGCTTGCGAACGGCGAGGAACTCGATGATCCGGTCCTTCACGTCGCCGAGGCCTGTGTGGTCCTCGTCGAGGATCTGGCGCGCCTTCTTGAGGTCGTAGTTGTCCTCGGAGCGCACGTTCCAGGGAATCTCGAGCATCCAGTCGAGGTAGGTGCGGATCCACCCGTACTCGGGGTTCTGCTCGCTCGTCCGCTCCAGGCGGTCGAGCTCGCGGTTGACCTCGGTCAGCACCGACTCCGGCATCTCAGCCTTCGCGACTCTGTCGCGGTACGTCGAGACGACGTCGGTCTGGCCTTCGTTCAGCTGCTTCTTGATCGCCTCGAGCTGCTGGCGCAGGAGGAACTCCCGCTGCGTCTTCTCCATGCCCTCGGCGACATCGCTTCGGATCTTCTCCTTCAGCGAAGCGTCGGCCAGGATGCCCTTGGTCCACTTGATGAGCGTGGTCAGCCGCTCCTCGAGGTCGATGGTCTCCAGGATCTGGAGCTTCTGCTCGGTGGTCAGGTCGGGCGAGTAGCCGGCGAGGTCCGCCAGGTGGCCGGGTGTCCGGGCGGCGCGCAGGAACTGCACGACCTGCGGCACACCGCGCGACTCGACCAGGTTCTCGAGCAGGGCGCGGTATTCGCGAGCCAGCTCGACCGACTTCTCGGTCGGAGGCTCGGGGTCGTCGATGGGGTCTGCTTTGACCCAGAGCGCGCCGCCGATGTCGGCCTGGCCGCTGCCCAGGCGGGCGCGGTACTCGCCCCGGATCATGAAAGCTTCGGCTCCGGTCGGCAGCTCCGCCGACTCGCCCAGGCGGGCGGCGGTGCCGATGGCGCCGAACTTGCCTTCGATGCGGGGGACCAGCAGGATCAGGCGGTTGCCCTGGCGGGCAGCCTCGATCGCGGCCTTCTGGTCGTCGCCCTCGACGGCGAGGGTGACGGACATGTGGGGGAGGACGACGACGTCGTCCATGGGGAGGACTGGTAGGAGTTCCGATTTGGGCTTTGCCATCTTTACGAAAGAACGTTTACCCAGGCCGGCGAATTCCCACACCTCCCTGCCGGCGGGAGGGTGTTCCGGCGCGCGGAGCGGGCCCGGACGGGTGGGGAGGGCGGCCGCACCGACACGCGTCGTTGGATACAACGAGGCGCAATTCCTCGTCCCGATACGCTCCGCTGGATACAACGGTGCCGAATCGGGGCCCGAGGGATCTAGACCCGGGCGACGCTCCCCGTGGCCGCCCCGCGGCGGGAGAGCGAATCGATGGTGACCGCGGCGAGGAGGACCAGGCCCGTGACGACGTACTCCCACTGCACAGAAAGGCCCATGAGGAACATGCCGTTGTAGATGCCGCCGATGACCAGGCCGCCCAGCACTCCGTGAAGCGCCTTGCCCCTGCCGCCGAAGAGGCTCGTGCCGCCGATGACCGCCGCGGCGACCGCATAGAGGACGTACTGCCCGCCCTGGACGTTGTTCGACATGCCGCCGAGGAGCGACGCGTACAGAAGCATCCCGATCCCTGCGGTGAGGGAGCAGAGGGCGAATGCCGCCGTGCGGATCAAGGCGAGGTTGATGCCGGCGCGGCGCGCGGCTTCCGGGTTGCCGCCGATCGCGTAGACGTAGCGTCCGTACCTCGTGCGCTGAAGCAGGATTGTCCAGGCCACGAGGACGGCGAGCACTATCGGGATCACCCAGGGCACCCCCTCGAGCACTCCGAGGCTGGCCCGGTTCGTGTTGCATATGGCGACCACCACGACCGCGACGACTGCGATCAGACCGATCTTGATCAAGGTGAGGCTTGCCGGAGGGGCGACCAGGCCACTGGTTCGGCGCCGGCGGTCGCTGTACCACATCCATCCGCCGAGGCCCAACACGACGGCAGCCGCCAGGCCCCACGAGACGTTCGGGTCGATCGTGCCCCACATCAGGTAGTAGATGACGTGGAGGTTGTCGCTGAATCCAGCGAGGTTGGGGTAGCCCGAGAACGGCCCGAAGTTGAGGATCCACAAAAAGAGGCCGTTGGCGATCAGGTAACCGGCAAGCGTGACGATGAAGGAGGGCAAGCGAAGCCGGGTGATGAGCGTGCCCTGGATGACGCCGAACGCCGCACAAAAGAGGACGCCCGCCAGGATGGCCAGCGTCCAATGCCAGTTGGTGGTAAGCGGCTGGACCAGCTGGACTGTGATCGCCGCTCCGCAGGCCCCGACGAAGCCGACCGAAAGGTCGATCTCACCGAGAACAAGGGCGAATCCTTCGGCCATCGCCAGGACCATGAAGACCGCGCTCTGCTGGAAGAGGTTGACCAGGTTGACAGGCAAAAGGAAGACGTGGTTCGGGCTGATCGCTCCGAACACGAGCACGATCGCGGCCATCGCGACGATGACCGGAAGGACGCCGCTTTCGCCGGCGGCGATTCGGGCCAACCATGCTCGGAAGTACTCGCCGAGGGACTGCGCAACAAGCTCCGGCGGAACCTCGGCCTGCGCAGCCTCGGGCGCCGCGGTCAGGTCAGGCGCCTGCTCCGGAGGGAGGCCGGAAACGTCAGCTGTTCCTGGTAGGCGTGCCACCCGAGCGCGTTGTTCCTCCTGTTGTCATGTACTCGACGACGCTTTGCCGGTCGAAGGCCGAGGCCTTGTCCTGGACGACCAGGCGGCCCAGATAGAGGACCGCGATCCGGTCCGCCACCTCGAAGACGTCGTTGAGGTTGTGCGAGATGACCATCACCGCTAGACCTCGGTCGCGCAGGCGTTTGATGAGGTCGAGCACCTGCTTGGTCTGGACGACTCCCAGAGCGGCCGTGGGCTCGTCCATGATCACGAGCTTGGAGTTCCACATCACCGCCTTTGCCACTGCCACCGACTGACGCTGGCCACCGGACAGCGACGCAACGGGTTGGCGGATGGACCGCACTGTCGTCACACGCAGGCTGGCCAGAGTTTCGGCCGCGGAGCGCTCCATGCTGTCCTCGTCGAGGAGGCCCGCGTTCACCCGCTCGCGCCCCAGGAACATGTTCTGCACGATGTCGAGGTTGTCGGCAAGGGCGAGGTCCTGGTAGACGGTCTCGATTCCCAGGCGGGCAGCGTCCCTCGCGTTGCGGATGTGGACGGGGTGGCTCTCCCAGAAGACCTGGCCGTGGTCCGGCTGATAAATGCCCGCCACGCATTTGGTGAGGACGGTCTTGCCGGCGCCGTTGTCGCCGACCAGCGCAGTGACCTGGCCGGACGGCAGGTCGAGGTCCACGTGGTACAGGGCCTGGACGGGCCCGAAATGCTTGTCGAGCTCACGAATTTTGAGCAGCGGCTCGCCGGTCGCTGTGGTTGATGCGACAGCCGCCATCTCACCTTGCATTATCGGCGAGTTAGAGAAAGAGCGACGCCGCCACGAGGTGCGGCGGCGTCGATGACTACCGTTACGAAATGCCGGCTGCGGTGCAGGCGGCGGCGCCCGCCTTGCTGCACAGAGTTGTCTTGTCGACGAAGTTGTCCTTGATCACAGTCGCGTTCATGTTGCTCACGTCGACCCAGGTCGGGACGAGGAGCGACGCCGGCTGCTGGTTGCCGGAAACGCCTGACGGAGGTGTGGTCGTGCCGTTGAGGAGAGCGCTCGGCGGAGTCTGCCCAGCGCGGAGAACGGTGGCGAGGGCGACCGCGTCCTGCGCCTCGAGGTAGATCGCCTTGTAGACGGTGCCGCACTGGTAGCCGGTCAGCACATTGACCAGACCGTCAGGCGACGCGTCCTGGCCGGTCGTCGGGATCTTCTTGGCCCCGACGCCTCTGTTCTTGAGCACCTGGACCACCGCATTGGCGAGGCCGTCGTTGGCCTCAACGGTGGCGTTGATGGTCGGGTGCGCGGTGAACTGCTGCTGGAAGATCGTCCCGCCGATGTCATTCTTCCAGTCCGTGGCAACCTGCTCGCCGACGAGCTTCATGCCCTGGCTGTTGGTCTTACCGGTGGTCTCGGTCTGAACCTTGTCGCCCCAGATCGCATCGTTGTATCCCTTGGCGAAGTCGATTGCGTTCGGGTCGGAGTTCTGTCCGCCGTCGAGCTCGAAGACCTGCGGGCTCGAGATGTTCCAGGTTGAGACGCACTTGACGAAGCCCTTGCCGATGAGCTCGCCCACCTGCACGTTGTCAAAGCTCACGTAGTAGGTGTTCGTGCCGGTGAAGGTTGCGCGGTCGTAGCTGATGACCTTGACGCCATGTGACTGGGCGTAGGCCTGGATCTGGGAACCAACGCTGCTGTTCAGCGGGTCCATGATCAACACCGTCGCCCCGGCCGTGATCAGCGCCTGAGCCTGCGAGAGCTCCTGTGCCTCCACGCCGCCGGCGTTGTCGATTGTGAACTGCGACGAGGTGTACCCAGCCCCCGTGAGCGCCTTGGTCAGGGCAGGCTGGTCGAATGTCACGTACCGTGCCGACGAAGTCGCATCCGGAAGCAGCACGCCAATGCTGCCCTTGCCGGCCTTGACGAGGTCGTTGAGCTTGGGCATGTACGTGAAGTTCGCGTCGAACACGCTGATGCTCAGGTCCGACGGAACTGTGGCTGTGGTCGTGGTCGGGTTGTTGTTGCCGCCGCAGGCCGACACGACCATGCCCACGATGGCAACGGCGGGTAGGAACCGGGCTAACTTCATGCGCATACCTCTTGGATGACAACTTCCCGCCGCCTTCTTCCCGTTCCTCCCCCGGGGCGAGAGTGCGCCGACAGCGGGTCTTACTCCAGTAGCCCTTGTAGCTGGCAGCATTGTGTTGCCCAGCCCGTTTACATGTCAAGTCGGTCCGAAACGGCCGGCTCGAATGAATTTCGGCCCGACTGTAGTGGTTTGATGACCCGATGCGGATCGTTGCTGCCCTGGTTGGCGTGGTTTTGGTGGCGGTTGTGTGGCGCGACGCCTTCGAGACGATCATCCTTCCGCGCCGCGTCACTGGCGTCCGGTTTTCCAAGGTCTTCTACCGGCTGAGCTGGAAACCCTGGGCCGCGATCGCCCGGCGCATGCCGCTGGGCGACCGGCGCGAAAGCTACCTCAGCGTCTATGGGCCGCTGTCGCTTTTGATTCTGATCGTCCTGTGGGGCATCGTCCTGATTGGCGGGTTTGCCCTCATGCTGTGGGCGGCCAACTTCGACTCGAGCCTTTCCGCATTCGGCAACCTTTATGTCAGCGGCACGAGTTTCACGACGCTCGGCATCGGCGACTTCGTGCCCAGGACAGACCTGGCGCGTTTTGTCACGGTGGTCGAGGCCGGCACCGGCTTCGGCTTCCTCGCGGTCGTCATCTCGTACCTGCCGATCCTGTACCAGGGCTTTTCCCGGCGCGAGACGGCGATCTCGATGCTGGACGAGTGGGCGGGCTCGCCCCCGAGTGCGGGCGATCTCTTCCGCCGCGCAGTCCAGGCCGGCGCGACGGATGAGCTTCGTCCCCTGATCAACCAGTGGGAGCAGTGGACCGCCGAGCTCCTGGAAAGCCATCTTTCCTACCAGGTCCTGTGCTACTTCCGTTCCCAGCACGAAAACCAGTCATGGCTGGCCGCCCTGACCTGCATGCTGGACCTGGCGTCCGCCTGGCTCGCCGCCAAGGCGGAAGGCCGGACGTGGTCGGCGCGGCGTCTTTACGCCATCGGGCGCCACGCGCTGGGCGACTTGAGCCAGGTCTTGCAGGCGGCACCTCGTTTCGATGCGCCGGAGCGGCTCTCCGAGGCCGAGGTGCGGGCCGTGTACGACGATCTGGTTCGCGCCGACGCCGGCGTGGTCGACTTCGCCACGTTTCGGGAGCGGCTCACGCAGCTGCGCAAAGGGTATGAGCCTTACTCCTACGCCCTCGCCCAGGAGCTGCTGATGGAACTTCCGCCGTGGCTCCCCATGGATGGCCGCAAGGACAACTGGGAGACGACCGCGTGGGAGGGCTCAGCGCCCGGCGAGTCGCTCCGTTGATGCGCGGCCGCTAACTTCGCGTCCGCGCACCCGAGAATTGAATGTGCGTGTTGTGGCCACTCGGATAGCAGACGCGAGCCGTAGCTTCGAGCTACAAGAATTCCGCGCGTTCTGCACAAAACGATCCTCTGAGCTCGCTTCCATACGTGCGCTTTGCGCAAAACGCTCGTTTCAATCGACATGAGCCGGACTCGCGCGCTTGTCGTCGTCGCGCTCGTCGTCGTCTTCATCGTCGCCGGGGGGATCCTGATCTACTCCAACACGCATAAAGGAGGCCAGAAGCTGACCTTCACCGTCACCGTGACCGGGGCCAACAAGATGTCGCCCAGCACGCTTCAAGCCCACGAGAACGACACCATCACCATCAACGTCACGAGCGACCAGGACGGTGAGGTGCATCTGCACGAGTACGACATCCACTTCGACACCAAGGCGGGCCAGACCGTGAGCCACATGTTCAAGGCCGACAAGACGTGCACGTGCGACATCGAGTGGGAGTCGACAGGCGCTCCGCTGGGCTCGTTGGTGGTCAGTCCATGACGGCGGCCGCCCACATCCTGCTGCACGGCTTCGGCCAGCGCTTCGACCTGCAGGCTCCGCTCGCCATCTACCTCTACGCGGCGGGCGGCGTCGTGTTTCTCTCCTTCGTCCTCGTGGTCCTGTTTGCAGGCGACAGGGTCGGCGAGCAGGCGACGATCTACCCGCGACGCGCGGTGCCG
>VBDS01000193.1 GCA_005889085.1 Chloroflexota bacterium | reverse complement strand
ACCATGTCGATCAGTCGCAGCACGACGAGGATTTGCGTCGCGGCGTTGCACATGTTGATCAGGCCCTGCGCGCCGATCAGCACCGCCAGCTGCCGTTTCAGCCCCGGCCGCTGGTCGATCAGGGCGAGGGTGCTCACGCGTGGGCCGCGCTGCCTGACCCTCGGACTCTCGCGCACGATAAAAAGGACGGGGATCAGGGAAAGAAGCAGCAGGATGCCGCCGGCGAGGAAGACCAGCCGCAGCCCGAACACGGCGCCGGCGAGGCCGCCCACCACCGGACCGATCGCACCGCCGAGAGCCACCGCCGAGGTCACGACGCCGAGCGACCAGCCCACCCTGGAGCGCGGCGTCTCCGCCGCGACCAGCGCCGTCGCCGCGGCTACGGTTCCGCTGGTTGCGCCCTGCAGGAATCGGAGGACCAGCAGCTCGGTCGGGTTTTGCGCAAAGAAGATGAGTCCCACGGTGATCGCGCCGCCGAGCATCGAGCGGATGAGCATCGGTTTGCGCCCATAGATGTCGCCGAGCACGCCCCAGATGGGGCTCGCCACCGCCATCGACAGGCCGGACACGCTGGCCGACGCGGCGGTCCACAGGTCGAGGTCGTGGCCCGGGTGCACCCCGAGGTCGTGCGAGATGAAGATCGACAGAAACGGGAACGCGAAGCTGAATCCGAAGATGGCGGTGAACTCGGCGAACCAGAGCGCGGCCAGGTTGCGCCGCCAGTCGACCCCGCCCGCGTTGATCGGGGGCGTCGTCGCGCGCGGGTCAGTCGACAGAGCTACTGGCCAAGGATTTCGACGATCCGGTCGGACGTGATCGGAAGGCGGTCGACCACCGCGTCGGGCTTTCGCTTGCGCAGCGCGTCCTCCACCGCGTTGGAGATCGCCGCGGGTGCGGGGATCGTTCCGCTCTCTCCCGCGCCCTTGAAGCCTTCGGGGTTGGCGTCGGTCGGCGTCTCGATGTGCACCAGCAGCGGCTCGGTGACGACCTCGCCGGTGCTGACGATCGTGTAGTCGAGAAAGCTTGCCGTGCGGTAGGTGCCGTCAGGGTCGTACGTCGCGGCCTCGTACAGCGCGTAACCCAGGCCGTGCGCGTAACCGCCGTGCATCTGGCCTTCGACGATCAGTTCGTTGATGGCCTTGCCCGTGTCGTGGGCGATGACGTAGCGCAGGACCTCGACCTGGCCGGTGTCGGGGTCGACGGCGACGACCGCGGCGTGGCAGCCGCTGGAGTACGCCGTGCCGCGCTTGGGGTCGAATTTCTCCAGCACCTCGAGTCCTTCTTCCGGCACGACGTCGGTGGCGGGCAGGCGCTTACCCGGTGTCCCGCGCACGGTGATGATTCCGTCCTCCATAACGAGGTCGGCCGCGTCGGCCTCGAGCACCTCGCCGGCCCGCTGCAGGAGCTGCTTGCGAAGCGAGGTCGCGGCCTTTGACGCTGCGTTGCCGACTTGGACGGCGCTGCGGCTCCCCGCGGTGAGCAGCGCGAAAGGCACGTGCTCGGTGTCGCCCGCGGTGACCGAGATCTTCTCGATCGGCCAGCCCAGGCGGTCCGCGGCGACCTGGGCCGCCATCGTCTGGTGGCCCTGTCCCTGCGGCGTCGAGCCGATGAAGAGCTCCGCGCTCCCGTCCTTGTTGACCCGCAGCCGCGCCGGCTCGCCGCGGCCGAAGCCGGTCGACTCGACGCAGCACGCGATGCCGACGCCCACGAGACGACCGTCGTCGGTCCCGTTCTGCGAGACATCGCCCAGCTTCTCGAGCGTGAGCTCGAGCAGCCGCGGGTAATCGCCGCTGTCGTAGACGAGGCCGTGGCGGCCGGCCGGGTATCCGGTGGTGAATGGGATCTGCTCCGGCTGGACCATGTTGCGGCGGCGCAGCTCGGCGGGGGAGATGTCCAGCTCTCGCGCGAGACGGTCCATCACGCGCTCCATCGCGTAGTTGCCGAGCGGCCGGCCACCGCCGCGGATGAATCCGCTCGGCACTGCGTTTGTGTACACGAGCTGCGACTCGATCTCCATCGCAGGCAGCACGTAGGCCGAGAGCATGTGGGAGACGATGATGTCCGGCTGCCCTGCGCCTGACCCCGCGTACGCGCCCAGGTCGTGGATCAGATTTCCCCGGAGGCCGCGCAGCTTGCCGGCACGATCCGACGCGATTTCCAGCTCGATCACCGAGCCATGGCCCTGCGCAGTCGTTGCGCCGTCTTCGCTCCGCGATGCGACCCATTGCGCCGGCCGTTTGAGCCGCCATGCTGCGATTGCGGTCAGCACCTCCTCCGGAAATGCGCTGCCCTTGGCGCCGAATCCACCGCCCACGTCCTCGGCGACCACCCGCACCTTCTCGCCGTCGAGGCCAAGTACGCCCGCGATGGCCTCGCGGACGCCGAACACGTTCTGGGTCGAGGTCCAGACCTTGAGGCCGTCGCCGTCTGGCGTTGCGGTCACGGCGCGCGGCTCCATCGCGGCGCCCGCGATGCGTGCGGTGGTCAGGCGGATCTTCGCCGTGACGATGTCGCCCGCGAAGGCGGCCTTCGTGTCGCCATACCTGGTCGAGCCCTTGCGCGCGACGTTGCTCTTCATGTCGGAATGGACGGCCGGCGCGCCCGTGGCGGTCGCCGTGACCACGTCGCCGACTCCGGGCAGCGGGTCCAGCTCGGCGCCGACCTGCTCCGCCGCGTCGTGGGCCTGGTACTCGGTCTCCGCGACGACGATCGCGAACGCCTCTCCGGCGTAGTTGACCTCGTCGCGATTCAGGATGGGCCGGCCCTTGGCGATCATGTCCTCGGGGCCCCAATCGCTCAGGCCGTCGGCGACCTCCGGCAGGTCAGCCGCGGTCCAGATGGCGAGGACGCCGGGCATCGCCTTCGCTGCCGAGGCGTCGATGGCGCGGATGAGCGCGTGGGGCAGGACGGAGCGGCAGAACGCGACGTGGACCAGGCCGTCGAGCTTGATGTCTCCCGCGTAGCGACCCTTTCCCGTGATGAGTCGCTCGTCTTCGACTCGGCGCATGCGCCGGCCGATGTATGGAGCCATCGCTCCTACAATAAGTCGTCCACTCGCCACACTCCGGGGAGCCCGGTAGAAGGGCGGCTAGCTCAGTTGGAAGAGCGCCAGCTTGACATGCTGGAGGTCGGGGGTTCGAAACCCTCGCCGCCCACCACGCGGAATGCGGGATCCACGCGTTAGGCGCCAAACGCGTGTGTCGAGGCGCGGTGATAGACGCGTCAGGCGCCTAACGCGTGTATCGGGTGCCTAGCGTTCACATCAGCGCGGGCGCGGGTTGGAACTCATCCGGAAGGGGCGTTCCAACCTCACTCGAATTCACCTCGACAATGTCCGACTTCAGTGGGCCGAGGATCGCCAGGAGCTCGTCCTGCTCGCGGCTCGGGACCTTGAATTGCTTCAGCGTGGCGACGAGGTCCTCGACCAGGGCATTGAACTCACCTGTGGTGACCTTCATCCCGCCATGTGCTTGTTTCATGCTGCGTCCGTTGTATTGACAGGGCCCGCCGGTTGCCTCGCAGACCTGGTCGATGAGCATCTTTCTCAAGCGCCCAAGGTCCGTCCTCGCGAACTTCAGGTTTATCCGATCGTCTTGGGCCACCCGATCCCTGAAGTCTTCGACGACCGCGGTGATGGCGTCGAGTCCACCAAGTCGTTCAAACAGCGTCTTTTCCATGGCTCCTCCCCGTTAATCGTGTCCGTCGGAGCTCGGTGCCACGTGTGGCATCGCCGTCGTCCCGACTATTGGCCCTAAAGGCCACGGTGTCAAGCGCGTTAGACGCCTAAGGCGCGTATCGAAGGGGCCGGCGATAGACGCGTTTGGCGCCTAACGCGTGGAGTCTTCGGAGCCGTCAGGCCGAGCTGGGCCGCACCAGACCCGACTCATAGGCGACCACCACCGCCTGGGCGCGGGAGCGCGCGTTCAGCTTGGACAGGACGTGGCCGACGTGAGTCCGCACGGTCGCCTCGCCGACGAACAGCTCTGCTGCGATCTGGCCGTTGTCGAAGCCGCGCGCCATCAGGACGAGCACCTCTCGCTCGCGATCCGTGAGAGTGCTGATGAGGCCCGTGTCAAAGCTGGCCTGGGGTCGGACCTGGGCCTCGATCAGCCGGCGAGTGCGTGCCGGCGCCAGCAGCGCATCCCCCGCTGCGATCAGCCGGACGGCGGCCACCAGCTGTTCGGGTGACGAATCCTTGAGGATGAAGCCGCTGGCTCCCGCCCGCAGCGCTTCGAAGACGTAGTGGTCCGCGTCGAACGTGGTCACGACGAGGATCCGCAAGGCGGGATGGTGCTCGATCAGGCGGCGGGTTGCAGCGATGCCGTCCAGGCGCGGCATCCGGATGTCCATGAGAACCAGATCCGGACGGTCGCGCCGGACTGCAACCTGTGCGTCCTCGCCATCGGCCGCCTCTCCGACGACCTCGATGTCGGGCTGGCCTTCGAGGATCAGCCTGAGGCCGGCACGCACCATCGCCTGGTCGTCGGCCACCAGAACCCTGATCACGTTGACTCGTAAGGGAGGTGCGCGAAGACCCGGAAGCCACCACCCGCACGAGCACCCGCTTCGAAGCGGCCGCCGAAGAGGCTGACTCGCTCCCGCATCCCGATGATTCCGTGGCCACCCGTGAGAGACCCGTGGTCGGAAGGCCCCCGCCCATCGTCCTCAACGATGACTTCGACGGCAGCTCCGTCGCATCGCACCGAAACGCTGACATGAGCGGCGCTCGCATGCTTGAGCACGTTGGTCAGCGCCTCCTGGGCGATGCGATAGGCAGAGAGGTCGACTCCAGGTGGGATTCCGTCCTCTCGACAGCTTTCGTCGACATCGATCACCAGGCCCGTCTCTCGGATCTGGTCGACCAGCAGGTTGAGATGACGGAGGCTGGGCTGTGGTGCGAGCTGGTCCTCGTCTTCCGGTTGACGCAGCATGGCTACGAGCCTGCGCAGCTCCGACATCGCGGTGCGGCCGGTCGCCTCGACTGAGAGCAGAGGGTCACGGGCCTTCTCCGGCTGCCTGTCCAGCGCCTGGCGCGCCGCGCCTGCCTGCAGCACCATCAGGCTGACGCTGTGCGCCACGATGTCGTGAAGCTCGCGGGCGATTCTGGCTCGCTCGTCTGCAATCGCCGCCTGGATCTGCTCCTGCTGCCTGGCCTCCAGCTCAGCCGTGCGAGCCTCGAGGCGGTCTCCGCGCAACGCTCGGCGCCGAAGGGTCTTGCCCAGCGCCCAGGCGATCGCATAGAACACCCACTCTCCGGAGGCCTGGTCGAAGCTACCAGGTAGGGTCGGGCCGTAACCCACCAGCTGGAGGGCGACGACGATCGCCGCACCGGCATAGGTCCTTCGACCGGACGTGTTGGCTGCGGTCGAATAGACCATGAAGACTTGCGAGAGGAACACCTCGAACAGATTCGGGCCACCCTTCGCAACGAAATGTTCGAGGATGCCGTGAA
Source organism: Chloroflexota bacterium (assembly GCA_005889085.1). GTDB lineage: Bacteria > Chloroflexota > Dormibacteria > Dormibacterales > Dormibacteraceae > 40CM-4-65-16. The sequence continues at coordinate 2,245 of VBDS01000193.1, read as the reverse complement.
CCCCAAACGGGCTCATCGCCAGGACCAGCGCCAGGAGCGGGTACCGAAGTCGGAGCGCCAAACCGAGGCTGATCAAGGCGACAACGGCTGAGAGCACGGGCTTTGGACCGCTGAGCGAACCTCCCATGTGCGGGATCGGTCCAGCCCAGATCTCGTATTGCGACAGCACGGTAAACGCCACGGCCGGCCCGAATTCCGCCGCGATCCGCCACCTCTTGTCCACCACTCGGCACTTTAGGTCACGGCCCTGCGCCTGCCATCAACCCGGAGGCTGACCCCGTCTACGTCAGCGCGATGAGACGCAGGTCAGCTCCGCGTAGCGACCGAGACGAAATTCAGCCCGGGACCGGACGACCGCGCCCCCAAAACCGCTGGACGATGCACCCGTTCCCATCAAACCCACGGAGGTGTTTTTCGACATGCAAAGCAAATGGCTCGTCCGTCTGCCGGCGCTGACAGGGCTGATCTTTCCGATCTTCGGTTTCGCGAAGGGTGGTGGCGACGACTCGGCGCCAACCAATGCGTCATCCGGTCAGCAGATCGCCCTCTATGTCTTTCACCACGGCGTCCCCAACCTGAATCCCCTCGTCCACACCGAGCTCTGGGCTTTCGTGTCGGTGATGGTCTTCACGCTCGTCCTCTACTCGCGCCTTCGTCCGGCTGAGCCAAAGTTCGCCGTGGCGGCCCAGATCGCAGTTGCCGCTTGTGTCGTGTCCGTTGGGGTCAAGCTCGCCAGCTTCCCCGCCACCTACGCCCTCTACTCGAGTCCGGTCCAGCTCGATCCCGGCCTCGCCCGCACGCTGTGGGTGATGGGCGACTTCGCGTTCACCGTCTCGATGCTCGTTCAGGCGCTGTCGATCGGCGCCGTCGCCGCGTCGGGACTGATCTACGGTGGGATCCCCCGCTGGCTGGCGGGAACCGCGGGTGTGATCGCGCTGGCGATGGTCCCGGCCTTCATCCTCGGTGGCAGCGTCGTGGCGGCTCCCACGCTCGCCTGGTTCCTCTGGCTGGCGGTGGCGAGCGTGACCCTCTTCCTGCAAGGCCCGCGGGTTGTGACCGAGATGCATTCCTCGACACGAGTTACGGCGGCCAGCCCGGCCTGAGATCGTGCTGCGGCGAGCGACCGGCAGCCGCAGCCGGCGCTCACCGCACGGGCATTGCTGTCGGCAACCCCAAAGAGGCAGCCGCGGCCAACAGTCGGTCGTCGTAGGAGACCACCGCTGCCAGATCATCTCCCAGGCTCGCAGCAGCCGCCAGATGGATCGAGTCCAGCGACCGGATCTCGGTCGGATCGAGTTCTGCTGCACGGTCGAGAAGGGCGTCATCGAGCCGGATGAGATGGACGCCGCTCAGCAGCTTGCGCGCCTCCGGAAGCAGGCGCGGCAGACCAGCGCGCCGAACGACTCTCACCAGCTCGACCCTCAAGAGCGCTGCCGATGCGCGCGCAGGCCGCCGACGAAGCCATCTGCGCAGAGCAGCTGACTCCGGCTCAGTCATCAAGAGCTTCACCGCGGCCGAGGTGTCGAGATAGGCAACGTCAGCGCTCATCTGCTCTCATATCAGTCAGGATCCTGGACAGAAGCGGTCTCCCGCCGATACGCGGCATCGGCTTGACGTCGAGCAGATCTCCCGCCGCGCCGCTTGCCCGCCCCTCGGCCTGAAGCTGTTCAAGTCTGCTCGCCTCATGCATGGGAACTATCCGCGCCACGGCTCGGCCACGATCGGTGACCTCAACGATTTCGCCCGCCGCGACGCGACGTAACACAGCGGTTGCGTTCTGACGGAGCTCCCTGATGCCGACCTTTTCCATGTAGCACATTGTAGCACTTCTCAGCGCCAATGAGCATCATCGCTCCGAGTCCAGCGGCGCACACGCCGAGAAATTCGGCGCGGGCGGCCGCCTCAGATGTGTGCGAACCAAGCCTTCCTCTTCGGCGCGTTAGGCGCCAAAGACGCGTATGGAAGGGCCGGCGATAGACGCGTTTGGCGCCAAACGCGTGGGATCGCCTGTACTACCGGGTGCCGGCGGGCTAGCGCTGCTCCGGTGGGGCTCCCGCGGCAAACGTCACGCCGTGGGCCGTCATCAGCCCGGGGACGCTGCTGAGGTCCAGCTCGACGCCGTACTCAGCCGCTTTGGCGGCCATTCGGCCTGGGTCCAACTCACCGCGAGCGGCCAGTTCGGTGACCTCGTCAAAGAACTTTTCAAAACCGGCGGGCGAGATGATCTCGAGGATGCGGACGGGGC
>VBDS01000192.1 GCA_005889085.1 Chloroflexota bacterium | reverse complement strand
ATCAACTTCTGCAAGAAGTGCCGGTCGTAGCCCGCCGCCCAGCGATTGAAGCGCTCGACGTCGTGCTCGGACATCAGTCGAGGCGCCGGGGGTCGGCGGCCTTGGTCATCGGTTGGTCTAGTCGAAGGCGGACCGGGCTGAGGTGGATCTTGAACGGAACCCCCGGTGCGCGGAAACCAATCGCGAGGTGCTGGTTGTCACAGAACGGCTTGTGCTTGGACTCGCCGCAACGGCACAGCGTCGCCCGCGGCAGCGTCTCGACCGTCCCGTCCTCATGCCGCACCTCGATCTCCCCGGTGACCATGAGCGGTCCGTCGCGCATCGGCGTCACCTTGGTTGTCGCGCCGGCCTGCTCCTGCGGAGCCCCGTCCAGCCGGTGGTACAGCAGCGCCCCGCTCGGGCACAGCTCGACCACCTTCGCCACCACGTCCGCGTCGCCGGCGTCGGGCAGGGTCCACGGCCGCCGATCCAGCTTGAACACCTTGGAGTTGCCGCGAAGGCACTCGCCGATATGGATGCAGATATCCAGGTCGAAGCTCACCTCGATGTCGCGGCCGCGGTAGACCTTGCGCATGCCGCCAACACTAGACTCTCAGTTGAATGCCTGACGCATTGGCATCGACTCCCCGGCCGGCTCATCGTGCCCGCGGATCGAGGCGGGCGCCGGGCCGGGCGATGATCTCCTCAGAGCGCATCTCCAAGCGCGTGCGCCAGCTCGGCGGCGAGATCTCCGAGGTGTACGCGAGCATCGATACTCCGCTGGTCATCGTCGCCATCCTGAAGGGCGCCACAGTCTTCGCCGCCGACCTGCTGCGCAGCCTTTCCATCCCTGCAGAGCTCGAGTTCGTGCGCGCCGCCAGCTACGGAGGCGGGACCAGGTCCAGCGGCCGGGTGAAGATCGCCCACATGGTGGAGGGAGCGCTGGAGGGCCGCCACGTCCTGCTGGTCGAGGACATCGTCGACTCGGGCCGGACGATCGACACGATCCTGAGACGGTTTCGCCGGATGAAGCCTGCCTCGCTGCGCGTGGCCGCGCTGCTCGACCGGCCGGCGAGGCGCGAGATCTCGGTCCAGATCGACTTCACCGGCTTTGTCATCCCCGACCGCTTCGTGATCGGCTACGGCCTCGACTACGCCGGGCTATACAGGGAGCTGCCTGGGATTTACGCACTCAGCTAGCCCCTCCGGCGCAGCCCCTCGGGCGCAGCCCCTCCGGCGCTAAGCGCCACCTCCCCATAAATGGGGAGGAGCTACCTCCTCATGGGGAGGAGCCACCTCCTCATCAATGGGGAAGAGCTGAGTTAGAGGGGCTGCAGTGGCTTCGGGGCGGGCCGGAGGAAGTCGACCAGCTCCTCCTTGTCGTCCCACATCACCGTCGTCCGCTCCGGCTCGGTGCGCGCCACGATCTTGCCTCCCCGCAGCACGAGCTTGCGCGGGGCGATCAGGCGGATGGCGTCCATCTCGCTGGGTGCGGCGAAGGCGCAGAGGTCGGCGCGGCAGCCGGGCAGCAACCCGTACTTCTCCAGGCCGAGCGCGCTCGCCGGGTTCCAAGTGATCATGTCCATGAGAGTGCGCAGCTGGCCGTGGCCTGACATCTGGCCGTAATGCGCGAGCACGAAAGCCGACTGGAGCGGGTCGCCGTAACCCAGGGGGTACCACGGGTCCATCACCGAGTCGTGGCCTATGCACACGTTGATGCCAGCCGCAAGCAGCTCCTTGACCCGCGTGTGGCCGCGGCGAATCGGGTAGGTGTCGAAGCGGCCCTGCAGTGTTGAGTTGTCGAGCGGGTTGGTGACCATGTGCATCTGGGCGCGCTTGAGGTTGTTGATCAGCTTGTAGGCGTAGGCGTTGTTGTAGGAGTGCATCGCGGTGGTGTGGCTGGCGGTGACCCGGCCGCCCATGCCTAGCCGGATCGTCTCCGCGGCCATCACCTCGACGAAGCGCGACTGGTCGTCGTCCGTCTCGTCACAGTGGATGTCCACGCGCAGCCCCTTGTTGGCGGCCAGGTCGAAGGCAAATTTGATCGAGAGCTCCCCGTACTCCCGGGTCAGCTCGAAGTGCGGGATGGCGCCCACAACGTCCACCCCCAGGTCGACCGCACGCCGCATCAAGTCCTGGCCGCCGTCGAAGGAGAGGATGCCCTGCTGTGGAAAGGCAACAAGCTGGAGCGTGATCTGGTCGCCGATCTCCTTGCGGAGGTCGACCATGGCGCGGACCGCTCGCAGCTCGGGGTCGCAAACGTCGACGTGGCTGCGGACGAACTGAACGCCGTTGGCCAGCTGCCAGCGAAGCACCGTGCGGGCACGCTGCTTCACGTCCTCTACCGTCAGCGTTTTCAGGCGCTCCGCCCAGATCGCGATGCCCTCAAAAAGGGAGCCCGTGTCGTTGTGGCGGGGCTCGCCCTCGGTCAGCACAGCGTCCAGGTGGATATGCGGCTCAACCAGGGCCGGGGTGACCAGCGCGCCGGCCAGATCGATCGCGTGGTGGGCCTCAGGTTCGAGCTCGCTGATGAGGCCGCCCTTGATCCCGATGTCGCGCGTCTCGAGCTCGCCCGGCAGCCGGGCGCCCTTCAGGAGCAAATCCAGCATCGACCGGAAACCTAGCAGACCTTAAACTTCCGAACGGACTTCGTGCTGGCCATTTGAGAGTAGGGGAGGCGCCGATGCAGTCAGTCCAAGAGGTCGAGAAACACGTACCTGTTCGTGAGGGCGACTACGGAGACAGGGTCGCCACAGTCGAGCCCGGCGGCGTCGAGTACATCGCGCTCAAGGAGAGGCATGGCAAGCCGATTGACCTCTTCTATACCTGGCTGAGTCCGAACCTCGAGTTCGCCACCGTCTACATCGGGACGATCTGCGTCGTCCTCTTCGGGCTCAACATCTGGGAGGCGGCGACGGCGATCATCATCGGCACCCTTCTGGGGTCGGTGACCCATGGCATCGTCTCCAGCTGGGGGCCCAAGTTTGGCGTCCCGATGATGGTCGAGAGCCGAGGTGCATTTGGCTTCCTCGGCAACATTCTGCCCGCCGGGCTCAACACGATTACCGGCGCGTTCGGATGGTTCATCGTCAACAGCGTCAGCGGCGCGTTTGCCCTGCAGGCTCTCTTTCCGTCCCTCAACCTTCCGTTCGCGCTGACGTTTCTCGTGATCGTCGTCGCGCAGGTCGCCATCGCCGCGCTTGGCCACAACCTGATCCACGTGTTCGAGCGTTGGGCGCTGCCTCTCCTGGGCACAGTGTTCGCGGTCGCGTGCATATTCATCTTCATCCACGGCAACTACGGTGTCGGGTTCAATCCCAAGGCTCCGCTGACGTTTGGTGGTGAGCTCGGGGGCTGGATCCTCGCCTTCACGGCGGCATTCGGCTACGCAGTCGGTTGGAACCCCTACGGTGCCGACTACACGCGCTACCTCCCGCCAACTGTCGACCGCAAGATGGTCGGTTTCTGGGCGGGATTCGGCGTGTTCCTGTCGTGCATCGTGCTCGAGCTCGCCGGCGCGGTCCTGGGTACGGTCGCAGGCACCAAGTGGGGTCCTACCGACATTCCCACCGCCCAGCTCCAGCAGGCGATGCCGGGGGTGATCTACTACCTGGCGCTGCTGTCCATCGCGGTGGGCGCGGTGGCGGCCAACGCCATCAACATCTACAGCGGGACGATGTCCCTGGTCGCTCTCGGAATTCGGGAGATGGGCTTGACTTTGAAACAGCGCCGCGCGGTGATTGCGGTGCTCGCAGGAGTCATCGGTTACGTCGGTGGGCTCGTCTTCCAGGCGAACGTCCAGCCGGGCGGCAAGTACGAGAGCTTCCTGCTCGTGATCAGCTACTGGATCGCGCCGTGGCTGGCCGTCGTCTTCGTCGACTATTGGCTGCGCCGTGGCGATTACGGCGATGAGAGCAGCTTCTACAACACGGCCTACAACCGCTGGCAGGGTTTTGTCGCGATGGCCGTCGGCCTCGTCGTCTCGGTGTGGCTTTTCGCTGACCAGGCGATCTACGTCGGCTACGTGCCCTATAACTATCCTCAGTTCGGAGACATCACTTTCATCGTCGGGTTCATCATCAGTGGTGGCCTCTACTACGTCTTGAACATGAACTTGCGGCGCCAGACGGCCAGCTCCCGGGCGGCAATGGGGACGCGGGCATAGGAATAGAGATCACGGTCTCGGGGCTGCGCTTCAAAGCGCACCTCGAGACCCGGCGCGCGCCGACGTCCTGTGAGAAGTTCCGATCTATGCTGCCGCTCAAGACCCAGCTGATCCAGGCTCGCTGGAGCGGCGAGGCGGCGTGGATCCCGCTCGGCGACCTGGACCTCGGCCTGGGTTACGAGAACCACACCAGCCACCCGGCGCCGGGCGAGCTCCTGCTCTATCCAGGCGGGATCTCGGAGACCGAGATCTTGTTTCCCTACGGGGCCACGCTGTTCGCCAGCAAGATGGGCCAGCTTGCGGGCAATCACTTCGCAACGATCTACGAGGGCAACGAGCAGCTGAAGGAGCTTGGCGAGCTCGTGCTTCGGAAGGGCGCGCAGGAGATCACATTCACCGAACTGGCGTGACACTGCCGCGAATCATCATCGAGCGCTGCCACTACCTCGCCGAGTGCACGGAAGAGCCCGGCGCCATCACCCGCCCATTCGCCTCCGATGCCATGCAGTGCGCCCAGGCGCTCGTCGGCGATTGGATGGGCGAAGCCGGCATGACGGTCACTCGGGACAACATCGGCAACCTCCGCGGCCGCTACGGAGGCACCGGCGATGCAACCCTGCTCCTGGGCTCGCATATCGATTCTGTGCGCGACGCCGGGAAGTACGACGGGCCGCTTGGCGTGATCGTCGCCATCGCCGCCGTGCAGCGCCTGCACGACGCCGACCGGCGCCTTCCGTTTGCGATCGAGGTGCTTGCGTTTGCCGACGAGGAGGGCCTGCGCTACGGCTCGACCTACCTCGGCAGCCGCGCGGCGGCCGGAAAGTTCGACCCGCGCGACCTCGAGCGCGTCGACGCGGCCGGGATCAAGATGGCCGAGGCGATCCGCGCCTTTGGCGGCGACCCCGAGCGGATCGACGAAGATCGCTGGCGGGGCGGCGACCTGCTCGGCTACTGCGAGGTGCACATCGAGCAGGGGCCCGTGCTCGAGGCGCGCGGCCTGCCCGTCGGCGTCGTCTCGGCGATCGCCGGCCAGAGCCGGTTCGAGATCGAGTTCATCGGCATGGCCGGCCATGCCGGCACAGTCCCCATGGACCACAGGCGTGACGCGCTGGCCGGAGCGGCCGAATTTGCGTTGGCGGCGGAGGCTGCCGCAGCAACCCAGCACGGCATGGTGGCGACGGTAGGCAAGCTCGAGGTCGAGCCAGGCGTCGCGAACGTGATCCCTGGCCGGTCAAAGCTCACCCTGGACACCCGGCACTCTGACGACAAGACTCGAGTCGATGTCACAGATGCCCTGCTCACACGAGCCCAGAGCATCGCCAAGACCCGCCGGCTGACGGTCGAGATCCGGCCGGTCAGTGAAAACCCGGCGGTGCATTGTTCACCGCGTCTTGTTTCGTTGCTGACGCAGGCAGTCAAGGAGCAGCGGGTGGAGCCCGCCCAATTGCCGAGCGGAGCAGGTCACGACGCGGTCGTGATGTCGTCGCTGGCCGACGTCGGGATTCTGTTCGTCCGCTGCAAGGGTGGCGTGAGCCACAACCCGGCGGAGTCGGTGACCACTGAGGACGTGGCCGTCGCGCTCGACGTGCTCAGCCGCTTCCTGGAGCTCCTCGCGAAGCAGTGATCGTCCGCGGGGGTTCGGTCGTGACAGCGCGTGGCGTCATCGAGGCTGACATCGCAATCGCGGGCGACCGCATCACCGACATCGGACCGAACCTCAGCGGCGACGGTGAGGAAATTGACGCCACTGGACTCCACATCTTCCCTGGCGGAATCGATTCGCACGTCCACTTCAACGAACCAGGGCGCACGGAGTGGGAGGACATCGCCCACGGGTCGGCGGCACTGGCGGCCGGCGGCTACACGACGTTTATCGACATGCCACTCAACAACCTCCCCGTGACGACGACCGTCGAGGCTTTCGACCTGAAGCTGGATGCCGCGCGCCGTTCGTCCAGGGTCGATTTCGGTATCTGGGGCGGCCTGGCGCCGGGCAACCTGGATCAGCTGGTAGGGCTCGTCGAGCGCGGCGTGATGGGATTCAAGGCGTTCATGTGTCCGAGCGGCATCGACGAATTTCCGGCCTGCGACGAGCGAACCCTTCGTGAAGCGATGAAGCGGATCGCGGACCTCGATTCGATCCTGTTGGTGCATGCCGAAGATCCCGCCATGCTCATGGAGCCGAAGGGTCCAACCGCGCGCGATTTTCTGGAATCGCGACCCTGGCAGGCGGAGCTGTCGGCGATTCACGACGCGATCGAGTGGGCGCAAGAGGCGCGCTGCAGACTCCACATCGTTCACGTCAGCACGCTCGCGGGCGCGGCCTTCATCCACGCGCACCGAGAGAGCGGGGCTGACGTCACCGGCGAGACCTGCCCCCACTACCTGCTGTACGGGGCGGACGACCTGGAGAGATTGGGCGGCCTGGGCAAGTGTGCTCCGCCGTTTCGCGACAAAGCCGCCCTGCTGCCGACCCTTTACGGCGGCCTGCAGATGGTGGTGTCGGACCACTCGCCAAGCACTCTCGACCTGAAGCAGGGCGATGACTTCCGCAAGATCTGGGGCGGCATCTCAGGCTGTCAGTCGACGCGGCAGCTGCTGCTGGCGGACCGGCGTCTCGAGCTGCCGCTGGTTGCGGCCCTGACCGCAACCAACGTCGCGAAACGCTTCGGCCTCGAGCGCAAGGGCGACATCGCGCCGGGGTTCGACGCCGACCTGTGGATGGTCGACCTCAACCATGAAGATGTGGTCCGGCGCGAGGACCTGCTCTACCGCAACCCGTTCAGCGTCCATGAAGGCCAGAAGATTCGCGGCCGCACGATCAAGACGTTGGTCCGGGGCCATGAACCAGGCCAAGGTCAGTTCATCCGAAGAGAGAAATAGGCTCCTCCCCATTCATGGGGAGGTGTCGGCGCAGCCGACGGAGGGGCTCGCTGCAGCCCCATCCCCCGGCTTCGCCGGGTACTTCCCCGCAAGCGGGGACGACAAGTCCGTCATCCGGCCAGGCGTTCGCTCGTGGCTGCGATCTCGCGGGCGATCTGATCTTCGTCGCCGGTAAGCAATCGCCCCCCGCGCACCACCACCCTCCCATTCACGATCACGGTCTGGGCTCGCGATGGCGGCGCGAGCACGACGGCCGCGACGAGGTCTTTGATGCCTGCATGCGCCAGATCATCTACCCGGAAGCACGCGATGTCGGCGCACTTGCCCGGCTCGAGAACACCGCAATCATCGCGGCCAAGGCACTCCGCCCCGCCACGTGTCGCCAACCGCAGCGCACCCCGGGCGTCCAGCGACTTCGGCGAGGTCGCCCGGACTCGGGCGAGGAGCAGCGACTGATGAGCCTCCATCGCGATGTTCGCGTCTTCGTTGCTGGCCGAGCCGTCGACGCCCAACCCAACCCGAGCCCCAGCGCGGACCAGGTCCTCCACCCTGCACATCCCCGCACCCAGCCGCATGTTGCTCGAGGGACAGTGGGCGATGCCGGTCTTGACCTCAGCGATCCGCTCGACCTCCGCGTCGTTCAGGTGGATGCCGTGGGCGTACCACACGTCGTCGCCCGTCCAGTCGAAATCCTCCATCAGCTCAGCCGGCCTGCGGCCGAACTTCTCGATGCAGAAGCGCTCTTCGTCCATCGTCTCAGCCAGGTGCGTATGCAGGCGAACACCGTGCCGTCGCGCCAGGGTTGCGGAATCGCGCATGAGCTCGGGGGTGACAGAGAAAGGCGAGCACGGCGCCACCACGACCCGAGTCATCGCCCCGGGCTTCGGGTCGTGGTAGCGATTGATCATCGCCTCGGTGTGGACGAGGATGGCTTCCTCCTCCTCGACCACGGTGTCCGGCGGCAGGCCGCCCTTCGACTCTCCAAGCGACATCGACCCGCGGCACGGATGGAAGCGAAGGCCCAGCTCTTGCGCCACCTCGACGAGCGCCTGGAAGATTCCGGGCCGGTTGTGTGGAAAGACGTAGTGATGGTCGGTCGAGAGCGTGCAGCCGCACAACAGCAGGCGCGCCATCGCAGCGCGGGCCGCAGCCCGCACCGTTTCGGCGTCGATGCGCGCCCAGACCGGATAGAGGGCGCGGAGCCACTCGAATAGGGTTCCGTCAGGCACGTAGCCGCGCGTCGCCCACTGATACATGTGGTCGTGCGCGTTGACCAGGCCGGGCACGGCGACACAGTTACGCTCGTCAATGACCTCGTCGGCGGCTGGCGGCTGGCCGGAGCCGACCTCGGCGATCATGCCGTCGCGCGCCAGGATCCAGCCGTTTTCGACCTCGTCGCCCGCGCCGGTGTAGACGAACCCAGCCCGGACCAGCAGGGTCGTCAAAGCGTCAGGTCGTGCGGACGTACCGGTACCCGCGTGATCTCGCGGCCGGTGGCGGCGCGGATCGCGGCCACGATGGCGGGGCCGGAGGAGATCGTCGGGGGCTCCCCCACCCCCTTCAGGCCGTACGGCGAGTTGGGGTCGCCGAGCTCGAGTATGTCCATCCGCACCGGAGGCATGTCGAGGATGGTCGGCAGCAGGTAGTCGGTGAACGACGCATTGCGGATGACGCCGTCCTTGACCTGGATCTCCTCCATCACGGCCAGGCCGAGGCCCTGCGCCGCGCCGCCTTCGAGCTGACCTTGCACGGCGATCGGGTTGATCGCCTTACCGACGTCCTGGGCCGTCGCCAGCTCGACGACCTTGATCAGCCCGAGCTCGGTGTCGACATCGACCACGGCGCGGTGGGCGGCGAACGCGTACTGCATGTGCGCGTTGGCCTGGCCTGTCTCCGGATCGAGGTGGTGCGTGCGGCGCGGCCGAAACTCGCGCGTTTCATCGATCACCGCGTCGCCCAGCAGCGTGGCCAGGGCGATCACCTGGTTGCCGACCGCGTCGACCACCGCATCGTTCTCGATTCGCAGTCCACTCGCCGCGCGCAGCTCCGACTGCGCGAGCTCGAGCACGCGCTCCCGCACGGCTTCGGAGGCGGCCTTGACCGCCCCGCCGGTGATGTATGTCTGGCGCGAGGCGGAGGAGGAGCCAGAAGAGCCGACGCGGGTGTCGGCGTTGAGCACCACCACGTCGGTGACACCGATCTCGGTCGCGGCGATCTGCGCCTGGACGGTGACCAGGCCCTGTCCAACCTCGGCCGAGGCGGTGTGCACCTCGACGCGGGGCCTCCCATCGGCGACCGAAAGCCTCACCCTGGCCGTCGAGTAGTCGTCGAAGCCCTCCGAGTAGCCGATGTTCTTGAAGCCGACCGCGTAGCCGACCCCGCGCACGACCGACTCGCCGTGGGTGGCGTTGGAAACTCCTCCGGGCCGGGATGTCAGCTCCACGTCCCCACCCTCGCCCTGCGGGACAAGCCCGTCAAGGACGCGCCCAGCGCGCCCACTGAATTCCCCGCTTGCGGGGAGGGGCATGGAGAGGACTCTTCTTAGCAACTCGGCGACTGGGACCGGGCCGTCGATCACCTGGCCTGTGATCATCTCGTCCCCTGTCTCCAGCGCGTTGCGCATGCGCAGCTCGACCGGGTCCATCCCCAACGCCTCGGCGAGCTTGTCCATCTGCGCTTCGTGCGCATAGCAGTTCTGCACGGAGCCGAAGCCCCGCATCGCGCCGCATGGCGGGTTGTTCGTGTAGACCACCATGCCGTCGATGTTTGCGTTCGGGCACCGATACGGACCGGCTGCGAAGCACGACGCGTTGGCGATCACCGCGGTCGAGCTCGACGCATACGCGCCGCCGTCGAGCAGGATGCGGGCCTTCACGTAGACGAGCCTTCCGTCCCGATTCGCCCCGTGCTCGTAGATGAGGCGTCCCGGATGGCGATGCACGTGACCGACGAACGACTCGGTCCGCGAGTAGGAGATCTTGACCGGGCGGCCGGTCTTGAGGGCCAGCATGCACGCGTGGGCCTGCATCGAGAGGTCTTCTCGCGCACCGAATGCACCTCCGATCCCGGCCATGGTCAGGCGAACTTTCTCGGGAGGGAGCCCGAGGACGCCGGCCAGCTGTTTCTGGTCGATGTGCAGCCACTGCGTCGCGATGTGGAGGTCGACCCCACCCTCCCCGTCAGGGATCGCCAGGCCCGACTCCGGACCGAGCGGCGCCTGGTCCTGCATCCCGATCTCGTACTCGCCCTTCACAACGATGTCGGCTGTGGGGTCTGCTTCGCCGTGCCGGATCTTGACCCGCCGCGTGATGTTGCCGTCGGGATGAAGTCGAGGTGCGTCAGACGTAAGTGCGTAGTCCGGGTCCGTGACCGGTTGGAGTACCTCGTACTCGACACGCAGCTTCTCGGCGGCGCGCCGCGCCTGCTCCGGGTGCTCGGCCGCCACAAGCGCGACGGCCTCCCCCCAGTAGCGCACGACCTCGGATGCGAGCACAGGCTGGTCCTCGATCTCGAGGCCGTAAAGATTGCGGCCAGGCACATCCTGGTGGGTGAGCACCGCTTTCACGCCGGGCATCGCGCCAGCCTCCATCGTGTCGATCGAGACGATCCGGGCGTAAGGATGCGGGCTGCGTACCGTCGCGCCCCATAACATGCCGTCGACTCGCAGGTCGGACGAATAGACGAAGTCACCGCGCGCCTTGGCGGGGCCGTCCGGCCGGAGGACGCTCTCGCCGATCCTCATGCAGATCCCGCGGCCAACCTGACCGCGTCGATGATCTTCGCGTAGCCCGTGCAGCGGCAGATGTTGCCGGCCAGGGCTTCGCGGATCTGAGCGTCGGTCGGATTGGGGACTCGATTCAAGAGGTCATGCGCCGCCACGACGAGTCCCGGGGTGCAGAAGCCGCACTGCACCGCACCGGCCACGACGAAGGCCTGCTGGACCTTCGCTCCGTCGAGCCCCTCGATGGTGACGATCTCCCGGCCGTTCGCCTGGCCGCCAAGCACGAGGCAGGCGCACACCAGCGTGCCGTCGAGATAGACCGAACACGATCCGCATTCCCCCTGCTCGCAGGCGTTCTTCGAACCGAAGAGCGCGAAACGCTCGCGCAGGAGGTAGAGAAGGCTTTCGCCCTCCCAAACGTCGTCGGCCACATGGGGTGTGCCATTCACGGTGGTGCTGACTCTCATGCGGCCAATCGGTAGTCGTTCCAGGCCCATGTCATGCAGCGGCGCGCCAGGACGGCGAGCGCGTGCCGGCGATAGGCGGCGGTGCCGCGCACGTCGTCGATGGGCTTCGCGGCGCGGGCGACGAGGTCGCCGAAGCGCTTCAGCGCCGACGCACTGACCTCGGCCTTGCGATTCCACAGGTTCTCGTCGAGCAGCACATCCTCGATGAAGTGCTCAGCTCGCGGGGCTCGTAGCGGGGTCGGTCCAGCGGAGCCGATCCCCGTGCCGACGCTTCGATGGGTCGGGTCCAGGGAAACCGCGAACGAGCACACCGCGATCACCATCGCGTTGCGTGTGCCGACCTTGGAAAACTGCTGCGGCCCAGTCGCCGGATGGACCAGAAACGCGGCGATCAGCTCGTCCTTCCGCATCGCGTTTCGCTTCGGCCCGGTGAAGAACTCGTGTATTGCGACGTGCCGCGTCCCGGACGTGGAGGCCAGCTCCACGATCGCGTCGGTGGCGAGGAGAGGCGGGTGCGCATCGCCAGCCGGTGATGCGGTGCCGAGATTGCCACCGACGGTGCCACGATTGCGAATCTGCGGCGAACCCACGGTGCGCGAGGCCATGGCCAGACCTGGCAGGCGGTCGCCCAGTTCGTCGATGAGGCGGGTGTACGTGACGCCGGCGCCGATCCGCAGCATCCCGTCGTAGCGCTCCCACTCCGCCAGCTCCCTGATGCGATTGAGGTCCATGATCGCGGCCGGGCGTTGATGGTCCAGGTTGATCTCCACCATGACGTCGGTGCCGCCGGCGATTGGGACCGCTTCAGGGTGAGCCGCCTTCATCTGGAGCGCCTCGGCCCAGGTCGCCGGTTGGAAGAACTCCATCACCAGGCGAGGCCGGGTTCCGGCGCGTCGTCGCGTGTCACGCTGCCCTCGATGAGGCCGTACGGGCGATCGGCGGCGTGGAAGACCTCGTTCTCGTTCGCCATGCCGAAGGGCGAGAGGTCGACCACGAAGTGGTGCTTGTTGGGCATCGACATCCGGATCTCGGCCACCTCCGGCCGCGCGGTGAGCACCGCCTCACCCATCGCGTACAGCGTCTGCTGCAGGGACAGGCTGTGCTTGACGGCGAATGTCTCGAGCAGGTGACGTCGAACCTCGGCGAACGAGTGACGCCAGTCGACGTCCGTGGCGACGTAGCGCCAGCGCGCGACGACTGAGGTGGCGAGGATCCGGTCGTCGGTCTCGGGCAGGGTCGTGAAGCGGTCCTTGACGAAACCGCGGAACTCGGAGCCGGTCGACTTGAGGACCAACATGTCGCCGACACCGCTGACGACCCACGTTCCGTCGTCCGTGCATGTGACCGTGGCCAGGCGCTTCTCCGATCCGCTTTGCACGAACGCGTGGTCGTGATGCTTGCCGCCTACGGTGATTCGCGACCAGGCGGCTTCCTCGATGTGCACACGCGCCCTGTACACGGAAGCGAACTCGCCCACGAAATGCCGCGCCAGGCGGATGCCGAAGTCTTCGATCTCGCCGATGGGATCGCGGGCAAAGGCGAAGACCGTGTTCTTTTGCGTATCGGTGGGGACGATCTTGCTGTTGTCGCCGGTCTGGTGCGTGTCCGCGAAGTCCCCGGCCAGGGCGACGCTGACGTTGAGGTCCTTGATGTCGTGTGTGGCTCCGGATCTTGTGACCCGAACGACGTGCGTCTCGGCCTTCCCGTACTGGTTGTCGCCGAGGACGATCGTCATGTGCCTTTGTAGGTGGTGTAGCCGAACGCGCTGAGGAGCACTGGCACGTGCAGGTGGCCGCCCTCGAAGTTCACGGTGACAGCCACCGACGGATAGAAAGGATCGAGTCCTGACCGCTCGAAATATGGCCGGGTGTCGAACTCGAGCCGGTACTCCCCCGCCTCGAGCTCTTCCTCCGAGAGCTCGCGCACGCGGCCGTCCGCATCAGTCTCGGCCTGACCGACCTCCTTCCAGTCGCCGGCGGGTTCGCGCCGGTGCAGGGCGACCGCCAGGCCCGCCGCGGGCGAGCCGCGCATCGTGTCGAGGACGTGGGTCGAGATGCTCATGCGTTCAGCAGCTTCTCCAGTCGAAGCCGCGTGATCTTACGCTGCTCGGCCGCCGCGACCCGGAGCTCCGTGGCAGGGTCGTTGGCCATGCGCTCGCGCAGGGCGGCGAGGACCTCGTCAGCGCCGCGGCCGCTCGCGGCGACGAGAAAGACATGGCCGAAGCGCGCCTCATACTCCCGATTCTCGGCCGCCAGAACCGTCAACGTCGCAGTAGAGCCCTCCATGACCGTGCTCTGCTCGCGCTCGGAGGTCGCCGGCGCGTGGCCGCCTGCCTCGCCGATCCGCGGGTGGGCGGCGAAGGCTTCGAGCCAGGCGGCGTCGCTCAGGTCGCGCCAGGCCAGCTCGGCGGCCGCCAGGAGCTGCGCGAAGGTCTTGTACGGACGGCCGCCCGCCACGCGCGACGTCCACACTCGGTTGGCGAAACATGCGTGGAGCTGCTCCTCCGCGTCCGCGCGTGGCAAGGCGTTGAACGAGGCGATGCCTTTGATGAGGAAGACCTTAACGTTGCATGACGATGGCTGACGCCGGCCCTCTCGGCAAGCGGCTGAGGCGACTCGAGGACGGTCGCCTCCTGCGGGGCGAGGGTCAGTTCGCCGATGACCTCCAACCCGACGGTTGCCTGCACGTGGCGCTGCTGCGCAGTCCCGTAGGAAGCGGCCGGATCCGAGCTCTCGACACCTCATCCGCCAAGGCCGCCGCCGGCGTCAGCGCCGTGTTCACGGCGGCCGACCTCGAAGTCTCGTGCCGACAGCTTGCCGTCCACCTGACGACCCCGGGCGCCGTGGCGCCGGAGCGGCCGATACTGGCCGGCGATCGCGTTCGTTTCGCAGGTGAGATGATGGCCGCGGTCGTCGCAGGCAGCCGTTACCAGGCTGCCGACGCCGTCGAGCTGCTCCAACCCGAGATCGATTCCCTGCCGGCGGTCGTCACGCTCGAGGACGCGCTCGCGGAGGGCGCGCCGCTCGTCCACGAAGCGGTGCCGGAGAACCTCTTCTACCTGGCCCACCGCACGTACGGCGATGTGGACGGAGCGTTCGAACAAGCCGGCCTCATCGTCGAGGGTGAGGTGACGCATCCGCGAGTCTCGGCCGCGCCGATCGAGTGCCGCGGCGTGGTGGCCATGCCCGACCACGAGGGAGGCGTAGTGGTCTGGACCTCGACCCAGGTCCCCCACCTTGTCGCTGCCGCCGTCGCCGAATGCCTGCGCATCGGCGAGACGCAGGTGCGCGTCGTCGCCACCGACGTTGGCGGCGGGTTTGGCATCAAGGCGCAGGTTTACCCCGAGGAGATCCTGCTGGCCTGGATCGCGATGCACATGAATGTCGCGGTGAAATGGGTCGAGACGCGGTCGGAGCACATGATGTCCGCGAGCCACGCGCGAGACCAGATCGTGAAGTTCAGCGCAGCGGTCCGCGATGACGGACGGGTCCTGGGCTTGCGCGCCACGCTCTTCTCGAACATCGGTGCCTATGGGATAAGGCCGTTCGGTCCCCTGCTCGACCCGCTGGGCACCGCCGGACTCATCCCGGGGCCATACGAGATTCGCAACTATGAGTTCGACTCATACGCCGTCGCGACCAACAAGTGCCCCGAAGGCCCGTATC
Organism: Chloroflexota bacterium; assembly: GCA_005889085.1. Lineage (GTDB taxonomy): Bacteria > Chloroflexota > Dormibacteria > Dormibacterales > Dormibacteraceae > 40CM-4-65-16. Next base: position 1,396 of record VBDS01000192.1, on the reverse strand, counting down.
GCGGCGTCGGCATGGTGACCGCGGTTCTGGTCCACGAGCGGCTCATGGACCTGGTCGCCGCGCGGCTCGGGCTGGATCCCGCGCACGTGCGGCGGGTCAACTTCGTGCCGGCGGCGCGGATGCCCTACCTCAGCGTGACGAACCATCCGTACGAGTCCGGCGACTACGCCGCCGCCCTCGAGACGGCGCTGCAGGCATTCGACTACGCCGGCGCTCGCAAGGAGCAAGAGGAAGCGCGCGGCCAGGGCCGCCTGGTCGGGATCGGCATCGGCTCCTACGTCGAGTACACCGGCGCGGGCTCGGCGACCTTCGAAGCCCGCGGCATGGCGGATATCCCGGGCACGGACACAGCACGCGTTTGGCTCGAGCACGACGGCCGCGTCCACGTGCAGACCACCTGTCCCGCGATCGGTCAGGGCTTGCAGACGACCCTGGCCCAGGTCGCGGCGGCAAATCTCGGCGTCGACTTCGCGAGCGTGGTCGTCGAGCAGACCGACACGGGGGCTGTCGGGCGCGGAACCGGGTCTTTCATGAGCCGGAGCTCGGTGACCGCGGCGACGAGCACACATCGCGCGGCGGGCTTGCTGCGTGAGGAAATTCTCAACGCGGCGTCGTGGCGGCTCGACCAGCCCGCTGAGCGATTGTCCATTCGCGGTTCGCAAATCGTCGTCGACGGCAAGAATGTCATCACCACCCTGCCGGAGCTGGCCACGACCGACGAATCGGAAAACGGCGGTCACAGGCTCGACGTGTCGGTGACGTACGACGCAGTCCAGGCCTCGCACCCTTATGCGACGCATGCCTGCCTCGTCGAGGTCGATCGTGAAACCGGTGCCGTCGAGATCCTTCGCTATGTGGTCGCTGAGGACTGCGGCGTGATCATCAACCCGGCCATCGTCGAGGGACAGGTCGTGGGCGGAGTGGCGCAGGGTTTCGGAGCCGCGGTGATGGAGGAGGTCGCGTATGGCGCCGACGGCGAGCTGCGCAGCGGGACGTTCCTCGACTACATGATTCCGAGCATCGGTGAATCCCCCGAGGTGAAGATCGTGCACCTGGTGACGCCCTCGACGGTGCACGAGCTGGGCACGAAAGGCGCCGGCGAGGGAGGCACGATCGGCGCCACCGCCGCGATCGCAAATGCGATCGCCGACGCTTGCTCGCTCGCCGACGTGATCCTGCCGCTCACGCCTGACCGGATCGCCGAGGTCACGTCGTGACCCGGCCTTACGACCCAATCAGCTTCCTGGAGTCGAACGCCGAGCGCGGCGGAGAGACCGCCGCGGTCTGGGACGAGGGGGTCGAGATCACGTTCGTCGAGGTCCTGGGTCACGTCCGCCGGCTCCAGGCGCTGCTCAGCGCGCGCGGCATCAAGGTGGGCGACGTGGTTGGAGTTCGG
>VBDS01000191.1 GCA_005889085.1 Chloroflexota bacterium | reverse complement strand
CGCCTGCGCGATCTCGGCGGCCGCCGCCTCCGCCACCTCCTCCGCGGTCGCAAGAACGACGAACTCGCTCAAATGAACACCGTCACCAGCGATACGAACGTTAGGCGCCAAACGCGCGCTGCAGACGAGGGCGACACGAGCGTTAGGCGCCTAACGCGCGCTGGAGTGCTCAGAGCTTTTCCATCAGCGCCGACGCGGCGGCCAGCGATCGGTTGTACACCTCGTCGTGCGTTCCGGTCGACAGCAGGTCGAGCAGAAGCGTCGCCTCGTCCTCCGGATCCAGCTGCTGGACATGGCGCAGCGGCGCGCCTTCACCGATCTCGATGATCGTGAGCAGCACCCGGCCTGAATCAGGCCTCCGCCGCTCGCTCGTCAGCACGACCGGATGCCTGGGCCGGCTCTCGCCCGGCGCGTCGCCCGTCGCGGTGTGGTGAAGCGAGCCGATGTTTTCGTGCAGCACGTCGCGGTGCCACTCGGCGCGGCGCTCCGCGAGCTCGATGCCCGCGTCGTCTTCCCCGCCTGACGGATGCAGGGTTCGATACGAAGGCTCCGGCGCGATCCGCTTGCGCTCCGGGTCGTGCTGGACCGAAACCCGGAACGTCGCTCCGCCGGATGCGCCCGCCATGCGGACCGCGCTCAGCTCGCCCGCCGCGAGGTCGTCGTTCTGGACCGACCTGAAGTGCACCTCGACCGACCTGTTGCCCGCCTCGTAATGGGCGACCACCACCCCACCGCCTCCCGCGGTGGCTCGCTTGAGCTTCCAGCCCAAGGCGCCCGCCATCCAACCGGTCATCAGCGCGGCCGCGATCCGGTTGCCTCTCGCCTCGCCGGCGTAGTCGACGCCTACTTCGGAGATCCCCGAGAGGAACGGACGCCGATCGAGCGGCGTGAAAAACTGCGCCAGCGTCTCCCGCCACGGCCGCAATCGCGACCACTGAAGGTCGGCGAGGCCGAGACGGTGATGCGCGACCTTCAGCAACCCGGCCATGCGGTGAAAAGACTTGAACGGCTCGTCGAACCCAGCCGAGTCGACCACCAGCCCGTCGACCACGCGCAAGGCATCGAGCAGCTCGCGCTTGCCGAAGGGAGGCGTGCCGAGCCACCACAGGTACGTGGGCACGCCGCTGACCAGCAGAGGATCGATGAGCCCGGCGAGGTGGTCCGCCGCCGCGCCGCGAACGTGGAGCGTGACGATCTCGCACTCGCTGGCGCAGCACATTTCCGGCCTCTGCACCTCGGCCGTGATCCAGGCGTCGAAGCGGTGGCCGCGGAGCGGCGCCTCCTCCCGGATCACGATCGCCTGCACCGGGTGCTGCGCGCCGATCATCTGGGTCGTCCGCTGAGCGACCTGCTCGTGGGCTTCGGTCGGAGAAACGCTGATCAGCGTCATCACGCAGTTGCGTGGATGGACCAGCTCGTCGTCCCCTGCCTCGTCGCGGGCGAACTTGGCGCGGACCTGGCTCAGCGCGTCGAGCACGTCGCTGATGGTCACGTCCTCGCCGTGCCAGAGCGGATCTGAGGTCGGCTTGACCGTTGTGCTCACGGCCGGTGCCACTCCCGTCCGTCAGCCTTCAGCAGCTGCTCCGCCGCGGGAGGCCCCCACGTTCCGGCCGCATACGTGCCGAGTGGCGGCCGGCCGTTGCGCCACGCGTCTTCGATCGGGTCGACGAACGTCCAGGCCGCCTCGACCTCGTCCGCCCTGGTGAAGAGCGTCGGGTCGCCGATCATGCAGTCGAGCAGCAGGCGCTCGTAAGCCTCCGGCGCTTCGACGAGGAAGGACGTCATGTACTGGAAGTCCATCGTCACGCTGCGAATCCGCAGGCCCGCGCTTGGGACCTTGGCCCCGAACTTGAGCGAGATGCCTTCCTCGGGCTGGATCCGGAGTGTGATCGCGTTGGGGTCGACCTCCTTCATCGCCTCACGGCCGAAGGTCAGGTGGGGTGGCCGCTTGAACTGGATGCGGATCTCCGTCACCCGTTTGGGCAGCCGCTTGCCCGCCCTGATGTAGAAGGGCACGCCGGCCCACCGCCAGTTGTCGACGAACACTCGCATCGCCGCGTAGGTCTCAGTCTGCGAGTCCGGCGCGACGTTCTTCTCCTCCCGGTAGCCTGGCACCTGCTCGCCGAGCACCCAGCCCTTCGTGTACTGGCCGTGCACGGTGGACTGCTCGATGTCCTCGCCGATCAGCGGACGGATCGCACGCAGGACCTTGACCTTCTCATCGCGCACCTCGTTGGCCTGGAAGGCGAGGGGCGGCTCCATCGCCATCAGCGTCACGAGCTGCAGGCCGTGGTTCTGCACGATGTCGCGCATCGCGCCGGCGTGGTCGTAGTACGAGCCCCGATTCTCGATCCCGATGTCCTCGGCCACCGTGATCTGCACCGAGTCGATCAGGCTCGAGTTCCACACCGGCTCGAAGATCGAGTTGGCGAAGCGAAAGGCGAGGATGTTCTGGACGGTCTCTTTGCCCAGGTAGTGGTCGATGCGATAGACGGAGTCCTCCGGGAACACCTTCTGCAGCGTCTGGGTCAGCTCGCGGGCCGACTTCAAGTCGAAGCCGAACGGCTTCTCGACCACGATCCGGTGGAACCCGTTGCCCGCGTTCAGCGCCGCCGCCTGCAGCTGGAGGGTGATCGTCTGGTAGGTCGGCGGCGGCGTGGCGCAGTAGAAGATCCGGTTGCCAGGGATGTGGTTGGTGTTGTCGAGCTCCTGGAGCTTCTGGCCGAGCGCCTTGAAGTCGTCGAGCTTGCCGAAATCGACCTTGACGTAGCTCAGCGAGGCAAGAAACGCCTGCAGCACCCGGTCGTCGATCGGCTGAGTGCGAGAGAACGCGTGGATCTTGTCCGAGGCCTCCTTGCGGAAGGCGTCCTCGGTCAGCTCGTCCATCGCCGCCCCGACCACAGCGAAGCCCGCGGGCAGCGAACGCTGCTTGGCCAGGTTGTACAGGGCCGGCAGCAGCTTGCGGCCGCTCAGGTCTCCCGTCGCACCGAAGATGACCATGACGGCGGGGTCCGCGACGCGATAGTCGTGCAGGCCTTCCGCGAGTGGATTAGGGGCAGCCTCGACCGTCACTTCTCTGATGCGGCATCCTTGACCACCGCGTGGCCTCCAAACTGCTGCCGCATCATAGCGAGCATCCGGTCGCCGAACGTGTTCTCCATCCGGCTGCGGAAGCGGGCGAAGAGCGACTCGGCGATGACCGGCGTGGGCACCGACTCATCGATCGCGGCCTCGACCGTCCACCGTCCTTCGCCTGTGTCCTCCACCCAGCCTTTGATTCCCGCAAGGTCGGGGTCCTGGGCGAGACCGCGCGCGATCAGGTCGAGCAGCCAGGAGCGGACGACGCTGCCAGTCCGCCAGGCCTCGGCGATGGCGCGCATGTCCATGCCGGGGAAGTACTTCGACATCTTCATGACCTGGAAGCCTTCCGCGTAGGCCTGCATCAGGCCGTACTCGATGCCGTTATGGACCATCTTCACGAAGTGACCCGAGCCTTCCGGCCCGGTGTGGACCAGTCCGCCATCGTCAGGCGCGAGGTCCTTGAGCAGCGGGAGGCTGTGGTCGTAGATCTCCTGCTCGGCACCGACCATGAGGCTGTAGCCGTACTCCAGGCCCCATATGCCGCCGGATACGCCGGCGTCCATGTAGTGCATGCCTTTGGACTTGATGCGGGCGCAGTCGTCGAGCGCGACCTTCCAGTTGGTGTTGCCGCCGTCGATGATGATGTCGCCAGGGTCGCCGAGCTCGATGAGCTGGTTGATCGCCTGTGTGGTCGGGTCGCCGGCGGGCACCATGATCCACATGACTCGGGGGCGATCCTGGAGCTGAGCGACGAAGTCCTTCCAGCTCCCCGCGCCGACAGCGCCTTGCGCCGCGTGCGCTTGTACCGCGGCCTGGGAGAGGTCGAACGCGACGACGCGGTGGCCGCGCTTGATCAAGCGCAGCGCCATGTTGCCGCCCATGCGGCCTAGACCGATCATGCCCATCTCCATAACTGGAAGCTTAATCGGCCCCACGCGGCGATCTATCGGCTGCCGGGCGAGCTCAGACGAAAGCCGGCTTGAGGCCCTTTCTCATCGGGAAGTGTCTGACGTTCAAGGTCAGCAAGTCGGCCTCCAGCACGTCGGCGGTCGCCACTACGACGTAGTCGACGATGTCAACTCCGGGATGCGACCGGCGGTGCGAGCGCAGATATTCGCCTGCCCGCCTTGCGATTGCATCCGACACTGGCTCAAGGTAGAGAGCGCTGAACAGTCGAGCCACTGCCGCTCTCTCGCCCGACCTCATGCCTCCCTCGATTTCGACCCTGCTCAGCACGCTGCAAGCCGCCTCGTCGCTGTCGACTGCCTCTTCCAGCAACGCGCGCGCGGCAGGCACGCCTCGCAGGTGTGCGATCAGAACGGTGCTGTCGAACAGCTTCAAAGGCCGAGCTCCCGCAGACGCTTGTCCGCTCCGGCTCCGCGAACCCGTTCCAGCCATTCCGGCCAATCAGGGGCGTTCTTCATGATCCCGGCGGTTTCTTTAATTGCAGCCAATTTCTCTGCGCGATCCGGTCGCATTCCAAAGGCTTGATCCAGGATCCGCCTCACGATCTCAGCCTCAGATACCTCCTCAGCCTTCGCCATGACTGAAAGGCGGCGTCGTTGCTGGTCGGTCAGGTACATCTGCGTGCGTCGCATACATCATAAGTATACATCTAACGAGCGGAGGACTTGCTGCTAGCGGACGGCTTGCCTTACTGCTGCCGCCAACCCGCGCCAACCGGCCGCCGGATCGCGACCCAGCGTGACCCGGAGAACCGGAAGTCGGCGCGAGGTCAGCGACTGCAGGTCGCCCAGCGACTGGGCCTGCTTGAGGACCGAGAAGCTGTAGGGCTGGCCGGGAATCTTCACGTCCTTGGCGTCGTCCTGCACGATCTGCAGGAAGAGCCCGGTCTTCGGCCCGCCCTTGTGCAGCTGGCCCGTGGAGTGAAGGAAGCGCGGCCCGTAACCCGCGGTGGTCGCGATCTTCGTCTTGTCCCGGATCGATTTCCGGATCGCGGCGATGGCCGCCTCCGAGCCCGGCGTCCGCGCGGTGTAGGCCATGATCGCGAAGTAGGCGCCGCGCTTGGCCTGCTTGAGCAGCGACGCGAGACCCGGCTTCGCCTTCGCAGCCGCAATCGAGTCGGCGGCCGGCAGCTTGCCGGCCTGCTTGAACTTCGCCAGCACCTTCCTGGTGTTGTCCTTCGACTCCTGGACGTTCGGCTGGTCGAAGGCGTCGATGCCGAGCACCGACCCCGCGATTGCGGTCGCCACCTCCCAGCGGAGGAACTCGCCCCCCAGGTCCAGCTTGTCTCGCATCGTCAGCGTGATGACAGGGTGACCCGCTTTCACCAGCGCCTGGACACCTCGGTGCGGCGGGTCGGCGTCCATCCGGATGTACACGAACAGGCGGTCATCGCCATACACGGCGGGTTTGCCCACGGGCTCGCCCTCGATGGGCACGATGCCCTTGCCTTCCTTGCCGGTGCTTTCCGCCAGGAGCTGCTCCACCCAGTACCCGAACGTCGCGACCTTCGGCGACGCGATGAGCGTGAGCTTGTTGCGTCCCTGGGTCGCGAGCTTGCCCATCACCGCGCCGAGCCACGCGCCCGGATTGCTTTCGACCGGCACCGAATCGGCGCATGAGTGCTCCATCTCGATCGCGCGCTCGAGCATCTCGGCCACGTTGACCCCCATCAACGCGCCGGGGACGAGACCGAAATAGGAGAGGGCCGAGTAGCGACCGCCGATGTCCGGCGGGTTGGAAAAGTTCCAGCGGAAGCCGTGGTCTTTCGCGAGCTTCTCCAGGCCCGAGCCCGGGTCGGTGATGGCGGCAAACTGCTTTCCGTTCTGCCTGGTCTGCTCCCAGAAGTAGGCGAAATGGGAAAGCGTCTCCGTCGTCTCGCCTGATTTCGAGGCGACGATGAAGAACGAGGTCGGAACCTTGATCTTCGACCGCACACCGAGGATCGTCGCGGGGTCAGTCGTGTCGAGCACGTGGAGCTTCGGGTGGCCCTTGAGCGTGCCGAACGTGTGCCTCAGCACGTCCGGACAGAGACTCGAGCCGCCCATGCCGAGCAGGACGACATCCGTGAACTTGCGAGCGGCCACCGCGAGCTCGCGGAACTCGGCCGACTTCTCGAGCATCTTGTCCGCTACGTCCAGCCAGCCGAGGCGGTCGTGGATCTCCTGGCGTTTGGCCGGATCGGCGCTCCACAGGGTCGAGTCCTTGGCCCACAGGCGGCGAGGCGCATCGTCCTTCTGCAGCTTCGCGACCTGTGCGTCGACCGCCGGCTGCAGGCGGCCCAGGCTGTGCCACTGGCGCGGCCCCTTGCCGGCGCGTATGTCCTTCGACGCTTTGGCCAGCGTCGCGAGCAGGCTCTCGAATGACTTGGTGAAGGCCTCAACTCCTTCAACCTCCAGCTCATGGGTGACCTGGTCGAGGCTGATCCCCGCCTCGGCCAGCTGCTTGAGCTGACGCCGTGCAAGGTCGACGTTTTCGTCCAGGGAGCGCCGCACCTCTCCGTGCTCGCGGAACGCGGCCAGCGTCTGTGGCGGAATCGTGTCGACCGTGTCAGGGCCGATGAGCTCTTCCACATAGTAGGTGTCGGGGTAGCGCGGGTCCTTCGTCGAGGTGCTCGCCCACAATGGGCGCTGCGTGCGAGCCCCGGCCTTCTTCAGTCGATCCCAGCGCGACCCGCTGAAGAGGTCTCCGAAACGCTCATACGCCATCTTCGAGTTGGCGATCGCGGCCTTGCCATAGAGGCGCTCGAGCGCCTGCTTTTCTTTCGGATCGGAGCTGGCGTTGATCTTCTCGGCCAGGGTCTTGTCGACCTTCGTGTCCACGCGGCTGACGAAAAAGCTCGCCACGCTGGCGACCTTCGTCAGGTCTCCCCCCTTGCCGTGCAGCGTCTCGAGGCCGGACAGGTACGCGTCGACCACCTCGGCGTAGCGGTCGACCGAGAAGATCAGCGTCACGTTGATGTTGTGGCCCTTCGAGATCTGGTCCCGGATCGCGGGCACGCCTTCCTTCGTGGCGGGGATCTTGACCATCACATTCGGCCGGCGGCACCGCTCGCGCAGGTCCTCTGCCCACTTGATGGTCTGGCGCGTGTTGTTGGCGACCGTCGGCGAGACCTCGATGCTCACGAAACCGTCCTTGCCCTTCGTTCTGTCGTAGACAGGCCGGAACGTGTCGGCGGCGGCCTGGATGTCCTCGACCATCAGCCCCCACAGCATCTCGGCCGGCTTCTTCCTGGCCCGCACCAGCTGGACCATCGCCTCGTCGTAGTCGGTCGAGCCGCTGACCGCCTTCTCGAAGATGGTCGGGTTGGAGGTGACCCCGGTCAGGCCTTCATCGCGCAGGCGCCCGAGCTCTCCAGAGCTGATCAGCTGGCGGCGGATGTTGTCCAGCCACAGCGACTGGCCGATGTCACGCAGCTCTTTGATCGCGGTCGATTTTCTTGGAAGTGCGCCCTGCGCGCGCCCGGCCCGCGGAGTGGCTGTGGCCATCACTTCGCGCCCACGAGCTTCGTCGCCGCGGCGACGATGTGCTTGCTCGAGATCCCGGCGGCGTTCATGAGCTCCTCCGGCTTGCCCGAGGCCGGCAGGTCCTTCACCGCAAGATGCACCAGGCGCGGCGCGGGGTCGGCCGCCAGGGCCTCGAGCACGGCGGCAGCGATGCCTCCCTGCGGGTAGTGGTCCTCGACCACGACGAACCTGCCCTTGGTGACCCGCGCCGCTTCGCGCAGCGTCTTCACGTCGACGGGCTTGACCGAGTACAGGTCGATCACCCGCGCGGGAATCTTTTTCGCCGCGAGCGCATCCGCCGCGGCGAGGCAGCTGTGCAGGGTCACGCCCGCGCCGATCAGCGCGACCTTGTCCCTGGGGCTCTGCCGCACGACTCTGGACCCGCCCACCTTGAAGGTCTCGTCGGGGCCGTAGAGCGTCGGATACG